>JAHHRR010000001.1 GCA_020025655.1 Oscillospiraceae bacterium
GTTAGCTCAGCTGGATAGAGCGTCTGGCTACGGACCAGAAGGTCAGGGGTTCGAATCCCTTACCGCGTGCCAAAGGTTTCAACACTTTGTGTTGAAACCTTTTTTTTATACATCAAAATAAAACGCTTCGTGGCTTCGGCATTGTATGCCGAAGCCTTTTTTATAAATCGTGGAAAACGCCACTTATACTGCAAAATGCTTTTAAGCGTACTCGCCAATGGGCAGGGAGACAGGACTGCTTTGTTGCTGCGGTTTATATTATGACCGGATTGAGACTTGCAAGGCAGATAAGCTGACCATTCTTAAATAAATCTTAAGTTTTTTTCCTGCTGCCTGTATGATATAATGGTACAAAAGGAGTGAAAGCATGAAAAAAATTGATTCTGTCAAGCTTATATATGGCTTTTGCTGGATAAGCATACTGCTTCCGTGGTTCAGCTATAATCCACGTATGTGCGGTTATACATGGGGCTTTGATTACATCCTGTTTCTGGCAGTTCCTATGTTTATTATCGGAGCTTATGCTTTTGCACTCCGGAATAAGAAAACGGCCGGGTATGCGGCAATGATTTCAGCAGTTCTGAATCTTGTTATCGGCGTGCTTGCATGGGGTCGCTTTGATGCCTTTACCAATGTTAAGGGCGGCTGGGAATTTAACCCTGCGGTAGTCAGGTTCGGTTTCCCGATTGCGCTGTTGAGTTTTACAGTGCTCCTTATAATGCTCGGAGTAAATATATTTAATAAGAAGAGAGTCTGATTTCAGGCCGGTACCTGTGGGTATCGGCTTTTTCTTGTTTCCGTTAAAAGAATGTGGTAAAATCAGCTGTACGAATAATTTAAAAGACTTCCGCTGAATGCGGAAAAGGAGTATGACATTTGAAAAGCATAAATGAAATTCTGGCTCAGGAGCTGGACAGACCCCTTGAGCATATTGAAAATGTAGTAAATCTATTGGACGAGGGAAACACGATTCCTTTTATAGCCCGCTATCGTAAAGAAATGCACGGCGCAATGGATGATACATCTTTAAGAACCTTAGAGGAAAGACTTCAGTACCTCCGTTCACTTCAGGAACGCAGAGATACTATAAAAAAATCAATAATAGAGCAGGAAAAAATGACCGAGGAGCTTGACAAGGCGATAGATGAGGCAGAAACCCTTTCAGCTCTTGAGGATTTATACAGACCTTACAAGCAGAAGCGCCGCACTAGAGCTACTATTGCAAAGGAAAAGGGACTTTCACCTCTTGCCGAGGCCCTTTTTGCTCAGGGAACCGATCTTCCTGAGGTGGAAATTCTGGCGCATGAGTATGTTGACGCTGAAAAGGGTGTTGAGACAGTTGAAGATGCCCTTTCAGGTGCTTCTGACATCATAGCAGAGCAGATTTCAGATGATGCTGAGATACGCAAGATGCTCAGAGATTTCATCTGGCGCAATGCAAGTATAGTATCTGCTGCTGCCGTTGAAGATGATTCTGTTTACAGACTTTATTATGACTTTTCCATGAGAGTGGATAGAATTCAGGGTCATCAGATTCTTGCAATAAACAGAGGCGAGAAAGAGGGCTTCCTGAAGGTCGGCGTTGAGCTTGACAGAGAGGCTGCACTCCAGAGACTGCGCCGAATGGTAATTCACCCCGGCAGCTCTGCCATGGCATTTGTCAGAAATGCAGCTGATGATGCATACGACAGACTCATTTTCCCCTCAATGGAGCGTGAGACCAGAACAGCACTCACTGATACTGCCTGTGAGGGCGCAATTAAAATGTTCGGTCTTAATCTGAAACCCCTTTTGATGCAGCCGCCTGTTAAGGGTAAAGTCACCATGGGACTTGACCCCGGTTACAGAAACGGATGTAAGGTAGCTGTTGTAGACGGTACCGGTAAGGTTCTGGATACTGCGGTTGTTTATCCTACTTTCAGTGAGGGCAAGAAAAAAGAAGCTATAAGAATTCTTTCCGGCCTTGTGAGAAAGCACGGTGTTGAGCATATAGCTATCGGAAACGGCACTGCTTCCAGAGAAACTGAGCAGATGACTGTTGAAATGCTGAAAGAATTGGGCGGAGGTCAGTCCTATGCTATTGTTAACGAGGCAGGAGCTTCTGTTTACTCAGCATCCAAGCTTGCAGCGGAGGAATTTCCTGAATATGATGTAAATCTGCGTTCTGCGGTTTCTATTGCAAGACGGCTTCAGGACCCTCTGGCAGAGCTGGTTAAAATAGAGCCTATGGCAATAGGTGTAGGCCAGTATCAGCACGATATGCCTCAGGCAAAGCTCGAGGAAACTCTGGACGGAGTAGTAGAGGACTGCGTTAATGCGGTAGGTGTTGATATAAATACTGCATCACCTTCTCTGCTGCAGAGAGTTTCCGGCCTTACAAAGACTACTGCCAAAAATATTGTGGCTTATCGTGAAGAAAACGGCCCCTTCAGCTCAAGAGCACAGTTTAAGAAGGTTCCGAAGCTCGGCCCGAAAGCTTTCCAGCAGTCAGCAGGATTTTTGAGAGTTCCCGAAAGTAAGCAGGTTCTGGATAATACGGCTGTCCATCCTGAAAGCTATGATGCAGCGGAGAAACTGTTAAAGCTCTGCGGATATGAGCTCAAGGATGTAAAAGAGGGCAACATTTCCGAGCTTAAAAAGCGCATGGAAAGCTATGGTACTTCAAAAGCTGCTGAGGAATGCGGTGTAGGTGAGCCTACATTAAACGATATTGCGGCTGAGCTGATGAAGCCGGGACGTGACCCCCGAGAGGAACTGCCTCCTGTACTGCTGAGAAAAGACGTTCTTGAAATTAAGGATCTGAAGCCCGGCATGGTGCTTACAGGCACAGTCAGAAACGTAATAGATTTCGGCGTGTTTGTTGATATCGGAGTACATCAGGACGGACTTGTACACATATCCCAGATAAGCGACAAGTTTATTCGCCATCCCAGTGAGGTTCTGGCGGTTGGAGATATTGTAAAGGTCTCAGTTCTTGAGGTAGATGAGAAAAAGCACAGAATTTCCCTGTCAATGAAACAGGTTAAGGAATAATATCTATACGAAAAATAGAAAATGTATAAAAATCCGCTGCTCAGACAGCGGATTTTTTGTATATTTATAATGTTGACAAGTTAACATTATAAATATATACTTTGTCACGTTGTTAAGGAGGAGAAAAATGCAGGAACATTTTGAGGTGTTTGCTTCTTTGATATCCGGCATACACGGGAATATTAAGAAGCTTAAAGCAGCATATACAGAGGAATTGGGACTGAAAGAGGTACATATTTTCTGGATTTACCTGTTGAAAACACATCCCGAGGGCATGACGGCATCGGAGATAGCCGAAGCATCAAGACAGAGCAGAAGCCTTGTATCAAGAGAAATACAGGAGCTTTTGAAAAAGAATATCCTCTATACAGATGAAAATACAGGAAAAAGGCGTTACGGCTGGAAGCTGTTTTTAAGCCCTGAGGGCGAAAAAATGGCTGCACGCATATCTGAGGTAGCCGACACGGTTCAGAGCGTGGTAAGCAGAGATATAGACGTTAACGAACTGGAGATTTTTTATAAGACTCTCCGCAGTCTTTCAAATAATTTTGACAAATTAGATGTGGAAAAACTAAAGGAGCATAACAAATGAGCGTAAAGATAATATGCGATTCAGCCAGCGATATGAGCAGGGAAACCGCAGAGAAGCTGGGAGTAAGACTCGTACCTCTTAAAACTCTGATAGACGGCAAAGAGTATAAGGACGGCGTGGATTTAAAAGGCACTGATTTTTATGAGCTTTTAAAAACCAGCAAGACTAACCCCAGCACCTCTCAGATAAGTCCTCAGGAATTTCTGGATGTCTATGAAGAAATCGGAAGAGAAGACGAGATACTGGTCATAACCATGTCCTCCAGACTTTCCGGCACATCACAAAGTGCAAATATTGCAGCGGCGGAATTCGGCGGCAAAGTATATCATGTGGACAGCATGAATGTGTGTGCAGGTGAGCAGGTGCTGCTGCTGTATGCAATAAGGCTCAGAGATCAGGGACTGGGTGCAAGGGAAATTGCACAGGAGCTTGAGCGGGTAAAGACAAAGGTCTGCATGATTGCCAGACTCGATACACTGGAGTACCTTAAACGTGGCGGTAGAATATCCAAAACCGCAGCCTTTGCAGGTACAGTGCTTAACATTAAGCCTGTGATGGAAATCGGCGACGGTGAAATCAAACTCCTCGGCAAGGCAAGAGGTGAAAAGCAGAGCAATAATATGCTGAACCAGACTATTGATAAAAAGGGCGGCATAGATTACTCAATGCCGGTAATGCTTGTTTATTCCGGTCTTGACAGAAAGCTCCTTGATTCATATATAGAAAACAGCCGTTATCTGTGGGAGGGCAGGCTGGATGAGCTGCCTGTCTGCATAGTAGGAAGCACTATCGGAACCCATGCAGGCCCCGGAGCTGTGGGCGTTGCATTTTTCTCAAAAGACTGACAGCAGAATGTACGCAGAAAGCTGTTGTGCTGTGGAGAACCAATAATATAAAGAGCCTGTTGTCCGGCAATTCAGACAACAGGCTCTTTTTAAATTTTATTGAAATTAAGTCAGTGCAATACTGAATAATTAACATACTGTGGGATACTGAAAGGAAAATCAGCTTACAGAACGTAGTTCAGAATACATACTGCGTGCATAGCTGCGCCTATATCCACAAAGATGTGGAAAATGGTGTGAAATATAGGGTTCTTCCTGCCTACTCCATACAGCACTGCGCCGAGGGTATAAGCAATGCCGCCGCCCAGAAGCCACATAAATCCGGTAGAACCCATGGCCTCAAGCGTGGGCTTCAGCGCAATTACAACGAACCATCCCATGCCTATATAGCCTGCCATAGAAAGCTTGCTGTATTTGTCAAGGTCTATTGCAGTGAATACGGTTGAGAAAATCGCAAGCGCCCATTCAGCACCGAATACGGTCCATGCCCAGCCGGGATGTATAGGCCGTACAGCAGACAGCAGAATTGGTGTATATGTTCCGGCAATAAGAAAATAAATGCTGCAGTGGTCGATAACACGCATAATCTTTTTGCCGTAGCAGGGGAGCATACCATGATATACACTTGATATGGTAAAAAGCGTAATCATAAATGCACCGTAAATTGAGCTGCTGACAATGCCCCAGACGTTATTATGTCTGGCGGAGACGATAATTGCAGAAACAAGAATGAACACACCCATAACTGCGCCCAATACATGAGTGAGCATATTGGAGATTTCTTCGCCGCGGGTATAATTGGGGAGACTGCGCTCCCTGACCGGTGTACGAGACACTTGAATCACCTGACCTTTCGATGACTCCAGTCTATAACCGAACAGGGGTAGATTCAAGCTACTCAGGCTTTCGACTCATCTACACGCCGTAGAGAGAGGGTAACTTCCCGCTAGAGAATAGTTCTACTCATAGAAAATATAGAAAAAGTCCGGTATTCCGTAAGCTTCGGAGTACCGGACTTTTTATCAGCGTTCTTTACTGCATACGCTGAGATATGAGAAATAATCCGCTGCGGCCATTAAAGCACAGCCGATAGACATTACTGTATAGCACTTTAAGTACCATGAACCGTGGCGCTGAACCAGATATTCAAAATAACCGGTAAGACCCACGCCTACCAGAAATACTACCCAGAGTATTGGATGGTAGAATTTAAAGCCGTTGGCTTTGACGGAGTTAATGCTGAAATAAATAAGTATTCCAAGAAGAGTCAAAGCACCGATTATCTGCACAAGGCTTACAAAGCCGTTGAGACGCAAAAAGCTTGAGTCGTAACGTGTACTGTCCAGAACCACCTCGGTGGCACTGAAGAAGATCATAAAGACAAAGCAGGTCTGGCCGTTCTGAAGACCACGCTTCATAGGAATATCGTGGCGTCTGCAATAGAAGAAAACCAGAACCACCGCCAGAATCATCATCAGGATAAACTGAATAAAGAAGGTGGCGAAGCGGTATTCTATAAGACCGGTGGAAGTTGGCACGGCAACGCCCAGAGGAAGGTGCTGGAATTTGGGGTTTGTGATGATGATAGTGCTGCGGGTGGAGGCATTGAAAAATGCGCTCAGACGTATGAGAGCAATGCTTAAAGCTGCACCCGGCGCAATCGCATCAAAGAGAGCTGCGGAAGAATCGCAGAGATGCAGGGCCTTAACGATAAGACCTGCAATCAGAATTCCGAGGAACATTCCCGGCAGGCAGTAGCCGCCGTTTGAGTAATCGGTAATGGCGGAAAAGAAACCTGCATACTGCTCAGCATGGCAGTACCAGTGAATGAAGCGGCAGAACAGCACGGACAGAAAAACTGCGATAGGGAAGAATACCCACATGGCAGCGGCTTTGCCGTTGTGTGCGGTATAGAGCGCATAGCTGAGGCAGAAGCCTGATGCAACGCCCAAAGCTATTATAATGGCACTCCAATAAATAATTGTACTGCCGGAAAAAATTGCTATCTCACTCATTTTGCTGCCTCCTCTTCGGGAATTGCTGTGGCAAAGTAGATTATATCACTCATAGTACGTTCGTTGCCGTAGTCAACATGGTTTACAAGCTCACCGTTCATCATCAGAACTGAGGTCTGACCGCCGTCAAGAGCATAGGCCTTCTGGCAGCCCTTACCGGCCATGAAGCCGCCGATTTCATTGAGAGTTGCGGCGGTAGTGTAGCCGACGTCATAGTTTACAGTCATCATCATGTAGTGGAGATTATCCAGAAGACCGATTGCGGAACGGGAATAGGTGGTGTTGACCTCACCTATGGGATATCCGGTTACAGGACGCAGCTCACCGTTGTCTATCAGGATAGGACCAAAGGACAGGCTGAATATAATGTCATTGTCCTTTATGAACTGACGGGTGGATTCCTCATCAGTAAGCTCGTCGGCATAGGTGAAGAGAAAATCACCGTTTGCGGTTATATGGCAGGAATCCAGCTTTCCGGGATTGAAGCGGAAAAGCTCACGCTGGAAAACGGTAATACCAATGGGGCGGAAATCATAGAAGTCGCCGTTAATTGCCACGACTGCATTGCATTCCTTAGCCATGTCAGTGGCGTAATAACGCTTACCAACACTGTAAGTATCGCCGGCAACCTTGCGGCGAATCTGTGAGCCGTGGGCAATTTTAACCTCAGCGCAGGAGCAGCACTTGCCGGAGATATCTTCCTTCCATGCAATAGCGAGGATGGTATCATCACGGTAGTATTTGATCTCAGAGCCGGGAATAAAGTTTGCATTGGGATCAAAGGCCACTTTCTGATCGCCGAGTAAAGCGGAGGCATCTTCAATGACCTTCAGAATAACCTGAGGATCGGTAGTTGAACCGAAGTTTGCGGGATTGGGCTTGGGCGCAACATTGACATCTTCTGCGATGGTGTAGATTTTAGGAATGTAGGCAAGCTCACCCAGAGCATCACTGGCGGCATTGTTTGCATAGTTGTTAAACTTTTCAACCATGTTTACCTTGGATTTTAAAGCGTTTCCCACGGCAGTGCCGGAGTCGGGATGGACGTTTACAAAGACCCATGATAAGACAAAAATGCTTATTACGGAAAAGACGATTCCAAGGATACCGAGCAATCCACGGTTTTCAATGACAGAGCTGGCATAAGCCTTTGCCTGAGAAACTGCGGGAGCAGCTTTTGCGTGTGAAGAAGGTCTGGATGCAGGAGCGGGAGCAGCGTGTCTCTGACCCTGAGGATATCTGCCGGGCTGAGAAGGTCTTACATTAGTGCTGTCTGCACCGGCATTAGGCATTGCTGCATGACGGGGATTGCGCTGTACATCATTTCTTCTTGGAAACTCAGCACGCACAGTAGCATCAGCAGAAGCTGCATTTGCACTGCGCTGATTGGGGTTCTGAGCGTTCCTGCGAACAGGACGACGGGGCGGCTGTGCAGGAGTGCGTGGATTTGAAGCATTCACGGGACGGGCTGCGGGTGCATCTGAAAAATCAAACACCGGAGATTCAAAAGCAGGTGCGTTGTCCTGAGAAAAATCAAAGGAAGCAGGTGCGGAATTTCTGCCGGAAGGTACTGTATCAAATGAAAATTCAGGCACTGACTTATCGGCCTTGTACTGCTGTGAATTCAGGAAAGAGTCAAAAGAAATGTCGTCCTGAGAATAGCCGGATGCAGTAAAATCAGAAGAACTGTTCCGACGTGAATCGGCGGCCGGTTTAGCCGGAGTTTCAGGTTTCTGAGAAGGCTGTTCGCCGTTTATTATGTTGTTGCTGTATGATGAAAAATCAGCAAGTATATCATCTAAATTGAAAAAATCGTTTTTATCGCTCATTATTCAGCCTCGCTCCTTACTTTGATGTATTTCCGCTCAGTGCCATCAGCAGACTTTCGGCGGGAATAACAAACCAGCCGTCACCGTTATATTCGAGCTGGAGCTGAATGCCGGTACTGGTGTAATATTTTTCTGCATTTGCCAAAACAGACTGAACAGCTTTGGTATAGGCTTCCTTGGTTACCTCAGGGAGATAATTGTTGTGAGAATCATATACAGAACTCTTACTGCGGGTGTTTACTATCTTTTCAAGCTCATTCATAGTCTGAATCTGAATATCATCCTCGGTGGCAGGCAGGTCAAGGTAATTGAACTGTATCTGCTGACGGGCCTCCAGAAGATCAACTATGCAGTCACCGGTGAGAGAGTAGGAGTAGCTCTTTTTAAGAGCATCATACATTATCTTACCGGCCTCATCGGAGGGTTCATTTTCAAGACCCAGACCGGAATAACCCTTTAGAAGTGAATAGGCGTGCTCATAGTTTCCGGTTGTAATGCTGTCCATAAAATCAACAGCGCACTGCTGCGGATCTCCGTCGGGCTTTGCTATCAGCGTACCTGCATTAACGCCGACTATGCAGAGAATAACAGCGGCTGCGCACAAAACTATGGAAGCAACAGCCCATGCGGTTTTCATATATTTCTTCCTGCTTATGCGAAGTACGGCTGCCAGAGCTGCAATAAGTGCAATGACAACAAATATTCCGCTTACAACAGAGCCAATGCCGTGACTCTCTTTTACTTCACTTTCGGGTACTTCAACTGAAGTCTGCGGGATATCAGTCTTTTCGCCGGCGGTGTTATTTTCCATCATCTGAGCAGCCTCCTGAGCTTTCTTCTGTTCGGCTTCGGCCTGAGCTTTTGCCTCGGCTTCGGCTTTTGCGGCTTCTATCTTTTCGTTTTCAAGCCGCTTTGCTGTGTTATACTGCGTATAATCACACATCATAACGGCATAATCGGCCATAACGTCATATGCCTTGTTTACTCCGTCAGTGAACATTACCATAACTATGGGATCATCGGTGAATGCAAAACCGCAGTCACACATATAAAGACGCTGTCCGTCAAGAAGAAATCCGTATTTGTGGCCGATATCAAAACGCTTTTCCTTGAGCTTGAAATAGTTCTTAGGTTCGGCCTGCTGCATGGTTTCCATGAGCTTCGGGAAACGGTCAGGTTCAGCAAACAGAGTTTTAATGCACTCTGTCATCTGACGGGCGGTAATGAAGTTGTTTTCGTAAAACTTAGGATCGACAGTTGCGGGATCTTCGCCCATATAAGGGCAGATTAACTCTCTGTACCGATGATAAACGCTGTTGCTGTTATCGAGCCATGTACCGGCTTCTTTCCAGAGAACCTTGGCGTATTCGTTGTCAGAGTGAATTATTGAACCTTTTAAAAGCTCAGAGTATTTATAAGGACCGACATTATCGTCCCAATCCATTTCGCCCTTGGAGATTTTCTCGGTAAAGAGCATATTGAGGGGGACTTTGAACATACTTCCGGCGACCATATATTTGTCGGGATTATGGAAATGCTCCTCTCCGGTTACGGTGTTGTAGTAGCCCAGAGAAATCCTGTCAGGGTCTACATCGTATTTCTCAAACAAGGCAACTGCTACATCGTCCCATGTTTTGCCGGCATAGAATTCATCTCCGTAGGATGCGTCGTCATTGTCCGCCGCAGCCATCGGAACCATACCTGCAAGCAGACAAATTATGAAAAGTCCTGCTGCTATTTTCTTAAATAATTTCATTCAGATTATCTCCCCGTGATTTATGGGCATAATACCAGATTTTAATTTTATCAATATCATTTTACCATTATAATGTATAATTTCAATAGTGAGCTTTAACAAAAATAGTAAAAAGTTCTTAAAATTACTTAAGAAAGCAGATATGAACAGAAAACTTTAGCTTATATGTACTTTTTAAAGCCGTATTGACTGCTTGAAAACAGCAAAAACGGCTTATTCCTGTTTGAAGGTCGTTTTATATAAAGACCCGACAGACCGAAGCTCTCAACTAAACTCAGCTTTTCACGAAGAGAGAGAATATCTTCAAAGTAAATTATGTGTTTCCGTCCCAGTGAATCGGTATATTTGAAAGATGAAGCAGAGCTGTTTTCGTCATATTCCACATGAGCAGATACAGCTATTGCCAGATCTTTTGCGCAGGCATTGCTTAATATTCCGGCTCTTGTACCGGCGGCCCACGGAAGCTTCCAGTCAAGCGCATAGTCTGATACTGCAGGCATAAGCTTTTCGGGACAAATACAGGTGCAAAGTGCGGATATCCGTTTTTTCAGCTCCTTTATATCGCATACAGGACCGGGAGGGCTTAAAATATGGGCAAAATCATAGGCGGGTATCAGGACTCTGTGACAGCAGCGGTTTATAACGGTACACAGTTCGGCACAGCTTTCGCTTTCAAACAGAGCGATTATAAAGTAAAATCCCTCTTTTTTCAGCGCTGCGGATAATTCCTCGATAAAGAGCAGATATTCATCAATATCAGAGGGAAAAAGGCAGCAGATTTCAAGATAAATTCCGAGGCAGGAGCAGTCATATATGCACGAAACGGCTTTTTTTATAACGGCTGATCTTTTGTCCTCACTGTTTAAAAGCAGGTGCATGGAGGCACCGGAATATGCTCCGGACGAGGTCAGATTGGAGATGCCTAAAAGCGGGATAACCCCGTGCTGCCTAAGGGCGGAGACTTTGGCGGAAGGATTCGGCGATGAAAGCTCACCGCTTTCGGATATGTTCAGATGAATCGGGCAGCAGTAGCTCAGGGCAGGCATGAGCGGGGATAGAACATCAGCAGGAAAAGACTCCGGAAAATCGGCTCCAAGTTCAATGTTACCGCAGAATGAGGGCTTTTCGTCAGCTATCAGCAGTGAAAGACCGGGGCTCAGACGTCTGGGGTCGGAAAGAGCGTTATTAGACAGAAAATCGGCTTTGCTGAGCTTGAACGCAGCTGTAACGGTTGAAATACTGTCATTTGGACGAGAGGTATAGATTTTCATATTATTCTCCTTGAAATATACTTCATTTTATTTATATTCCACGGAGTATCAATACTTGCGGCAAAAATGAGTATATGCTATAATCAACAAGTTAGATGTATTTACCAAAGAACGGAGGATAATTTTTATGGAAAATACTATGCTCAAGCGCAGCGAGGTTCCGGTAGAAAACACCTGGGATCTGAGCGATATATTGGAAAGCGATGAAGTCTGGGAGCAGGAAAACATAGCTCTTAAGGCTATGCCCGAAAAAATTTCTGCTTTCCAGGGAAAACTGGGTGAGAGCGCAGAAATGCTCCTCAATTTCTTTAAGCTCAGCGATGATATAGATGTGCGTGCATCTATGCTTTACAGCTACTCCAGCTGCAAAGCCGATCAGGATGCAGGCAACAGTGTTTATCAGGCAATGCGTGGTAAGGCAATGGGTACTCTGGTTGAGATTTCCAGTGCATCCGCTTTCGCAACTCCTGAAATTATGGCAATCAGTGACGAAAAGCTCAACAGCTTCTATGCAGAGGAACCTGCACTCAAGGAGTATGAAAGAGCTATCTATCAGATCCGCCGCAGAGCAGAGCATATTCTTTCTCCTGCCGAGGAAAAGCTGCTGGCTTCTGTTGGTGAGGTTTCAAACTCTCCCAGCAATATCTACGGTATTTTTGCTAATGCCGATCTTAAATTCCCTGAGGTTGCAGACGGCAAGGGCGAGAAACATCCTTTGAGCAATGTATCCTTTGTCCCCCTGCTGGAGAGTGATGACAGAGTTCTGAGAGAAAATGCTTTCAACGGCTATTACGATGTTTTGAATCAGTTCAAAAATACCGCTGCCGCTCTGCTTGACGGTCAGTTCAAGCAGCTGAATTTCTTTGCCAAGGCAAGAAAATACCCCAGCACTCTTGCTGCTTCTCTTGATGAAACCGAGGTTCCCACTGAGGTTTATCACAACCTTATAAATGCTGTCCACGGCAATCTGGATAAGATGTACAAGTATGTTGCTCTGCGCAAGAAAATGCTGGGCGTAGATGAGCTTCATATGTATGATGTATATACCCCCATTGTTGCAGATGCAGCAGCTAAAATTGACTTCAACGAAGCTAAGGAGACTGTGCTTGAGGCACTGTCTGTTCTGGGCGAGGACTACACAGACCTTCTGAAAGAGGGCTTCAATAACCGCTGGATTGATGTTTACCCCAACGAGGGCAAGCGTGGCGGCGCATATTCCTCCGGAAATTCCAGACCTCATCCCTATGTCCTGCTTAACCAGAAGGATACTCTTGACAGTATGTTCACTCTGGCACATGAAATGGGACACGCTCTGCACAGCTACCACAGCTGCAAGTATCAGCCTGTTTCCACCAGCGGCTATGTAATCTTTGTTGCAGAGGTTGCATCTACCTGCAATGAGGTTCTGCTTATGCGTCATCTGCTGTCAAAAACAACCGATAAGAAGCAGAGAGCATATCTCATAAATCACTTCCTCGATCAGTTCAAGGGCACTGTTTACCGTCAGACTATGTTTGCCGAGTTTGAGCTTGAAATGGGCAAGATGGCAGAAAACGGAGAGACCCTTACCGCAGAGGCACTTTGCAATAAATACCTTGAGCTTAACAAGCTTTACTTCGGACCTGACATGGTATCCGATGAGGGCATCGGTCTTGAATGGGCCAGAATTCCTCATTTCTACTACAACTATTATGTGTTCCAGTATGCTACCGGCTTCTCCGCAGCAGTGGCTATTGCAAACAGAATTCTTACCCTTGGCGAGAGCGCAGTAAAGGATTACAAGCGCTTCCTGTCCGGCGGAAGCAGCACCGATCCTATCTCTCTGCTTAAGCTTGCAGGTGTTGATATGAGTACTCCCGAACCTGTAAACTCCGCTCTGGAGCTCTTCGGCGAGCTTATAGACGAGCTGGAAGCACTGAATTAAGATTTAACTAATTTACACCTATTCTATACTCCACGGCGGGTTTTTCCCGCCGGTGGAGTATTTTATTTGCCTGTTCTACTCATAGTAGAGTCGAAAAAACAGCAATCTACTATGCCGGAGGCGGCGGTAGGGAGACAAACACGGGCAGTAGCTTGCCTTTTTTACTGAACTATGTTACTAATAATAATCAGTAATCAAGGGGGTTAAAAAATGAGCTTTACAATTTTTACCGATACGTCAGCAAATCTTCAGAACACTCAGGTTCGTGAACGCGGACTTAAAATAGTTCCTTTTTCATATTACGTCGAAGGTGTTGAACATACCTGTGTTGACACTGACAGCTTTGATGCTTATGAATATTATAGAAAGATAAAGGCCGGCGCAAAAGTAACCACCTCTCAGGTTACACCTCAGCGCTTTATTGAAAACTTTGAGCCGGAGCTTGAAGCCGGCAATGATGTACTTTTTGTAAGTATGTCCTCCGGCATAAGCGGTTCATGTTCATCTGCCAGAATTGCTGCAAATCAGCTCAGGGAGGATTACCCTGAGAGAAAAATAGAAATTGTTGATACCATGGGTGCATCTCTTGGTGAAGGACTTTTTGCACTTATTGCTGCCGATTGCAGAGATGAGGGAATGGGTATTGAAGATACAGCTGCATACCTCAGAAGCAGAGTTCCCAATATGTGCCAGATATTCACAGTTGATGACCTGATGCATCTGCGCCGTGGCGGCAGACTGTCAAACCTGTCTGCGATCGTCGGAACCGTACTGCATATTAAGCCGCTGCTCAAAGGCAACGAAGAGGGAAAAATTGTTGCTTTTGCAAAGATAAGAGGCAGAAAAAAATCTATTGAAGCTCTGGCTGAACGCTATGCAAATGAAGTCAGGGAACCTGAAAAGCAGCTTGTGTGCATTGCACACTCCGCCTGCAAAGAAGATGCGGAATATCTGGCTGAGCTGGTCAGAAAGAGCAAGGCTCCCAAGGACATTCTTATTGTAGATTATGAACCTGTTACCGGCGCTCATGTGGGCCCCGGTGCACTGGCACTGTTCTTTTTCGGTTCAGGTGACGTCAGAGAGCAGAACTGATACATTTAAAATAAAAACGGCAAAGCCATTAAGGCTTTGCCGTTTTTTGCTATCAGAAAATCAGTCTACATTTATAGGCAGTCCGCATTTGCCGCCGGAGCAGAGATAGAAAGTGGATTTGCTGTTCTTCATTTCCAAATCTGCGGTAAAAGGCGCAAAAGCTTCTATTTCATCTTTAATTTCCGGAGTTTTTACAAGAATACTGAGCTCGGGTGAATACTGGTTCAAAATGATATCAAGAGCTTCCGGAATATCACTGCACACACATACAAGCTCCTGAGTGGGATAGCAGCTGCTTAAAAGTGCGCAGAGCGCATAAGTTGAACCGGCAGGGTAGCTTTCACTGTGCGAACAGATAACATTTAACTGGCGCTCAAGGAGCTTCTTCCATTTAAACTCACCGGTCATACGGAAAAGCAGATCAAACAGAACTGCAGCAGCACTGTTGCCGCAGGGCATTGCACCGTCGTGCAGATCCTTGGGACGCTTTATAAGAACCTCGGCACTGTCAGATGAGAGGAAGTATCCGCCTTTCGGGTCGGAGAAGTGAGCCTCTATCTGTTCGGCAAGAGCCTTTGCGGATTTAAGGATTCCGGGAGCATAGCATATCTGAGAAAGCTCCATAAGACCAAGAGCGGTAAAGGCATAGTCGTCAAGATTTGCAGGAATTTTTGCCTTTCCGTCAATCATGCAGGCTGTGAGATTTTCAAAACCGCATTCTTTTGCCCCTGCATCCTTGCTGAGCAGAAATTCTGCAAGCTCTTCGGCAGCGGAGAGATATCTTGAGCTGTTGAAGGCTCTGGCAGCCTTGGCAAGAGCCATGAGCATAAGACCGTTCCATGAGGTGAGTATTTTCTTATCGGTAAAGAGGGCGCAGCGCTGAGTTCTGTAATTACGCAGCTTTTCACACAGCTGGTCATAGCCCTCCGGCAGTATGCGCCAGCGCTGATTTATAAGGAGGTTTGGAATATTGCGGCCGTGGAAATTGCCTTCCTTTAAAATATCATAGCACTCACAGAAATGACGTCCTGTATCACTGCCCAGAACATTTTCAACCTCATCTGGAGTGAAGAGGTAGAATTTACCTTCCTCACCGTCACTGTCTGCATCCTGAGCACAGTAAAAACCACCATCAGGGCAGTGCAGTTCTCTGAGACAGTAATCGAGAGTTTTCTCTGCGATTTCCTTGTAGAGAGGAAGATGCCCCTCCTGCCATGCCTCGGTGTAGGCATAAGCCAGCATTGCATTGTCATAAAGTGTTTTTTCAAAATGAGGTGCCAGCCATTCCCTGTCTGTGGAATAACGGCAGAAGCCTCCGCCTATATGGTCAAAGATGCCGCCTCTGTACATCTGCTGCAAAGTACGCTCTGAAATGGTTCTGGCATACTTGTCACCTGAAAGCTTTGCATATCGCATAAGGAAAATGAGGTTGTGTGCAGCAGGAAATTTAGGAGCAGTGCCGAAACCGCCGAATTCCTCATCATATGAACGATACAGCTGCTCAACGGCAGATTTTAAAAATCTGTCATCAGCTTTGGCGCTGCCCGCAGTTCCGCTGCTGAGAAGAAATCTGCTTACTTCTCCGGCAGTATTTAAAAGCTTTGAACGCTGATTTTTCCACATATCAGCAAGTGACACAAGCAGAGAGGTAAGACCCATGCGTCCCATGGAATTGTCTTTGGGAATATAGGTTCCGGCAAAGAACGGGAGCTGTTCGGGACTCATTATAATTGTCAGCGGCCAGCCGCCGGAACCGGTTAAGGAAGTACAGACTTCCATATAAACACTGTCAATGTCAGGACGTTCTTCACGGTCAACCTTTACGGGAACATAATAACGGTTAAGAATTTCCGCTACCTGAGCATCTTCAAAGGATTCGTGCGCCATAAGATGACAGTAGTGGCAGCTGGAATAGCCAATGCTCAAAAATATAGGTTTATCCTCAAGTTTTGCCTTCGTAAAGGCATCGAGCCCCCATGGATACCAGTTTACAGGATTTTCTGCGTGCTGGAGAAGATAGGGAGAAGTTTCGTTTATAAGTCTGTTGCTCATGCATCGGCCTCCGATTAAAATTAGTGTTAGCATTTACCTGAGTTTATGATATTATACACTTAATACGAGTTTGCTTTCAAGAGGAAGGTGTTAATTATGAATCATATAGATCCTATATGCCCGTTTGACAGTTCTCAGTATACAGGCGTACCTGACACTTCTCATTCTGAGAAAAGCCTGAATATACCTGAGATAATAAAGGAACTGGACGGACTTTTTAATAAAGGCCTTGAAACACAGGCAGGTGAATTTCTGGAAGAGAAAAGAACTGAGGCAGAAAGCCTCGGCGACTGGCGTGGAGAGCTGAGCCTGCTCAGCGAGCTTATGGGCTTTCACCGCAGAGACATGAATAAGGAAAAGGGTCTGTGGGCTGTAAATAAGGGCCTTGAAATTATAAAGCAGCACAATATGGGCAGAACTGTTTCCGGTGCTACTATTATATTGAATGCTGCAACCACATTAAAATGCTTCGGCGAGGCAGAAAGCTCAATTCCGCTTTTTATACACGTCAGCAGAGTGTTTTCGGATAATCTGACTCCGGATGATTACCGCTTTGCAGGCTTGTATAACAATATGGCACTGTCGTATGCCGATATCGGCAGATATTCCGAGGCTGAGCGCTATTACAAAATGGCAATGGCGGTGCTGAGACGTCTGGGCGGCAATCAGAACGAACTGGCAGATACGCTCTGTAACATGGCGGAGCTGTACAACAGAATGGACATTGAGGATGAAAGAATAAACCAGTGTCTGGAGCTTGCGTGGGAATATCTTAATTCCCCAGAGCTTAAATTTGACGGATACCATGCCTTTACTCTTACAAAATGTATTCCGACCTTTGATTATTTCGGATATTTCCTGTGGGTAAAGGAACTGCGAGAAAGGGTTAATAAGATTTATGAGAGGACTTGAAGAAGCCAGAGCATTCTATGAGCAGTACGGAAAGGAAATGATACATAGTAAATTTCCTGAACTGGAGGGCCGGATAGCAGTAGGACTTGCGGGCCACGGCTCTGAGTGCTATGGATTTGATGATGAAGTATCAAGAGATCACGACTTCAGCAACGGTTTCTGCCTTTGGCTTACCGATGAAGACGATATTCTGTCAGGCGTTGAGCTGAGCAAAGCCTACAAAGAGCTTCCGCTGAATAAAGCACGCCAGAACAGTGCCCTTGGCGGAAACAGCAGGGGAGTGAGCCGTATTAACTTCTTTTACAGAAATTATACGGGACTGCGGGGCCTGCCGCAGAACTATATGCAGTGGCTGGCAATACCCGAAACCGCTCTGGCTGAGGCTGTAAACGGCGAGGTCTGGCGGGATGATTACGGAGTATTCACCCTTATGCGCCAGACACTTCAAAGCGGTATGCCTGAGGATGTGTGGAAAAAGAGACTTGCTGCAAGAGCAGCTGAGATGGCTCAGTCAGGACAGTATAATTATGCCCGCTGCCTCAGCAGAGGACAGGAAGGCGCTGCAATAATGGCCCTCAACCAGTTCGTTAAATCTGCCTGCGAGATGATTTATCTCCTGAACCGAAGCCATATGCCATATTATAAATGGATGTTCAGAGGTATGGATGAGCTTGAAAAGCTTAAGGACATGAAGGAACCGCTTGAATTCCTGCTGACGGCGGATAACGATGAGGCGGGCAAAGTAACAAAAGCGGGTGTGATTGAGGATATCTGTGCCGCTGTTATAAAAGAGCTTCAGCTGCAGAAGCTGAGCGACGGCAGCTGGGACTACATGGAGCCGCACGCTTTTGAGATTATGGAAAGAATTGAGGACAGTGAAATAAGAGCCTTACATCTTATGGAAGGATGAGTGGTTTTGCGGCGCAAAAAGCTGCAAAAACAGCAGAATTTCAGACTCCGGATAGGGAAAAATTAACAGATGTTAAAGCTTTATCAAGATAGTGAATAAAATTACTAAACTTTTGCGATTTAATTATTTACTTTAGCCTGAATGTGTGGTATAAATGCAGTTACATACATTTTTATATGGTATGTAAACTAATTTAGCCGAAACGGCAATAAACAAACCAGGAGGGAATAGAAATGATTAAATTCGCAGACAGAATGGACGGCATGCAGGCCTCTGATATCGGAGATATTCTTAAAGTTACAGTGAGACCGGAAATAATATCCTTTGCCGGCGGTCTGCCAGCACCCGAACTGTTCCCTGTTGAGGATATCAAGACTGCTTTCAACGCTGTTATGGCAGAGGCGGGAACAACTGCTCTTCAGTATGGTCAGGCAGAAGGCTGGTATCATCTCAGAGAGCAAATTGCAGACAGAATGGAAAAGAGAAACGGTATAAAGACCGATGCTGAGCACGTTCTTATAACCGCAGGCAGCCAGCAGGGTCTGGATTTCTGCGGCAAGCTGTTTCTGAACCCCGGCGATGTAGTGCTGATGGAAAGTCCTTCTTACCTTGGTGCTATTGATGCCTTCAAGGCTTATCAGCCTAATTTCGTGGAAGTTCCTACCGATGATGATGGTATTATTCCCGAAGCTCTGGATAAAATTCTTGCTACAACTGAGAATGTTAAGCTTATATATGTAATTCCCGATTTCCAGAACCCCAGCGGCAGAACATGGCCTATGCAGCGCCGCAGAGATTTTATGGAAGTTGTCAATAAGTACGAAGTACCTGTTATTGAGGATAACCCCTACGGTGAGCTTCGCTTTAAGGGTGAGTTCCTGCCCGCTTTGAAGAGCATGGACACAAAGGGGCTGATTCTGTACTTCAGCACCTTCTCTAAAATCCTGACCCCCGGCTTCCGTCTTGCATGGATTTGTGCAAACGAGGCTATTATGAAAAAACTGGTTCTGATTACCACCGCAGCTGTATTGCAGACATCCACTCTTAACATGATGGTAGTTTCAAAGTATCTGGATATGTTTGATGTGGATAAGCACGTGGCAGAGATTCGTCCTGTCTACAAACACCGCTGCGAGCTTATGATAAATACAATGAAGGAAACCTTCCCCGAAGAGGCTAAATTTACAGACCCCGACGGCGGCCTGTTTACATGGGTGGAACTGCCTGAGCGTATTAACACCAAGGAGCTGGCTATTAAAGCACTGGATCAGCTTGTAGCCTTCGTTCCCGGTGCAGGCTTCTTCCCCAACGGCGGCAATACTCACTGCCTGCGTCTGAACTATTCAAACTCTACCGACGAGAGACTGGTAGAGGGTGTACATAGACTTGCAAAGGTAATTAAGGAGGCACTTTAATGAGTGAACTTACAGTAGGAATGAAGGGCAGCGCAGAGGTAGAGGTCGTTTATGACAATACTGCTGCGGCTGTTGGAAGCGGTGCTCTTGAGGTGTTCGCAACCCCCAGCATGATTGCCCTTATGGAAAAAGCGGCTCTTGAGCTTGCAGGCGGCTGCCTTGAAGAAGGTCAGGGAACTGTGGGCATAGAGATGAACGTACAGCATCTTGCTGCCACTCCTGTGGGAATGACTGTGAGAGCAGATGTTGAGCTTATTGCAATCGAAAAGCGTGTTCTCACCTTTAAGGTTGAGGCATATGCCGGCGATGAGCTTATCGGTCAGGGCGTACATAAGCGCTGCATTGTTTACAATGACCGCTTTATGGAAAAGACCCTTGCAAAGCTGAATAAGTAAAAAAGAAAATCCTGAGTTATAATAACTCAGGATTTTTTTCTGCGTTTTTTATGTTTCTTGACTTTCGGAGCCTCATCGGAAACTCGGGGAATGAACTGAAAAGCGAGCCAGCGGGCTTTTTCGGTTCTTCCGCTCATAAGTACTATTATGCAGAAAACCAATGCGCCTACGAAGTTAACGAAAAGGTCTTCCATGGTGTCAAAAAGACCGATGTCCAGATAACCGTTAACGCCAAGGTCTATGCCGTTTACGGCAACAGAATTGACGTTATTTACAAGAACGGGAATGTTTTTCAGACTTTCATCCAGAAGAACACTGTTGAAGCGGTGGATGACGGTGTCCTTTTGCATATCAAGATAAAAAATCCGGTCCATGCCAAACTCAAAAAATTCCCAGAATACTCCGATAGTCATAGAAAAGCAGAAGCCGGCAAGAGCCAGATAAACAGGAGACAGATTGAAGTTTATCTCCTTGCCGCGGTTAAGAATGTCAACCAGTGAGTATCCGATGGCGGCGCAGAGAAAGCCCCAGACAGTGTGCATAATGGTGTCCCAATAGGGAAAATGCACGTAGTAACAGGCAAGCTCTCCCAGAATCTCAGTTGCAAAAATGTGCAGAAGAATAAGTATCTGCAAGCCGGAGGGCAGGGTGACAGCCAGCTTCTTTTCAATAAAAGCAGGCACAAGGAAAAGCACAAGTACAAGCATACACACAAAGACGTTATCGTAATAGCCTCTGAATGCAGACAAAATCATTGCGGCAATAACAAAAAGCCTGAGTATGAGCCAAAGACTGAACACTCTTCGGTTAGACCGCATTTCGTGCTTCAATACTGCTCTCAGGCTCGGGCGTTTTTTCTTTTTCGCCATTATAAATCCAACTTTCTTTTCAGGATAATTCCGCTATACTATATAGTATGCAGAGAAAATTCTCAACAGACAATTTTAGGTATTGCAATTTGCTTGTGTTTACTTTAACATTAAATAGAAGAGACTGCAAGAGCGACAGCCGGTAGTTTTGCGAAAAATGTTAAATTTCAGATAAAAGGAGAACTCTTATGTTATTTGTTGAATACCCCAAGTGCAGCACCTGCCGCAAGGCTAAGAAGTGGCTTGAAAGCCAGAATCTTGAATATACCGACCGCCATATTGCAGAAGATAATCCCAGCTATGAAGAACTGAAAGACTGGTATAATAAAAGCGGTCTGCCGCTTAAAAAGTTTTTCAATACCAGCGGTCAGCTTTATAAATCAATGAATCTTAAAGACAGACTGCCTGAAATGAGCGAAGAAGAGCAGCTCAGACTTCTGGCTGAAGATGGTATGCTGGTGAAAAGGCCGGTTCTTGTAAAGGACGGGCTTATACTGATTGGATTCAAAGAACAGGAGTGGCAGGAAAAGCTGCTCTGAGACTGTTATTTATATACAAAAAAATTTTTATGCCTTGACGAGACTGGGAAAGCCTATTAAAATATACTGGCTATGTATTTGTATGCTATTCTATTTAATTAAAGCTAAGGAGTATAAATGGAGTTAGCGGATCTTAAACTCGTAACAGCGAGTAATATTATAAAGCTGCGTACCAATGCGGGGATGACTCAGGCTGAACTGGGAGCGGCGCTAAATTATTCTGATAAAACTATTTCCAAGTGGGAGCGGGGCGAGGCCATTCCCGATGCCTTTGTTCTTACTCAGATGTCTGAAATTTTCGGAGTCAGTGTGGATTCAATACTTTCAACACATGATGAATGGGAGGCACCGCCCGAGCAGCAGAGTGTGAAGGAAGAAAAAACCTACAAGGCATATATGATTATGGCTATATCCGTGCTCGGAGTATGGACTCTGGCACTGACTGTATTTGTTTCTCTGTGGCTTAACGACATAATCTGGTGGAAAACATTTATTGTGGCGCTGCCGGTTGCTGTTCTTACCCATCTGGTTTTGAGCTGCGTGTTCGGAAAGCGGAAATATCTTCAGTACATAATTGCGTTTTTTGTGCTGTCAATATTTTTGATGCTGTATTTCCTGCTGCCGGGAGAAACACCGTGGCAGCTGTTCCTGATTGCCATACCTGCCGAGGTTATTGTTTTCCTCAGCTGCAATATTACAAAAATGCCGGAATTTCTTAAGAAAATCCGCAAAAAATAATAGCTCTACTAATAGTGGAGAGACTTTTTCAGCCGGTAGAACCTTCTACCGGCTGAATTGCATTATGTAGAGAAGAAAGAGACTTAAATACCTTGTAAAAACAGGCGCCGGATATTACACTGACATTGGCTCCTGCAAGCCGATATCATTACTTGAAAGGAAGATGAAAGTGAACGATTATATTTTAAGCTGCTGCTCAACAGCTGATCTTACAAAGCAGCATTTTGAAAGCCGTGATATACATTATGTCTGCTTCCACTATGCTCTCGGTGAGGAAGAGCATCTGGACGATCTGGGTGAGACTGTACCTTTTGAAGAATTCTATTCCAGAATGAGCAAGGGTGAATCTACCCGTACATCGCAGGTTAATATATCTGAATATGTTGATTACTTCTCCAAGTTTGCCGAAGAAGGCAAGGATATCATTCATGTCTGCCTTTCCTCAGGCATATCCGGCACAATCAATTCTGCTAAAAATGCAGCACTCATTATAAAGGAACGCTACCCCGAAAGAAAGATTGCAATTATTGACTCACTGGGTGCTTCATCCGGCTACGGACTGATTATGGATACTGCCGCAACAAAGCGTGATGAGGGAATGAGCTTTGATGAGCTTGTAAACTGGATTGAGGAAAATAAACTCAAAATGCACCACTGGTTCTTCTCAACAGACCTTTCAAGTTATGTGAGAGGCGGAAGAATTTCCAAAACTGCCGCCGTGTTCGGCGGACTGCTTGATATATGCCCGCTGTTAAATATGGATAATCTGGGCAGACTTATTCCCAGAAATAAAATCCGTACCAAGAAAAAGGTTATAAAAGAGATTGTAAAGCGCATGGAGGCCCATGCAGAGGGCGGCCTTGATTATTCAGGCAAGTGCTATATCTCAAACTCTGCCTGCTATGAAGATGCAAAGGCAGTTGCCGATCTGGTAGAGGAAACCTTCCCTAAGCTCAACGGCAAGGTTGAAATTAACTATGTTGGTACTACTATCGGTGCTCATACAGGACCTGGTACTGTTGCACTATTCTTCTGGGGCGACGAAAGAGTAGACTGAAAATAAAAAAGCAGTGCTAAGCACTGCTTTTTTTATTTATTTGCCTCTTAAAAGGAGGAACGGATCAATACCGTCACCGGAAAGGCTTGTGAAGTTAAGACTTGTAGAAATATGCTCAGACATGGACTGTCGTGCAAGCTCAGGCATTCTCATGCGGATTGCCGAAGCAACTGAAATGTGATTGAATTTGACACTGGGCAGCCATGGATTGGACTGGCTGTTCTGACTTCCTACAAATTCCATCATTGAGGACTGGTACATAATAAGCTTTGGCAGAATGTGATCATAGGTCTGAATAATATATGGATTACCGCAGTTATCAACAATCAGACGGTGGAACGGCATATCTGTATCCTTGAGTCCACGTATATCCTTACGTACTACACTGTCACGGAAAGACTCTGCCAGCATGGTAAGCTCATGAACAACACTTTCATCTGCGTTGTGCGCACATAGGGCAGCGGCCTCGCTTTCAATGGCATCACGAACCTGATAAAGACTGATCATGTCGTGGAAGCTTAAATCAAGAACAAAACTGCCTGACTGACCGGGATGGCTGACAACAAAGCCGATTTCCGAAAGCTTCACTATGGCCTCAGCAACAGGGGTTCTGGAAATACCGAGAGATGAAGCAAGCTGGTTTACGTTGAGCTTGCTGCCGGGGGCAATCTTTAATCCTACAATTTCGTCGTATAAAAGCTCCATAACAAGATCTCTAAGCTTGGCATCTGGCTTTGCATCCATATATCTTTTAAGTTCGTATCTGTCCATAAACTCACCGCCGAATAATATAGTTGTATATTAAAAAATACCAATCAAGTTAATAATACTATGACAAAAATGCAAAGTCAACGCAAAACTTTTTAATAAATCGACATTATGGAAAAATATGGATTATTAGTCTTAAAAAGGTTATTCAGTTCCTGTCACAGAACAAGAAAAGTAATAATACTTAGAATAATCAGGTGAACGGGATAGAAAGCATAAAAGAAGTATTTTGCAGAGGGGCCTTTGCGCCCGTTATAGAAAAATACAAGTACGGCACTGAGACAGGCAAAGAGACTGTACATTAAACCGGCGCCGGTGAAACCGTATTGGAGAAAGGCCCATACACACATATAGACGGCCTGAGGAAGTCTGCGGCTGTTTAAAAAATACAGACCGAGAATAAGTATCAGGGCAGAAATGCCGTAGTCTGCGCAGGGCTGTATTATAAGCACGGCTGCAAGAATTGCCGCAGCAGATAATACAAGCTGTAATGTGTTTAAGGCTTTTTCACGGAGCGTTTGTATAAAGTAAACTGCTGCAAGGCTGAGAGAAAGCGAGTAGAAAATGCTCATTTCTCCGTTGAGGAGACAGATACTTCCAAGATTGAGCCTGAAGCCCGGGAGCAGGATGAAAAGCAAAAGAACAAGCAGTTCCTTTATGCTTCGTGTTTTGCTGCACACAATGTATGCACAGAGCCATAAAACTCCCACTATCGCAAGAGCTGCTCCTGAAAAGGCAAATTCCGCAGGGCCTGCCGATGCACCGGCAGTGTGAGAAAAATATAAACTGAAAGGTATCTGGGAAATCAGTGCAAAGGACATAAGCCGGAAAAGATATTTCCTTTTGTCGGAACTGTAATTGAAGCCCTTTACCAGCAGAAAACTGTATATTGGGAAAGCTATACGTCCTATCCCACGTAAGAAAATATAGGTATAAAATGAAACGGAAGCGGTCTGAAGCAGCAGAATACTGCCATGATCTATGAACATTGTTATAAGTGCAATGAGCTTTAATGCAAAGGTTGTCAAATCAATCCCACCTTATGAGAAGTGCCTGCATTTTAGCATATTTCTGCGCATAAGTACATAAAAACTATGCGGTTGTTTAAAACTGCCGATAATGTTATAATACCGGCAGGTAATATGATTTTGGAGGATGGATAAATGCCGGAACTTCTTTGCCCGGTGTGCGGGGAGAAACTCAGTGAAGAGGAGAAACGCTGGTTCTGCGAAAAAGGACACAGCTTCGATAAAGCTTCAAGCGGATATGTGAATCTGCTTATATCTCACCAAAGCGGAAAAATTCACGGAGATGATAAGGCAATGGTAAGAGCCAGACGGGATTTTCTGGACGGCGGTTACTATGAAGCCTTGAAAACGGAATTGTGCAAAACTGTTCTTGAAAACAGCTGCGGTGACAAGGTAAGTCTCCTTGATTCCGGCTGCGGAGAGTGTTATTACACCGCAGGTGTGGAAAAATATCTGAAAGAAAATAAAAAGCAGACAGATATTGTGGGAATTGATATTTCCAAGGATGCACTGAAAATGGGAGACAGAAGGGGACAAAATCTCCATCTGGCAGTTGCCAGTGCATACAGAATTCCGGTATCAGATGCAAGCTGCGATGTTATACTCAATGTATTTGCACCTTTTGCGGGTGAGGAATATCTGCGCTGCCTTAAAAATAACGGCGTGCTTATTCACGTCTCTCCGGATGAGGGACATCTTTGGGAGCTTAAGCAGGCGGTATATGAAAAGCCGTATTTGAATGATGCTCTGCCGCCGGAGCAGGATGGACTGGTGCTCAGCGATGAAAAAAAGCTCAGGTACAGAATTGATATAAATAAAAACTCAGACATTAAGGCATTGTTTATGATGACACCCTATGCCCATAAAACAAGCCCTGAGGATATTGCAAGGCTTGACAGTCTTGAAAAGCTGAATGTGGCAGTTCAGTTTGTTATAAGAACGTATAAAAAGCTCTGATGTGCAGTACCGACGGCGGCAAACTCCGCAGGGCAGAAAAATATAGAAATTGTAAAAGCCCGACGTAAACGTCGGGCTTTTCTGCATAAATTCAGTTTTCTGAAACCTCAGGCAGAAGCATGATGCGGAAAGCTTTGAATTTCCAAAAGCCTGATTAGGGTGCTTATCATAAATTAGCATCATATGACCGCTGACTCGTACATCCCCAGGACTGACTTCACCTTCATTACAGGCTGGAATCAGGGGCTCGGCATTGCTTTATGGTTTTGTCACCGATATCGCCGACAATGCGGATACCGATAACAGTGAAAAATAAAAAAAGCAGCCAGTCTGAAACTTCACTGTACGGGGCGTTTGAGTATTCCGCAGAAATTACTCAATACCTGACAGTGTAAAGTTAAATGACATGGCTACATTAGTTTGGTGCCGGTGACCGGACTCGAACCGGTACGGTATTGCTACCGAGGGATTTTAAGTCCCTTGTGTCTACCATTCCACCACACCGGCGGATTCATAAGCTTTTACTAATTTACCACTTGCTTGGGTTGCTGTCAAGCAAAAGCATATAAAAGTGCAAATAATCTTAAAAACCGCCTCTGTTTATACAGAGGCGGTTTTACTTTTGCGATTGTGCGGTTATTCTACATTGACTATGCCGTCATCGAGAACGGTTATTTTCATACCTGTTTTTACATAGTCGAGAAACTCGTCGCCAAGCTCGTCTATTACAGGCATATTGATGTCAGTCCAGACATCACCCAAAATTGCGCCTGATGCAGCCAGAGAATCTATCGGCATACTGAAAAGCATACAGGCCGGCTGCTTGTGCTGGGCGCAGGCGGTAAAAAGAACCATTCCGCCGGTGGTGGAGCCTATTGTCTGCGGCAGACAAAGAGCCTTTCCCAGCATGGGCTTTTTGTAAATATCGGGATTGTTCTGGTCACCGCACTTAACCTGCTTATCTCCGAACTGGAGTGCCATCTGGTAGCTTGCAAGTGTGTTAAATCCGCCGTGACTAACCAAAGCTTCGGCTTCACAGCGCCCCGGAACGATTACACGTCCTTTGAACTGCTTCATTTTGAACCCTCCCTGCCGGTTATAATATCCAGAATATCGGCTTCCTTATAATATTTTGCACTTGTGTATGTGCGGAGCTTATTAGAAGAGGTTATAACATTCTTCTTTTTACACAGAGGATTGTTCATGTACATGAGCGGACAGATATAGCTTAAAATTACACCGCAGTCTTTAAGACGCTGAGCATAGGGCGTGGCATTAAATTCCTTTATAACAGGAGGTGAAGAAGTAAAGACGGTGGGGACAACAACCTTTTTATTGCCCGTCTCTTTAAGACCTTCCTCGACTGCCTCAGTCCAGTCAGTGAGCTGTTTAAGGCTCATGTGAGGACAGCCTATAAATGCAAGCTTAGGCTTGCCGTCGGGATTTTTCCAGATACAGGGGTAGCTGTCCTGAACCCGCTTAAGCTCCGCATCGTCGATTACATACGTCTTTGCACCTTCAAGTATAAGACTTTCGCCTAGCTCTTTTGCCTCGGGGGTAAGATTTTCCACATGGTAAAGACCCACGGCACCGTTTGATGCGGTAGCGGCACCGAAATCCTTTAAGTATGTGCAGGCATCTTCATTAAGCTCAGTTCCAAGCCACTTGTCAAGGCCTTTTATGTAAGGAACCTCTTCCATGACCTTCATGCCGATTGCAGAGCCCAGAAGCTGCGCCTCAGGCTTATGCTCACATTTTACTTCGATGATCCAGCCGGCCTTTCTTCCCTCGTCGGTGAGAAAACCGAACTCAGGCACAAAGCCTGCAATGGAACCCATAAGCTCAATCATACCGGAATTTCTGTTGCAGCGGGCTCCCAGAACCGAGTTTGCATATACAACGGCAGAGGATTCAGCCCATGAAAGCACATCGCCCTTTTTAGGCTTGTTGCCCATCTGGTCTACATAGCAGGTGCAGCTGAAATCATCATCGCTGCTCAGACCGAGTTTACGGCACTGCTCCTCATAGCGAGCCTGCTCAGTGTACATGAATTTGTTGAAAACCAGATTTTCAAGAAAGCTAGAGGGAACATTCTTATCCAGCGGCTTGGGGTCGGCGGAAAACTTCTGCTTTGAACACAGACCGGAATCTATAAGCTGGTCGTACAGGTCATAGACAGGCTTCATGGCTTTAAGCCCGAAGCTTATGACGGTATGTCCCATATCACTTGTAACCGGAACCATGCGCTTTGCGCCGAAAGCTTCGCCGTACATGATAAGTGTTTTCATGACTTTGGCCATTACCTCGCCCTGAGAACCGTCAAGCATGGATTGCTGTTCAGGTGTAAGTAACATATAATCACTTCTTTCTTAAAATATTTAAACTTTACTGTGACATTATTTTAACAGTCCCGAAAGTAAAAGTCAACACGGCTCAAATAAACAGCTTACAGAGCTTATAAACATATTATTAAAAATTCTTTAGAAGGGCTGAAAATGTTGAAATTCTAAAGAAATGTGCTATAATAACTTATTACGAACAAATATTTGGAGGTCTTTTGAAAATGGGTAAAAAACAGTTCAAGGCCGAGTCCAAGCGACTGCTGGACCTGATGATTAACTCAATTTATACCAACAAGGAAATCTTCCTGAGAGAGATCATTTCCAACGCATCCGATGCGATAGACAAACTCTGCTATCTGTCCCTGACAGATGAAAATGTTGGTCTTTCCCGTTCCGACTATAAAATAGACATAGCCGTCAATAAGGATAAGCGCACTATTACTGTTTCAGATAACGGCATAGGAATGAGCATGGAAGAGGCTGAGAATAACCTCGGCGTTATTGCAAAGAGCGGTTCTTATAAATTCAAGGGTGAAATGAAAGAAAACGAAACCGAGCCTGAGGATATTTCCATTATCGGTCAGTTCGGTGTCGGCTTCTATTCTGCATTTATGGTAGCTGATGAGGTTACTGTTATTACTCGCAGATACGGCAGCGATGAGGCTGTTAAATGGCAGAGCAAGGGTGCTGACGGATATACTGTTACTCCCTGCGAAAAAGAGACTGTGGGTACAGATGTCATCATGCACATAAAGCCCGATACAGAAGAAGAGATTTACGGCTCATATCTTGAGACATGGAAGCTTAAAGCTCTTGTCAAAAAGTATTCCGACTATGTTCGCTGGCCTATCAAGATGGATATTGAGCATCAGGAACGCTTCGAGACCGGCGAAAAGGATGAAGAAGGCAATCCCAAGTACGAATATAAGATGGTTTCTGAAAATCAGACCGTCAACAGCATGATTCCTATCTGGCAGCGCAGCAAGAATGAAGTTACCGATGATGACTGCATTCAGTTCTACAAGGAAAAGAACAGAGACAGAAAAGATCCCTGCGCACTTGTACGTATAAATGCAGAAGGTGCAGTTTCTTATAAGGCAATGCTCTTTGTACCCGGTGAGGAGAATGAAAACGCATTTACCGGCGACAATAAGGGCGGTATCACTCTGTACTCCAATAATGTAATGATTATGGAGCACTGCGATAAGCTTGTACATGAGTATTTTGAATTCGTCAAGGGCGTTGTTGATTCTCCTGACCTCAGCCTTAACATTTCAAGAGAAATTCTGCAGCATGACAGACAGCTTCAGATTATCGGCCAGAACATCGAAAAGAGAATCAAGAATGAGCTTCTGAAGCTTATGAAGGAAGACAGACCCAAGTACGAGGAATTCTTCAAGAACTTCGGTCTGCACCTGAAGTGCGGTGTCTGCGACGAGTACGGCCGCTATAAGGACTTCCTGAAGGATCTGCTTATCTTCTACACTTCCGAGGATAAGATGGTTACTCTCAAGGAGTACACTGATAATATGCCTGAGAGCCAGAAGGTTATCTACTATGCAAGCGCAGACAGCCTCAAGCACGCAATCAGCCTGCCTCAGTGCGATGAGGTACGTTCCAGAGGCTATGAAATCCTGTATCTTACCATGCCTCTTGATGAGATGGTTCTGCAGGCAATCCGTGAGCAGGACGGAAAGCTCTTCTGCAATGTTGTAACCGATGACCTTGGCTTTGATACCGAAGAGGATAAGAAAGCCGCCGAGGAAAAGAATATCGAGAACAGAGAGCTTCTGGACTTCGTTAAAAACGCAGTTGGCGATGAGCTTAAGAGCGTTACCCTTTCCAGAAAGCTCACCAGAATGCCCTGCTGCCTTACAACCGAAGGCGGAATCACTCTGGAGATGGAGAAATACTTCCGCAACGGTCCCAGTGAGGAAATGCGCAAGATACGTGCAAACCGTGTTCTGGAGCTTAATCCCGAGCATAAGGCTTTTGCAGTCCTGAAGGATGCAGCTGAGAATGATAAAGAGAAGGCAGAAAAGCTTTCCAAGGTTCTCTATGCTCTTGCAGAGCTTATGGCAGGTATTGAAATCGAAGATCCCGCAGAGTTTACCGACATGGTAAGCGAGCTCTTCTGATTGAAAACAGTAAACTGATATCTTAAAATCCGGTCAAAGGCCATTGACCTTTGACCGGAAGTAAAAATTATTTAATTTCTGGAGAATATACATGAAAAAACGGCTGGGAATTTACATCCATATACCGTTCTGTGCCAGCAAGTGCAGCTATTGCGATTTCTATTCACTTGCAGGCTGCGAGAATCTTATGCCCGCATATCACGAGGCTCTTCTGGCTCATCTTGAAGAGTCCAGCGCCGCTATAAAAAACTATGAGGTAGATAGTGTTTATTTCGGCGGCGGTACACCCAGTTTCTATGGTGCAGACAGGATTGTTGAAATTTTTAATGCACTGAAACTTAACGGCAATGTACGTCTTGATGCGGAAGTAACTGTTGAATGCAACCCTGACAGCCTGAGCTATAATGCTTTGAAGCTCATGCGAATGGAGGGCATCAACCGTATTTCTATGGGCGTACAGGCTACGGACAATAATCTTCTGAAGCTTATAGGCCGCAGGCACAATTATCAGCAGGCGGTAAAGGCATTTCAGGATGCAAGACGGGCTGGATTTGACAATATAAGCCTTGATCTTATGTACGGCCTCCCCAGCCAGACAAAGACCGATTGGGCAAATACCCTTTCAAAGGTTATGGAGCTTCACCCTGAGCATTTATCATGCTATGGCCTGAAGCTTGAAGAGGGAACACCGATGTATAAAAACTATCTGGGTTCTCCGATTCTGCCGGATGACGACGATCAGGCAGATATGTATTCTTATGCGGCTGAGCTACTTAATCGCTATGGGTACAAGCAGTATGAAATTTCAAACTTCGCTCCGGCGGGATTTGAGTCCAGACATAATCTGAAATACTGGAATCTGGACGACTATATGGGCTTCGGCCCCGGCGCACATTCCTGTGTAGGAAATCAGCGTTACAGCTATGTGAAAGATTTAAAACAGTACATTGCAGGTGTAAACCGTGATGTAAGCATAATTGATGAATATCAGATAATATCACCGCTTGAAAGAGCGGTTGAGTATATAATGCTTGGAATGCGGACCACAAAGGGAATTTCCGAGAGAGATTACAGAGTTCGCTGCCAAAGCAACTGGAAGCCTATTGAAAATGTACTCAAAGCCTTTGCCGAGAAAGGCTGGGCAGAGAAAACAGAAGACAGATGGCATTTTACAGTACCTGGATTTTTGATTTCTAACACCCTTATAGGTATAATGCTTGAAGCTCAGGCAGGTGAACGTGTTGAGGGTAATCCCTGGCTTGCACCTGCACTGGAAGCCGAGGAAAAAATCAGTATGCCTAAGGGAGAGGACGAGCTGTTTAAGGAATTATACAAGGACAAGATTGATAATTGAGGAATCATAAAGTGTTTGAAAAAAGAAAAAAAGGCAGCGCGCATATAAAAAAGGATGATAAGATAAGTCAGCCCCCTGATGCAGATTTCATCGGGGATGATGGAATAGAGCCGGAAAATGGTGAAGAATACTTCCCTGAACAGGACTATATCTATGATGATGTAAATAATCAGGAATACTATTACCCTGAGGATTCCGGATATGAAGCCGGATATGAGCAGGAGGAATATGCTGATGATGAGGCATATTATCCGCCTGAGGAAGATATACCGGAGTCAGAGCCGGTAAAGAAGTCTTCAAAAAAATCAAAGAAAGAAAAAACTCCGAAAGCTCCCAAAGAAAAGAGCGGGAAGAAAGAAGCAAAAGAAAAGAAAGAAAAATCCGGTGGTAAGGCAGCAAAGGAAAACAAAGCCAAGCCTGAAAAGACTAAAGCCGGAAAGCCTGAAAAGACTAAAGCCGGAAAGCCTGAAAAGCAAAGTGGAAAGAACCGGAAAAACAAAAAACAGCTTCCGGGTGAAGAAGACTATATAGCTGATGAACAGCCGAAGAAAAAAGGCAAACATAAAAAGCTGAAAATCATTTTAATATGTATTCTTGCTGTATTGCTGCTTGCTTTTGCCGGAATAACCTACTGGGCTTATACGATTACACATAATGAGGTCAATCTGCCAAAGGTTTATGTAGACGGTGTGTTTGTAGGCGGAATGAGCAGAGAACAGGCCACAGAAGCACTTGATAAGGTTGAGTGGGACAAAAAGGCGGCACAGCCGTTCACAGTTAAGCTTCCGGCTGATGTAAGTATTGAGCTTGACCGATGCAAGGCCGGTGCTATGTTTACAAAGGAAGCTGCGGTGGATGCAGCGTACAGCTACGGCCACTCAAATAATATATATGATAACCTGTATAAATATATTATGAATATATTTAAGCCGGTTGATATGAACGACGGATATCTGAAGCTTGATCCTGAGTATATAAATGCTAAAGCCGGTGAGGTTATAGCCCAGTTTAATGAGGCAACCGCAGATGCAAGTCAGGTAGTTGATGAGGAAACAGATGTTCTGCGGTTTCGCAAGGGTGCAGGCGAAATGAAAATCAGTAAGGAAAAACTTGCTGAGAAAATGTCAAATGCCCTGAAGGATAACAGCGAGCTTCTGGTTTATGACACTATTGAAAGTGAGCTTGTAAGCCCTGATTTTGATGCAATATTTCAGGAGCTTAATGCAGAGCCCAAGGATGCCAAATTTGTAGGTGACAATTTTGAGGTAGAGGATGAAGTGGTCGGCTGCACATTTGACGTACAGGAGGCAAAGGACATCTGGAACAACGCAAAGCCTGCCGATGTAATAGAAATTCCGCTTCAAATAGACCGTCCTGAGATTACAGGCGACTATCTCAGAAGCCTGCTTTACAGAGATGTTCTGGGAAGCCAGATAACCTATTTCAAAAACAGCTCCGATAACCGTAAAAACAATATCCGCCTTGCTGCAGAAAAGATAAACGGCGTAATAGTAATGCCCGGACAGGTGTTCTCCTATAACGAAACTGTTGGTGAGCGTACAAAAGAAGCCGGTTATGCAGAGGCGAGTGCTTACGATAACGGAGAAATTGTTCAGGAGGTAGGCGGCGGTATCTGTCAGGTGTCGTCTACACTTTATTGTGCGGCAATGTTTGCTCAGCTTGATACGGTGGAGCGTACAAACCATTACTTTAAGGTCAGCTATCTTGACTGGGGTATGGATGCCACAGTAAGCTGGGGTACACTGGACTATAAGTTCAGAAACAGCAGGGAATACCCTGTGAAGATTCAGGTCTATTTCAACGACGAGGAAGAAAGCCTTCAGGTTGATATCCTCGGCACAGATGTGGACGGAAGCTATGTTAAATTCGACCGCTCCAGACTGCTGGTGTTCGATGATGTTTATCCCGATGTGGTAATTGGATATACAGTTATAGGATACCGCAATGTGTATGATGCAGAAGGCAACTTCCTGCGTAAGGTTGAAGAACCTATCGGTATTTACTATCTCCATAAGGATGAGATAAAGTATCCGGAGAATGCAGGAGTTGAAGGTGAAATCACACCTCCGGCATAAGCGGTAATTCATAATAAGTAAGTAATATCAAATGTTTTTAACAGATTAGATTTTAGGAGAAAGAATATGGAGAACAAGGAAAAGTTTTATATCACAACGCCTATCTATTACCCCTCAGACAAGCTGCATATAGGCCACGCATACTGCACAGTAGCCACTGATGCTATTGCCAGATACAAGAGAATGTGCGGCTATGATGTCATGTTCCTTACCGGAACTGATGAGCACGGTCAGAAAATTGAAGAGAAAGCCAAGGAAGCCGGAGTAACTCCCAAAGAGTTTGTTGACAGAATTGTTACCGGTGAAAAGGGCGTTCTTGATCTGTGGAAGCTTATGAACATCTCAAACGACCGCTTCATACGCACAACTGACGAGTATCATGTAGAAGCTGTTCAGAAGATATTCAGAAAGATGTATGAAAAGGGCGACATATACAAGGGCGCATATAAAGGCAAATACTGCACTCCCTGCGAAAGCTTCTGGACTGAAAGCCAGCTTGTTGACGGCAAGTGCCCCGACTGCGGACGTCCTGTTCACGATGCAGAGGAGGAGGCATACTTCTTCCGCCTCTCCAAGTATGCAAAGCCTGTTCAGGAGCTTCTGGAGAGCGGAGATTTCCTCCAGCCTGCTTCCCGTGTCAACGAAATGATAAACAACTTCATTAAGCCCGGCCTTGAGGATCTGTGCGTTTCCCGTACAAGCTTCAAATGGGGTATTCCTGTTGACTTCGATCCGGGACACGTTGTATATGTCTGGGTTGACGCTCTGTTTAACTACTGCACCGCTCTGGGCTTCTTGAACGATGAGCACAACGACTTTGAAAAGTACTGGCCTGCTGATGTTCACATAGTAGGTAAGGAAATTGTTCGTTTCCACTCAATTATCTGGCCCGCAATGCTTATGAGCATGGAGCTTCCTCTGCCCAAGAAGGTTTACGGACATGGATGGCTGGTAATTGACGGCGGTAAAATGTCCAAATCCAGAGGAAATGTTGTTGATCCTTATGTACTGGCTGAGAAATTCGGTGTAGATGCACTGCGTTTCTTCCTGCTTCGTACCTTCCCCTTCGGCTCTGACGGAAACTTCTCCAATGAGCTGCTTATCAATACCATTAACAAGGATCTTGCCAACGATCTCGGCAACCTTGTTTCCCGCACAACTGCAATGGTAGAAAAGTATTTCGGCGGTACACTGATTGACGAGCGTCAGGCAGATGAGCTTGATAATGAGCTGATAGACTTCATTAAGAACACTAAGGCCCGCTATGAAAAGCAGATGGATGAGTTCCAGCTTCACCTCGGCCTTGAGGAAGTGTTTAAGCTTATCCAGCGTGCCAATAAGTACATTGACGAGACTGCTCCCTGGGTTCTTGCCAAGGATGAGGCCAACAAGCCCAGACTTGCTGCCGTTATGTACAACCTTCTTGAGGCTCTTCGTGCAGCACTTACAATGCTCACTCCCTTTATCCCCGAAAGCTGCGAAAAGGCATTTGAGCAGATCGGTGCAGATGCTTCCTGCAGAACATGGGATAAGGCTGGTGAATACGGCGTTCTGCCCGCACAGGTCAGCGTACACAAGGGCGAGACTCTGTTCCCCAGAGTTGATATGGATAAGACCCTTAAAGAGCTTGAGGAGCTGGAGCACCTGAATAAGGCACCTCAGTCCAAGCCCGTTCTTCCTGATGTAAGCATTGACGACTTTGCAAAGTGCGATATGCGTGTGTGCAAGGTTTTAAGCTGCGAAGCTGTTAAGAAGTCAGAGAAGCTTCTGAAGTTCCAGCTGGATGACGGCAGCGGCACTCCCAGACAGATTCTCTCCGGCATCCGCAAGTTCTATGAGCCTGAGCAGCTTGTGGGCAAGACTGTTGTTGCTATTCTGAACCTGCCCCCCAGAAAGATGATGGGCCAGATGTCCAACGGTATGCTTCTTTCAGCTGTTAAGGAAGTAGACGGCGAAGAAAAGCTCCAGCTTGTAATGCTTGATGACAGCGTTCCTGCCGGCGCACAGCTCTGCTGATAATTTAAATTTAAAACAGAACAGGCGGTACTGAGATTACTCAGTACCGCCTGTTTTTTATCTGAATATTTAATTTATTCTACAAATCCGTCCTGCTTACCCTCAACGTCAGCTTTTGTAAGGGCATCTGAAATGAATGACATGGTTCGGGAAAGGCTTCCGTCCTCAAAGCAGTCGAAGCTGTCAATAAAAACGCTGTCATAGTCATCGCTCCATGAAACGATGTTAAGTGTCGAAGAATCAGCAGCATACTTGAGGATGTAGTAGTATTTACTATCTCCGAAGTTTCCTTTAAGGCCGAGAATAGCTTCTCCGACATTCTCATATTCATCCTGCAGGAAAAAGCCCTCAGGGCCAAGCTGGTTCAGCTTATCCAGAGCATCGTTCACTTCTGTATTGAGCTGCTCGGTGTCTACAATGGGCTTATACTGGTCGCCTGCCATAAAGTAGGAGACAACAGCTATTACGGCCAGAACCACAATGGCAATAATTATGCTTCTCACAACGATGCGGATGCCTCTTTTTCCGCATTCTTTGGGAGTCAGGCTGCTGCCTTCGTCTATGTCGCAGCAGATGACATCGTAATATGTCCAGAAGGCAGAGCATACATCCAGAAGCACCCATAGAGCAATGAGCGCTATATTTGTAGCGGGGGAATATCCGTTAATACCGGCAAGCATAACGCCTGCGCTGTTGAAGATAATCATAAATATGCTGAGTATCATCATGCCCGGAAAGCTCCAGGAGCGATACAGAGGATTTCTTTCCATAACGGAAGGGGAGGTGACTCTGTCGTTCAGAACGTAGTTCAGCGCAGCAATAGTTTCTTTTGTGCCGTCAGACAGATATACAGCCTTTTCCTTTGATGGCAGAAGTACGCCTAAGATGAGTGTCATCAGGCCGAAAACGCAGCTTATGGCACCGAATATAACATCGACTAGGTTATTCTCAAACTGGGAGACAATATAAATATTAAGCCCCGAAACGGCCATAATTGCTATAACGATTATTGTGTTCAGGACGAAAAAGACCTGTCTCTTTTTCCGGTATTTTTCTAATTCAATTTCTAATTGCATCATAAGATTCACCAACCTTTAAGCATATTTTATCACGCTAAAACAGACATAGTCAATTTAAACAGATCAGTCTGAATACTTTTTATTCTGACAAATATACTGATTCCACATATGATAATAATGAGTAAAACTATAAAAAATCCCTCCCCATTTGGGGAGGGATTGATTTAGTTTAAGTAAGAGCGATTATTTCACTCAGACACATACCCGATTATTCAGCGGGAGCAGCAGGGACAGTTTCGAAGGAAACATAAACCTCTACATTCTCGGCGGGCATTACGAAGGTGTATTTGCTGTTTTCAGCCACAGTTGTGGTGGAGATGTAAGTAGTGCCATAGAAAACAGAAACATTTTTAACCTTCTCACTGGTGTCGGGATCAACGCTTATTGTTACAGTCTCGCCCATGGTGGCAGAGGACTTATCAACGCTGACCTTGGAAGCAATGCTTGTATTGTTGATGTTGTAGCTGGAAGCCTTGAAAGTAGCGCTTACAGTTGCGTCACCGACAGGCATGGTGAAGGAGGTGCCGCTGATAGCATTTCCGTTTACGGTAATGCTTACAAGCTCGTAGCCCTTATTGGGGGTTGCGGTAACATTGACGGTGTCACCGGCGGAAGCCTTGGACTTATCAATGCTTAAGGTACCGTTTGAAGCCTGCTGAGTATTTACGGTGTAGACATTCTTGTCGAACTTAACATTGATAATAATATCTTCCTCGGGCATGATGAACTTGCCGCCGTTTACCGGAATATCTCTGCCGCTTACAGTCTTAACAGTAGTACCTGCAAACTTGTAGCCGCTGTTCTTATCGGGAACAGCAACAACTCTGACGGTTTCGCCGGAGTTAGCCTCGCTGACTACTCGACCGTTAATTCTGACTTCGTAGTAGCCGCCTTCAGCGGGAGCATTTGCAGTGATCTTATGAGCTGCAGCTCTCTTGAAGGATACTCTTACAGTTACATCTTCATCAGGCATAATGAAGCTGTTATCGTTGGGATTTACAGATACGCCGTGATTTGTGTCGATAATGACAGAAACAGAGTCGAGCTCATAACCGTACTTGGGCTCAGCCTTGATGGTAACCTTCTGACCTGCAGCAGCCTTATCAATAGCAGTGCCGTTTACAAGGCAGCTGAACTGACCGTTGCTGGTAACGTCTCTGAGAACCTTGTATTCATCCTTTGAAACGAAGGTTACAGAAACTTTAACATTGCCGGTAGGCATAACGAACTGACCGTTGCTGACAGGAATGTTCTTGCCGCCGCTGGTAACAGTTATGTAGCCAAGCTGATGATCCCATGCGGGAGTAGCTACAACAGAAACAGTAGTTCCGGATTTTGCTTCGTTAACTCTCTTGCCGCCGACCTGAACCTCGTAGGAGCCGTGGTTAGTGGTGAGAGCGCTGATCTTATAAGTCTTGCCGTCACTGGGGTTGGTGTTGCCGGCGTTGCCGCTGTTACCGCTGTTGCCGCCGGGCTGGCTGGGCTGAACGCTGCCGCCGGCATTGCCGCCGTTACCACCATTGCCGCTGTTACCGCTATTACCGCCGCCGGGAGTGATAACAGTGGGGACAGGCAGATAGATGATCTGACCGACCTTGATGTTTGCAAGGTTGTCGTTTCTGTTGTTAAGGCTCTGCATCATCTTCAGGTTGGAAGAATAGTCGATACCGTAGCTGTTGCAGATATTGTACATTGCGTCGCCGCTTACAACCTTGTGAGCTACAACTGCAATGCAGGAGCCGGAAGCAGGAGCAGAGACAGAGGGGAGCAGAATTGCTCTGCCGACGTATATCTTGTTGTAGTTCTGGATGTTATTGATTTTCTGAATCGCAGCAGAGTTTGCAGTGAAGTTAATACCCAGACTGTTGCATACACCGCTGACGGTTTCGCCACGCTGCATGATGTGAGTAATAAGATAGCTGCTTACAAAGTCCTGACCCAGAAGCTTAAGGCCGGTGGAGTTGCCGGGGGTAACATTACCGCCGGGATTAGGTGCGGGGGTGCTGGGCTTCTCACTGGGTTTTGCAGCGGGATTCAGTGAAGGTCTGGTGCCGGGTTTGGGCAGGGTAAGAACCATGCCGGGTTTAAGATTGCCGTAGTTGGTAATCTTGTTGGTTTCGGTGATCCACTTATAGTTGGCGTAGAAGTCTACACCAAGAGTTTTGCAGACACCAATAACAGTTTCGCCTCTTTGAAGTGTGTGCTGTATCGTTTCGTTGTCAGCAGAAGCTGTTACGGAAAAACCAGAAAACAGAGCTGTGACAAGGCAAAGGATAAGCAGCGTACTTAAAAGCCGTTTTTTCATTTTGTTATCCTCCTAACCGACTCTTTCTATGCTGTAATAATTGCTGAGAACTGCTTTTATAGATACCATTATAGCTTAAGGCGATATATATTGTCCATACGACAATGGTAAACTTAAGAAAACTTAAGTATTACTTAAAATGTCAATTTAAGTATCCGTTTTTAATGTATCCGGATAGAGAAGACAAAGCTATATACAGCCTTATGCCTGGTTACAATATTACGACAAATGAAAACAAATTGCAAGCCCTAAGATGAAGTTTTTGCAAATTTATTTCAAATAGTGACAACGCACAAAAAACCATGGTGATTTCAGGTAAAACTGAGCAAAAAAACTGACGTCGGAGGCGGTCCGACGTCAGCAATTTGTTACTATTTTGAAACTTTTACGATTCAGGCTTTTGAGTACATTTTGGAATAATAATCGAGGTAGTCACCACTGACTACTCTTTCTACCCAGCCGGGGTTGTTAAGATACCATTCCAGAGTTTCGTGCATACCTCTCTGGAAGGTATAGGCAGGTGACCAGCCAAGCTCGGTTGTTATCTTTGCGTTATCAATTGCGTAGCGGCGGTCATGACCGGGGCGGTCTTTTACATAGCTTATAAGGCTCTCGTCCTTGCCGAGCTCATTTAAGATAAGTCTTACTATCTCAATATTTGCTCTCTCGTTGTTGCCGCCTATATTGTATACCTCACCGTTTCTGCCCTTTTTAAGGACTGTAAGTATAGCGGAGCAGTGGTCCGATACGTGAAGCCAGTCACGAATCTGCATACCGTCGCCATAGATAGGCAGAGGCTTATTGTGCTGTGCGTTATTGAGCATAAGAGGAATAAGCTTTTCAGGGAACTGGTAGGGACCGTAGTTGTTGGAGCAGCGGGTAATGTTTACGGGCATACCGTAAGTCTGATAGTAAGCTCTTACAACAAGGTCGGCACTGGCCTTGGATGCGGAATAAGGGCTGTTGGGAGAAATTGGGGTGGACTCGGTGAACATTCCGGTTTTACCCAGTGCGCCGTAAACCTCATCGGTGGATACCTGAAGGTATTTGACACCGGGAAGGTATTCTCTTGAGTATTTGTTGTCGGGGTCTACATTCCAGTGACGCTTTGCGGCATCGAGAAGGGTCTGGGAACCCACAATGTTGGTTGTGAGGAAGATTTCCGGCTCAACAATGGAACGGTCAACATGGCTTTCAGCAGCGAAATGCACAACGGTATCGAATTTGTATTTATCGAAAATCTCGTTTACAAGCTTGCTGTCGCGAATATCACCGTGAACAAACACATAGCGTTTGTCATCCTGAACAGAAAGCAGATTTTCAAGGTTGCCTGCGTAGGTGAGAAGGTCGAGGTTAACTAACAGCTCCACATCCTCACAGTTATTTAAAACGTAATGAATAAAGTTTGAACCTATGAATCCGGCACCGCCGGTCACAAGAATTCTTTTCATATTTTTTCCTCCGAAACTCTAAGCAGATACTGACCGTACTCAGTCTTTAAAAGAGGCTGTGCAAGGGAAATAAGCTGCTGCTTTGTAATGTATCCCATACGGAATGCGATCTCCTCAATGCAGGCGACATACATTCCCTGACGTTTCTGAATAATGGATACAAAGTTTGCAGCCTCCAGAAGGCTTTCGTGCGTACCGGTATCCAGCCATGCATGGCCACGGCCGAAGAGGTTTACTTTAAGATCACCACGGTTAAGATATACATTGTTAACTGCGGTTATTTCCAACTCTCCTCTTTCGGAGGGAGTAATGCTCTTGGCTATTTCAACCACATCATTATCATAGAAGTAAAGGCCGGGAACAGCATAGTTGGATTTAGGCTCTTTAGGCTTTTCTTCTATTGAAAGTACATTATTATTTTCATCAAACTCAACTACACCGAAAGCCTGCGGATTGGGAACGGCGTATCCGAAAATAACAGCACCTTTTTCAAGCGCGGCGGCCTGACGTACAGCGGGGGTGATACCGCCACCGTAGAAGATGTTGTCACCGAGAATCAGACATACGGTGTCATTGCCGATGAACTCTTCTCCTATTATAAATGCCTCAGCCAGGCCTCTGGGCTCGGGCTGAACTGCATACTCGATTCTCAGTCCCAATGAACTGCCGTCACCGAAAAGCTCTTTAAAGGCACCTATATCTCTGGGAGTAGAAATAATGAGAACTTCACGGATACCTGCCAGCATAAGAACGGACAGGGGATAATATATCATGGGCTTATCATATACGGGCAGAATCTGCTTGGAAATAGGACGGGTAATCGGATAAAGGCGAGTGCCTGCACCGCCGGCCAAAATAATGCCTTTCATATCTCTTCCTCAGCTTTCATTATATATTTGACATACTGCTGATAAAACAGTATAAACCAATAGCGGATTTTTTGCAAGAAAGTTAAACTTTTTGTGACCTCTTGTAAGAAAAGAAAAATAATGATATAATCCCTAGCTGTGAAAAAATAATATACGGAGGTTAGTATTCATGACAAGAATTGATATATTTTCAGGCTTTCTGGGTGCCGGAAAGACCACTCTCATAAAGAAGCTTATTGCAGAAGGCTATAAGGGTGAAAAGCTGGTTCTTATCGAAAATGAGTTCGGTGAGATAGCTATTGACGGCGGCTTTTTGAAGGATGCAGGTGTGCAGATAACCGAGATGAATTCCGGCTGCATCTGCTGCACTCTGGTTGGTGACTTCACCAAGGCACTGAAGCAGGTTATGGATGACTATGCTCCCGATCGTATAATCATTGAGCCTTCCGGTGTCGGCAAGCTGTCTGATGTTGCAAAGGCTGTCAGCGGCGTTGAGGGCACTCATATCGGCTCCAAGGTAACTCTGGTAGACGCAGGCAAGTGCAAGATGTATATGAGAAACTTCGGTGAGTTCTTTAACGATCAGGTAGAGAATGCCGACATCATTGTTATGAGCCGTACAGATACCGCTTCCGAGGCAAAGATAAATGCAGCAGCAGAGCTTCTCAAGGCTCAGAATCCTCACGCAAGCCTTATTACTACTCCCTGGGATAAGCTTAACGGCGAGCAGATCGTTGCTGCTATGAATGAAAAGGGACTCGATGCCCAGATGGAAGAGCTCAAGCATGAGCATGAGCATCATCACGAGCATGAACACGATGAGCATTGCTGCTGCGGTCATGACCATGACCACGAGCATGACGAGCACTGCCACCATGACCACGAGCATGACGAGCACTGCCACCACGACCACGAGCATGATGAGCACTGCCACCATGACCATGAGCATGACGAGCATTGCCACCACGACCATGAGCATGACGAGCATTGCTCATGCGGCCACCATCATCACCATGCTGATGAAGTGTTCACCAGCTGGGGAACCGAGACTCCCAAGAAGTACAGCGAAGCTCAGCTGAGAGAAATCCTGAGCAAGCTGGAGAATGAGGAGAAGTACGGTATCGTTCTGAGAGCAAAGGGCATCGTTGATGCTTCCGACGGAGACTGGCTGTACTTTGACTATGTTCCCGAAGAGAGCGATATACGCCGTGGAAGCGCTGCTGTTACCGGCCGTTTCTGCGTTATCGGTTCCAAGTTAAATGAAGAAGCACTGAAGGAGCTGTTTGAGGTTGAGTAAGAATAAAACCATCCCTGTTTACCTGTTTACAGGATTTCTGGAATCAGGTAAAACCACATTTATACAGGATACAATGGGCGATAAGCGCTTCTGCCGTGGCGAGAGAACCTTACTTCTGGTCTGCGAAGAGGGCGAAGAGGAATACGAGCCCGACAATTTTGTTGATAAGAAGTACACCTATGTAAAGGTTCTCGAGCAGGAGAGCGAACTCACCGCCGAGAGTCTTGCAGAGGCACTTAAAGAGAGCAAAGCGGAGCGTGTAGTTGTTGAATACAACGGTATGTGGATGCTGGATACTCTTTATAACGCCATGCCCGAGAACTGGGTAATATATCAGGAATTCATGTTTGCGGATGCAGGAAGCTTCCTTACTTATAACGATAATATGCGTTCCTTTGTATACGATAAACTCAAGAGCGCAGACCTCTGCGTCTTTAACCGCTTTAAGGACAGCTACGATAAGATGGAGTTCCATAAGATCGTGCGTGGAGCTACCCGCAGCGCAGATATTGCCTATGAATTCTCCGATGACAGAATCGAATACGACGACATTAAAGACCCCCTGCCGTTTGATATCGAGGCACCCATTGTGGAAATCGGTGAGCAGGATTATGCCGAGTGGTACAGAGATATAAATGAAGACCCCGAAAAGTATGACGGCAAAACCGTCAGATTTGTGGGACGTGCTCTTCAGAGAAAGAAAGTTCCCCACGGCAGCTTCCTTATAGGCCGTCATATTATGACCTGCTGCGTGGATGATATAAGCTTTGCACCTTTTGAGGTTCAGTGGGAGCACGCAGAAGATGTTCCTAATGATACATGGATAAAGCTTACTGCTGAGATTCAGTACAAGTTCAGCATGGCTTACGGTGAGAAGGGCCCTGTTCTTAAATATGTGGACAGCGAAAGCTGCAATCCTCCCGAGCAGGAAGTTGCTACCTTCTATTGATTAAGGCTGTATTATGAAGTATAAATGCCTGATTTTCGACCATGATGATACAGTAGTAAATTCTACCGCAACTGTGCATTATCCCAGCTTTCTGGAATATCTGAGTATTTACAGACCGGGAATGAGTATAAGTCTTGAAGATTATTTCATTAAGAATTTCCATCCCGGATATATACAGATGTGCAAAGAAGATTTCCATATGACAGATGCAGATCTGGAAGTGGAGACAGAATTCTGGAAGGATTATGTTAAAACCAGAATTCCCGCAGCCTATGCCGGAATGAGAGAAATAATGCTTGAGCAGAAAAAAGCAGGCGGACTTATATGCGTTATATCCCACTCCTTTAAGGAAAACATTATAAGGGATTATGCGGCAAATGCACTGCCTGAGCCTGATGCGGTATATGGCTGGGAGCAGCCGGTCGAAAGAAGAAAACCAAGTGTGTGGCCGGTGCAGGATATAATGGAGAGCTTTTCTCTTGATGCATCTGAGCTGCTGATGATTGACGATCTTAAACCCGGCTTCGATATGGCAAAAGATGCAGGCATTGACTTTGTCGGTGCAGGCTGGGCCTATGATGTTCCGGAGATAGAAAACTTTATGCGGAAAAACTGTGGAGCTTATTTTAAAAATGTAAGTGAGCTGGCAGAGTTTCTGAAATGAAAATTAACGGCGGTCTTATTATGACCGCCGTTTTTACATTCCTTGACCTGCCTTGGAATGTAGCCTATAATTAAAAAATAAAATCGCCGTGAAGTATTAAGCGGCTGCCTGGGCAGCTTTATAATATCAAGGCGGAATTTGAGATATAATAGTACACAGATGCTCAGGCCGGAGCTCAGCATGACAGAGCAGCCGACCGATTAAATGCGCAAAGACAAGGAGCGTAACTATGCCGCCTATACTTTATATAGTTATACCGTGCTATAACGAGCAGGAGGTTCTGCCTGTAACTGCCCCCATGTTTCTGGAAAAGATAAACTCTCTTTCGGAAAAGGGCAAGATAAGCTCTGAGAGCAGAATACTGTTTGTTAATGACGGCAGCAAGGATAAAACATGGGAGATTATTTCCGAGCTTTCAAAGCAGGACTGCCATTATATAGGCATTTCCCAGAGCCGAAACCGTGGTCACCAGAATGCGGTTCTTGCAGGACTTATGGAGGCAAAAGACCGCTGCGATATAACAATATCCATAGACTGTGACGGTCAGGACGATATAAATGCTATGGATCAGATGGTAGATGAATACCTCGGCGGCTGCGAGATAGTTTACGGCGTCCGTTCCAGCCGTGAAACTGATACGTTCTTTAAACGCTTTACCGCTCAGAGCTTTTATAAATTCCTTTCAGCCATGGGTGCCGAAGTGATATATAACCATGCAGATTACAGGCTTATAAGCGCCAGAGCCTTAAAAGAACTTGCAAACTTTAAGGAGGTTAACCTTTTCCTCAGGGGAATGGTTCCGCTGGTGGGCTTTAAGAGTACATCGGTAAGCTATGCAAGAGCCGAAAGAATTGCAGGGGAGAGCCACTATCCGTTTAAAAAAATGGTGGGTCTTGCAATGGACGGCATAACGAGCCTCTCTGTGAAGCCCCTGAGACTTATTACGAGCTTTGGGGTTATAGTTGCACTTCTGAGCTTTATAGGCGTCATATGGGCCATTGTGACGGCTCTGCGGGGCAATGCGGTTGCAGGATGGGCGAGCATGACCTGTATAGTGTGCTTTGTGAGCGGGGTGCAGCTTATCTGCCTCGGCATAATAGGGGAGTATATAGGCAAAATCTATATGGAAACCAAAGCCAGACCCCGTTATATTATAAGCGAAAGAACATGGGAAGAAGAAAAATAAAAGTCTCGGGGCGTATTGTCAGCGCCTGACAGAAAATCTATTCATAAAGAAACGGAGTGTATCCAATTAAGATACACTCCGTTTTTGTAATTTTAAGTCTTACATATTTATTCCGCAAAACTATTTTTATTAAAGCACCTGAGTTGCGGCAAGACGGCGGTTTTTATAGTTCACATCACCGCTGACGTTTTTTATGACCTGAAGCTCAGGAGGCATATCTGCAAGCTGTATCGGTCTGCCGTATACGAACAATATAGCTTTATCCTGACTGAAGGGATAGACATCAATTTCCATACGGCGGCCCTGATATGAAAAACGATACTTGGTTTTTACAACAGAATGCAGGCTTGTATCACCTTCCATGAGGTATGCAACGTATTCCTTCTGAGAAATAGGACGCTCAGTTACCCAGCGTGTGCCGTCCTCACCGATACGCTTTTCGGTGTAGAAGTACAGATACTCACTGCCGTTTTTCTGCTGGCGGATGCGGCGCTCCACATTGGGAATGACAGAGCGGAGATAGGTCTGCATCATTTCAATGCTCTGACCGCCGTACTTCTTGCCAATCAATTCGCAGTCGGGCATTGCAACAAGGTATTTGCTCTTTTCAACCTCCGGCGCACTCTGACCGACAATACGGTAAATCTGAGCTATGGCACGGCTGATTTTATCCTCAAAATCAACAGAGTTGTCAATAATATATAAACGGGGATGAGCACTCCATGCCTGTAAGGTCAGATCATCCTTTTCACGTGCAGTCTCTATGCTCTCGTATCTGGCGGCATTGCCGAAATTATATGCAAACTCAGCACCCTTTGCGCAGGTTACGAGGTGCAGAACAGCGTCATAGTTCTGCAGAAGCTCCTCTTCGGTTTTGCCGAAGCGGGCCAGAGTCTTTTTGAACTGCTCAGGGCTTATGTATGCTTTATTGTCCAGATGTGCCCTGTCAAATATAATAAGTACCTTATCCTCAGGCACCATCTGAGCGGCAGCCATTGCCATTTCCTCATTGTGCAGCATATCAGAGGTAACAAAATACTGGAAGTCCTCCATGGAAATACAGTTACCGAAAGGCTTAATGCCAAAGCCGGAGATAAGCTCAGTTGCGGTCTCTGGAACCGTGATTACTTTCCAGCCGTCCTCCTGCTTGAACTCCTGAAGAATACGGCTTATAAGTGTAGTCTTACCGGCAGCGGGCCCGCCGGTCAGAACGATTTTGGTAATTCTTTTTGACATGGGATATCCCTCCTAAAAACGAATAGTATTTTAACATCAATTCCTTTTTTCTTCAATAGCGGGTGAAAATATTACAGCAGGTTTATGGAAAATAAGAAAAATCACGGAAAAATTCAAACATTTTACAAAGATTTAAAAGTGGATAAGTTTGACACAAATGCCCCGCATCTGACAGTGAAGAAAAGCGAAAAACAGAGAGAAAAGAGGTAAAATGGTGGACTGGTGGGGGATAAACCTCAAAAATACGCCGAAAAACAGGCTAAAGTACAGGAGAAGTCTTGACGAAAGCCCAAAGAAGATGTATTATTTACAAGTAGTTTAATGCTTATTTCTATTCCCAACAGAATGGAGGAACTTTTATGAGCATGATCCCTCAAGTAAAATGTCGCCGCTGCGGAGCAAGCTTTTCTGCACTGCGCAGCAGTTGTCCTAATTGCGGAACTCGCCGAGTGACTCAAAGCGGACGCACTCCCGGTGCAACACCGGGAACGGTCAAAGGTACTGCCTCATATGAGCGTGCTGAGACTAATACAAAATGGCAGATGATTTTCGGCCTGATTCTGGTCGTTGCGGTTATTCTGGCGGTTATCGTTATGGTTACCACCAGTCTTAAATCCCCGGAGGGTATTCCCGGAAGCAAGGTGACACCGCCTATTGTGGATGAGATTACTCCCCCTGTTATCGAGGCACCGCCTACCACGCCTCCTCCCCCTCCTCCCACTATTGAGAAGATTTCAATTCTCTTTGGTACAAGGCTTATGAATGAAGGTCCGGAGACATGGCCTACTCAGAAGGTTGGACAGGAGATCAAGTACACGGCTCAGGCTTACCCCGTGGGTCTCACAGGACTTGAATTTAAGTGGTCCACCAGCGATGACACTGTGTTTGAGCTTACTCCCGAAGAAAACGGTACCTACTGCACTATCAAGTGCCTTAAGCACCAGCCCGGCGGAGCTAAGATTACAATCGAGTGCTTCGGAAAGACCACAGAGTTCAATATCTATACCTCAGAAGGCTGATCTCAAAATTTAATCTGCTAGAAAAAAGCGGCAGTTCGTTCTGCCGCTTTTTTTACGGTAAAATTAAAAAAGTTTGAAAAAGTTCTTGACATTTAGGCACAATTCGTGTAGAATACAATCCGTTGACAGAGAGATGGACGATTGGCGCAGCTGGTAGCGCATCCGCTTGACGTGCGGGAGGTCACAAGTTCGAGTCTTGTATCGTCCACCAAAAGAACTTCACTGATGTGAAGTTCTTTTTTTGTTAAGTACATTCAGAATACCAATCTTAATTGAGGTCGGAGACCTAGTCGCAAAAATAAAAGCTCATCCGTTATTCGGATGAGCTTTATTTTTTTATTTATTTTCGTTTTCCTCTTCCTGAGTACCTTTAAAAACAAAGAAGCGCTGGCCGATGTAATTTAATGCCACGAAGAAGCACATACCGGCAAGCATAGCCATGTTTGCCTGCATGGATACGGATGCACCGGAGAAAATGGCCCGTGCCACAGGCTTTGCAACACCGTAGGCTATAAGATAGCACAGGGAAATGTTGATAACAAAGCGGTACATGGTCTGACGGGTGTTGGTTTTGCTCTTAAAAGTAAAGGTTTTGTTGAGAAAATAGCTGAGAATGGAGCCCAGAATGTAGTTTGCTGCACTGGACACCCAGTATGCCCATGAGCTGTCATGGTAGTTTTTGAAAGCGAGATTATAAAGTAAAAACATTACGGCGGTGCCGAAAATAGTATTTGCAACACCTACAAGAATGAATTTCCAGAAGGTTTTATCAAAGAACTTCTGGCAGAACTCCTTAAAACGCTGAGAAAAAGGTTTTTTATCGCTCATTTTTACCTCCGACTGTCTGGGAGATGATGTAACGGGGTCTGCCCTTTATCTCCTCGTAAATTCTGGCCACATAGTAACCTATAATACCAAGGCTTATCATTATAAGGCTTGCAGAGAACAGCAGAAGCAGAATAACAGTGGTAAAGCCTCCCAGAGCCACACCGGCAATCTTCTGTACAAGAGCGATTACACCCATGACTACTGAGGTGATCAGCATAATAATGCCCAGAATGGTTATAAGATGCAGTGGAGCAGAGGAGAAGGAGCCTATATTTGTTACAGCGTATTTAATAAGCGAAGATGTAGACCACTTGCTTTCGCCGACGGTGCGTTCCTGAACCTTGTAGCTGACGGTTGTTTTCTTAAAGCCTACCCAGAAGGAGAGCGCACGGAAAAATACATTGCGCTCGGGCATCTGATTCAGCGTGTCCACTACTTTGCGGTCAAGGAGCTTGAAGTCGGAAGAGGAGGACATATCCATGCCGGTGGCCTTGCTGATGAGCTTATAGAAGCTGCCGGCGGCAAAGCGATGCATTACACTTTCCTGACCTCTGTCCTCTTTTATGCCCTCGATTACTTCATAGCCCTGTTCCCAGAGCCTGTACATCTCTACAATCTTCTCAGGGGGGTGCTGAAGGTCGCAGTCAAGAACAACGCAGCAGTCGCCTGATGCTCTCTCAAGGCCTGCGAACATAGCGGATTCTTTTCCGAAGTTGCGGCTGAAGTGCAAACCTACAACATGGGGGTTAGCTTCACTTGCAGCAACAATTTCGTTCCAGGTGTTGTCTTTTGAACCGTCATCCACAAACAGAAGCTCGTGGTCGATGCCTGCCCCGTCCAAAATGTCTGTAATGGTTTTAGAGGCTACGGCAATCATTTTTTCCTCGTTATATGAGGGTAAGATTACAGAAAGCATAATCTGTTCTCCAATCACTTAATCAAAAGGTATGCCGCTGAAAGACCGTTTTCATACAGCGGCTGATAGTTGTTAAAATCAGTAGTTTCAATAAGCTCCGGCAGCATTTCCTCCGGCACAAAGCCGCTGGACCAGAATACACTGCGGTCGATGTAAACTACACATTCATTGCTGTCTTTAAATTGTGCCAGATAATCATCCAGAGCAGTAGATTCAGGATCGGCAGCCATGAAAAAGCTGTCAAAGAAGAGAAGCTGCTGCAAGTCCTGAGTGATAGGCTCAAAGTGGTCATCAGTCATATAAATGCAGGGGGAGGAGCTGTGCTGTGCCGCCAGCTTATCGTATTCGGGATACTCAGGATAAAGATAAGAGGGAGGAATACAGCGGGCAAACCACAGCGCAAGCAGAAGAGCAAAGCCGATGCAGGCTTTTTTGATTACAAAACTGTGGCTGAAATCTCCGAGACTTTTTTCCAGCAGATATATTAAAAAGCTGACAGCTATAACGAATACAGGTGCAATATTATAGATGTATCGAGGCTCCAGAACAGGGGAGATAATTGATACTACAATAAAGGAAATAAGAGCAGGGACAATTATAACAAGGCTGTCAAGAGTGAGAACTCCGTCCTTTCCTGCCTTCACGATCTTTTTAATGAATATCAGAAGCAGAACAAACAGCAACAGAGTCAGGCAGACAGCAGCTTTTAAGCCCTGACGCATCTGACCGACGAAAAAGACAAAGCGCTCTTTGTACTGATCCACTGCGCTTAAATTCTCAAGGGCATTTGCGCCGGAAACAAGCTTGCCGGAAAACAGATGATCCAGACAGGCGGGGAAGAAAACAAGCAGGCAGCCCACGCCCAAAAGCGCACTCACCGAGAAAATAACGGCGGGTTTATACTGCTTTCTGATTAAAGCATATATGAGATATGCGAGGCAAATAAAGAAAGCATAGAATACAAAGTAATACTGCGTCATAAGACCCAGAAAAATATTAAGCCCGATAAGGGGGTAGAGATAATTCCGGGGCTTTTCCATAAGGCAGGCGATAAGATAAGCAAGGGTAAGCGTAAGCAGCGTAAGAAGCACATACATTCTTATCATAAGCATAGTGCTTAATCCAAGATTGCTCAGACCGTAAAGGGCAACGGCAATAACTGCGTTATCACGGCTGCCGAAAAGCTTGAATACCAGCTTATAAAGCACTATGAGTGCCAGCATGAAAATGATGAAATCAAGGATAAGGCCTGTCCATTTTGAAAATGCATCAGGTGTAAAAGAAGAAGCTATATTAAAGAGCCAGTAGTAAAGGGGAGGGTGGACGTCGTTCACCTGATTATAGTAAACGGAGCCAAAATCAAAGCCCTCGCCGGAATTTACAGTAACGTAATCCAGCAGATCCTGCCTGGTCATTGTCTTATCTGCAAGGCTGCCGCCTTTGACGTCATCAAGAAACGGCGCATAATGGCTGTTTGAAAGTCCATAGGTATAGATTTCATCTATGAACATACCGGATTTCCGGCAGGAGAACATGAGACAGACCGAAGCGATTATTATGAACACTAATACGAGTGCTCCGTATTTCTTTAAACTCTGCTTCATAAAATTCCTCCGACAAAAAATTCTCATTAAAACAGTATACGCCCAAACGCCGACAATCGCAACACTTTTCATCATTCACGACAGTATAAAGCGACAAAAAAGTATCTGGAAAATTGTACCGGCATATTTAAAATGCTATTGATTCTGTACTATAAATGCTCAGCGCCATTTGGCACTGAGCATTTTAAAGTTAAGCGGAATTTATCAGGCAGTATGCAAATAAAAGACGGAGAGGCATATCCTCTCCGTCTGATATTTTATTCCTCGGGATTGTTTTCGCTTTCCTCGACGATGTCTTCAAAATTGCAGATTTCAACTTCTATATCATCGTCGTCATATTCTGCCTGAAACTCGGATTTCATGGACTTGATTTCATCATCCATATCTCTGAGCTTTTCCTTAATTTCATCTGCCTGAGCAAAAAGGGAAGCATAATAAGGTTCGGGGGCATCATCCTTGTGATCTTCATAATAAAGACGGCCGATCTCAGTATAAACGCGCTTGAGCTCCTCGGCTTCGCCATTCATTTCAAGAGTAAGCTTTGCGATGCGGCCGCAGGATTTTGCTTTATCGACGCCCTTGTCATAAATGTTGCGGACGGTACCGCTTTCGGCAACGTCTTTTACTTTGCCAACGATGTTGCTGATGGTGCCATGTATAATATCTTTATAATCTGCCATGTTTATTCCTCCTTGGCATTATTTACTTCAGCTTCGCCCTGCATATCGCTTTGAGCCTGAGCCTTTACCCTGTTGACAAAAAGATCTTCGGGCTTATGCGGTCTGCGGCTTTGGATAATGAGCACTGTCAATGCTGCAAGTGCAAGTATTACGGAAAGAAGCTGAGATACACGAATATTGCTGCTGCCTATGTAAAGGCTGTCGGTACGAAGTCCCTCAATCCATGCTCTTCCGATACCGTACCAGAAGAAATAGATAAGCAGGCACTGACCGTCGTATTTTCTTTTGCCCTTGCGGTCAAAGATAATGAGGAAAATAAGACCTGCCAGATTCCAGAGGCTTTCGTATAAAAATGTAGGATGCACAAAAATTGTGGTGCCGTCGGGAGCGGTAAGCCCCATACGGCAGAAAACTGTGGTTTCGGCACCGAAGGCTTCACGGTTCATGAAGTTTCCCCAGCGGCCGAGAATCTGACCTATTAAAAGACCGTAGACCAGAATGTCGAGCATTGCAGAGAGGGGAATCTTCTTTTTTCTGCATATGATAAATGCAATGATTATTCCGGCAATTACTCCGCCGTAGATTGCAAGACCGCCTTCCCAGATGGCGAAAATCTCAGACGGATGCTCAATGTAATGAGGCAGACGGAACAGAACGTAATAAAGTCTTGCACCGATTATGGAGCAGGGAACAGTCCACAGCATAAAGTCGTAAATATCATCAGACGTTATACCGAAGCGCTTTGCGTTGCGGGCGCAGTAGACTGTACCCAGAATAAAACCTAAAGCAATGATTACTCCGTAAAAGTAGATGTTCTTTCCGAATACCGTGAAATATGCGGGGGGATTTATTGAAAAATCCCCGAACATGGGAAAGCTTATAACGGAATCACGCTGAATGGTTTCAAATAAAACAGGAAACATATTATGACCTCTTTGCTTTAATTATGGAAACAGCAAGTCTTTCAGGACTGAAATGTTCTTTTATAAAGGCTTCGCATTCCTCTTTTGTAATTTCTGCCAGCATTTCAGTTGCGTCAAAAACGCAGTAGCCATCAAACAGACAGAAGATAAGTGCTACGCATACGTTTTCAAAATCCTCAAGACCACGCAGTCTTGCACCCAGAGATGCTCTCTTGGCACGCTCAAAGCGGTCGCTGTCAAGACCTTCACGGGCAATCCTTGCAACCTCCTGATTTAAAGCTTCCAGAACCTTGTCAGGATCAGAACTTTCACCGCCGAGAAGCAGAGCGCCTGTTCCGGCAGTTACATTGCATTCATAGTCAAAATTGCGGCTTAAAAGACCCTTTGAATACAAATCCAGATAAAGGGGAGATGAGTAGCCTGCCAGAAGTCTGAGCGCAAGCTTTGCAACCAGACTCTGCCGCAGGGCCTTCTCGCCCTTTTCTGCGGGCTTCATCTTTGCGCCTATCATAAACTGAGGTGCGGAAACCTCCATATTTTCCACAATAAGCTTCTGAGCGGGGAGCATATTATCATCCTCGGGGAAGCTTGCTTCGGGAATGGCGTGGAGCTGAGGTGAAAGAACCTCTTTGGCCACGGCAAGAACCATATCGGGGTCAACGTCACCCTCAACGGCAAGAATCATGTTGGAAGGACGGTAGAACATATTGTAGCAGTCGTAGAGTGTTTTGTCGGTGATGTGAGAAATACTTTCCACAGTGCCTGCAATTCTGTCCTTAACAGGGTGATTGGGATAGAGAAGCTTGTACAGATTATAGTAGATAGCTTCACCGGGGCTGTCCAGGCCCATTCCGATTTCCTGACCGATTATACCCTGCTCCTTGCTGACGGTGTCGGCAGTGAAATAAGGGGTGGAAACAAACTTCAAAAGCAGACGCAGGTTTTCCTCAAAGCTGTGGGTACACTGAAAATAATAACAGGTAACATCTTCAGAGGTGAAGGCGTTGGGATCTGCGCCGTTGGCATTTAAAATGTTGAGTGCGCTGTCACCGTCCGGCATATCGAACATCTTGTGCTCAAGAAAGTGGGCAATTCCGGCGGGAGTTTCCATATCCCGACCTTCAAAGTTGAAATTGCGGTGGCATCCGCCGTAATTTACCGCAAAAGCGGCAAAGCAGGTGGAAAAACCGGGCTTGGGGACTACACGCACACGCAGACCGTTGGGCAAAGTTGCCTCATAAAGGGTCTCACCTATATTCGGGTATTCACGGCTCTGCATTTTCATTGTCTTCCTCCTCACCCTTCAGGAAATAAATCATATCGCATTCGATGCTGTTTGCAATCTCGATAACCTGCTCTTTTGTGACCTCTTCAATAAGCCCTGCAAAATCAGCAGGGCTGTAATCCTCGCCGTTTAAAGCTCTTGAGAGATAGAAGCCTTCAAGCTCGCCCTGAGAGTCCATAAGCGATCTCAGGTCGGAAGCTACACCGGCTTTTGCGGCGTTAAGCTCATCGTCTGTGATTTCGCCTCTCTTAACAGCGTCAAGCTGAGCGAGTATCTCATCCCTTGCTTTGCAGAAGTTGGGGAATTCAATACCGGAAGCCACAAGCATTATGCCTTTTTGAATGTTTACGGCAGAGCTTGCATAATAGCAGAGAGAAAGCTTCTCACGCACGTTCATAAAGAGCTTTGAAGTAGAACCGGAGCCGTAAACAGCATTGAATACAAAAATAGCTGCGGCATCAGGCTCTTCCATGCATTCACCAAGGCGGAAGCCCATGACAAGCTTACCCTGAGATACATCAAGCTCCTCCTCCACATATCTGGGCTTTTCCTCGACTGCGTTCATTCGCACATCTGTGCCTATATCGTAGTCGATATCAGCTCTCGGCAGAGGCATAAGCGCATCGGTGAAAGCTGATACCACTTCTCTGCGGCTCTTGCGTCCGCAGTAGAAAATCTCAACCGGGCAGCTTTGGAGCATATCGTGATAGTGACGGGTTAGCTTTTTATAGTGAATGTTTTCGCACTCGGATTCACTTCCCATAGCGCTGACGGCAAAGTCCTCAAAGCAGCACATTTCTTCAACACAGCGGAAAGTGGAATAAGCCTCTTTGCTGTTTATGCGCCCACGAAGCAGCTGGAGCATTTTTTCCTTCTCACTGTCTACATACTGGGGAAGGAAAAGACCGCCTCTTGTGGCAGGAGCAATGAGCATTTCAGCCATTAACGCACAGGTCTGCCTCAGAATATCCTGCTTGCCGGGGAGAAAATCCTCCTCGGGAATACTGGAGTAAAAACCAAAGCACTGAATTTCACCTACCCGGCGTACCACCGGCTCTATGGCCGCACCGTAAAGCTCATCCAGCTTTGCGGATATGGCTTCCATATCCCCGTACTGCACAGTACCACGGCGCAGTACATAAGGAATAAGAGCGTTCATTGAAGCGGTGTCCCTTTTAAGCTGAGCCAGCATATTCAAACTCATGCACGCGGTTTTAAATTTATCCGAATGTAAATGAGTCAGCCACACGCCGGGCATTATTTCTGTCCTTGTATATTCCATAGGGCACCTCCGTTTTTTAATATCTAATTATAACACTAAGTCGGGTAAATTGGTAGCTTTATTTCATTAACCAGATGTTAAGAAAAGGGGTAGTTTATATGCTGAGTTTTGCCGTCTGAATCCCTGTAAGTGACTTTAAAAGCCGGTCTTTCGATTCCGTCAGACGGAGGGAGAACAACGGAGTTTTGAAGCTTTATCCCCAGCATATCTTCAAGTGCAACGGTGTAATACCATCCGGCAGAACCGGTATACCATGTCCAGCCTGCTTCACCCTCATGACCGGGAGCGGAATAGACGTCGGCAGCAAGAACATAAGGCTCGGCTTCGTATACACTGAGGTCGTGATTTTCAGGCAGAAGCATCAGGAGAATTTCACGTCCCTCTTTTGCCATGCCGCATTTGAAGCAGGCTGATGCGAGCCATACGGCGGCGTGGGTGTACTGACCGCCGTTTTCACGGAAGCCCTCGCCGTAGGAGGATATATAGCCGACATCCCGCTCGTCGTGTCTGTAAGGAGGAGTAAAAAGCTTTACTGTTGAATGCTGAGTGTCCACAAGCTTTGAAAGGGCGTATTTAAGGGCAGTTTTGACTTTCTCCTTATCCGAAAAGGGGTTAAAGGCGGCCCAGCTCTGCGGCAGAGAATCTATGCGCTGCTCTCCGCCGAGAACACTGCCGTCGGCATGAAATCCACGGTAGTAGAAGCTGCCGTTAAAGCAGCTGTCAGCGGCTTTTCCCAGCTTTTCTGCCAGAGAATAGTAATTCTGAGCATCGTTTTCATGGAGCCTTTTTAAAAGCTCCGAGAATTTGAAAGCACATATCGAATAGAACCAGCCTAACCATACACTCTCTCCGTCAACTTTATTTAAACCGTCATTCCAGTCTCCGCTGCCGAAGAAAGGCAGCCCGTGGGGGCCAAGGCCTCTGCGTTCACAGCAGCCCAGTGCGGCACGGATATGATTTAAAACTGTGTCGGATTTATCGGAAACGGCGGGTACTTCATAGCGTTCTCCTTCGTCAGCACCAAGCACAGGAGAATTAAGAAACGGAAGCTCTGATTTGCATATTGAAAGATCGCCTGTCTTTTTGCAGTATTCACATACTGCCCATACAAGCCACAGCAGATCATCAGAGCATCGGCTTCGGATGCCTTTATCTCCGTCGGGGTGTACGTGCCACCAGTGCATAACATCTCCCTCAAGATACTGATGACGGCAGCAGTCGAGAATTCTCTGCTTTGCAATATCCGGATCTATATAGAGCATATTTACTGCATCCTGAAGCTGGTCACGGAAGCCGAATGCACCGCCGGACTGGTACACACTTGCCCGTGCCATTATGCGGCAGGCGATTGTCTGATAAGGCCCCCAGATATTGAGGTAATTATCAAGCTCTTCTATGCCGGTGGAGACTTTGAGCCGGCCTAAAAGGCTGCTCCAGTGCTGAGTGCATTTATTCAGCTCCGCAAGTGCGTTTTGCGGTACGGCAAGGCTTCTGAGCTTGTCGGCAGAGCATACACCGCAGACAAGAACTGTTATCTTTTCGGCTGCCAGACTCATTTCCATAGCCTGCGGTCTGAAATCGGTTTTGCATGAGCAGAAGCTGCTGGTTGCGGCGGAGAATTTGAGATTCTTAATATAGCTCTCCTTGTTTTGCGCCTCAAAAATGCCGTTTTCAAATTTACAGCTTAGAGAGCAGGCATCCTGACCCAGAACAGGCTTGAGCTTCCATGTCAGATTCAATCCCTCTGCGCCTTCTATTATATATATCCTTACATTTTCCTCCACGGGAACAAAAGCGGTCAGATGGATGCTGCGGCCCTTGAAAATTTTATCCCAGCGTGCAACTCCGGCGGAGAAGCTTACTGCACAGGGAATGTTATCGTTGGCTGCAAACAGGCTGAATGAAGAGCCGTTATATTCAGCTGTTAATGATTCTGAGCCGGTTGTTGCTGCGGCGGATTCCGGAGCTGCGGTTATCCGCATTTCCCGTGCGTTTTTATACCACATTGAGCCTGCACCGCAATCTGAAATTATGCAGCCGAAATCGTCGTTGCAAAGAATCTGCTGCCACATCTTTCCGGGCAGAGTGTTTTTTACGGCAAAGCGGAAGCTTTCATTTTCAAACATATACTGAGGTACAGTATATCGGGCTCTTGGCAGACCAGATGCGGCAATTCTGAGCTCGGGCTTAAAAAGCCGCTGTTTACCTATTATGCAGGCAGCTCTGCTTTCAACCGCATCGGCGGCTTCTTTCGGGACAAAGTGTATTCCGGCTCTTGCTCCTAAAAGGCTTTCAAGCCCGTGCAGTGTTAAAAATTCAAGAATACGTCTGTGCATAGGACGGTGATATTCTCCGCCCTCAGAGCTGAGATAAACCAGCTCGCATTCTATTCCGCAGCTTTTTAAAAGACAGAAGCGGCTGAGCACAGACATGGCTTCTGAGGATTGTGCGTCGCAGTAAATTATGGGATAGTCGCCGGAAATGCCGTATTTCCACAGCTCGGATTTTGCGGCTGCATTAGAAATCGGGGAGAGCAGAGAAGGGAGCATAGCCATACTGCGCCCGTATTCGGCACTGTCCATGCCGAGCCTTGCGGCGGATGCTCCGGGCATGATTCCCCGCTCGGCACCGCTCAGAATTTCATCAGAGGCGTTCAGAACCTCATCCGGGCTGAAACCTGAGCAGACAGCAAATTTAACAGCTGTTTTAACACCTGCTTTAAGGCTTACTGCTGCGCAGAGAAGAACATCAGGCTCGGAAAGATAGGGGTTAAACTGCCTGTTTTCGGTAGAAATGCTTACAGGAACATTGCAGGAGGCACAAAGCCAGATGTCTTTAAGCGATGACCTTCTGAGCCGGTGAAGAACAAGCTTTCCGTCACGGATTTCGGAGGCTATTCCCAGCTTCCAGAAAGCGGGATGATTTTCATAATCCTTATATGGGGCAAGTATGGGTTTGAAGTTCAGGCAGATTTTAAGCTCCCTGTCTCTTTCGGATAAAAGCTCTATCTGGCGCAGCTCACCGGGCTGAGTTCCTGACACAATGGTGCTGTATTCTATCTTTAAATCGGGGTTTTCAGATTTAAAGCTGCATATATCCTCTGCCAGATGCCATGAATCGGCGGTAAAGCTTTTTGAGTCACCATCTACAATCTTTAACGCCATACCTTTAACACGGGGAAGGCGGCTGCTGCCATAGATGCTTATATCTCCCCAGCAGGCAGAGCTTGTTCCGTCCGAACCGATGAGCATATTATAAATTCCGTTTGAAAGCAGCGTAAACTGCTTGGAGCTTCCTTTTTTGCCTTCCGCATTCCAGAAACTCTCAATTCCGTGGCGGGATTCGGCGGGAGGAGATATAACCGAACGGTTAATCACAAGACCGTCCGCAGGAAGCTTTTCCTGAAGAAACGGCTGCATTGCGCCCATAGCTGCATCGGACATGAAATATTTCTGCATATCGCCGTCACAGAGAAGATTTGCACATGAGGTTATGCTCATGCCTATATGATGGGCCATGTAGCACTGAACTTTTTCTCCGTGCTCATGGCGGCAGCGTCCGGGGGTGAAATCCAGAGCCTCCATGAAGCCATAACGTCCGGATGCACCGAAATTTTTGAGCTTTCTGAGGTTCTTTACAGCGGCCTCCGGCTCGTAAGGCAGCGCCAGAAAACTGCTGTAAGGGGAAATTACCCAATCTTTTTCCTGACCCCGCTTCAATGAAAGCTCGGGGCAGCCGTTTGCCTTGTATCGGTAGTTTAAAAGATTATCCAGCGAATAAAAAGCACTCTCGGATATTCCCCACGGTCTGGCGGGGAGCTTACGGCGCTTCTGAACATACAGGCAGAAACGGGAGCTTTCGTAAAGCAGACTGCCACGAAGATAGGGAAGAAAGATACCGGGCATAAGATACTCAAACATTGTTCCCGACCAGCTGGCAAGGCCACGGTATCCGTCCTTCTGAAGCTGAGCCCTGCTTAAATACCGCCAGTGTTTAAACGGAACATCGCCTTTTGCTGCGGCAATATAGCTCGTCAGAAGAGCTTCACTTGCCATCAGGTCGTACCAGCCGCCTGCGCCATGGTGCTTGCCGGTATCGTAGCAGATATAGAACAGACAGCGGTGAGAATCAAACAAGGGAGAAAAGTCCATGGCATCCATAAGAGCCTTTAATCTTATAGCAAGACCGCTTTCACCGAAGGCCAGAAGCGCCTGACGGCAGCATACAAGGCAGGCATAGAAATTTCCGCTGTCAACGGTAGAAATATAAGGAGGATTCAGAACCTCAAGACTGTGAGTGTCATACCAGTTATAAAGCTGACCGAAGCATTTGGGGAGCTTTTCGAGTGTATCGGTTATGCGGCTTATATAAAGTGCGGCTTCTTTTGGGCTTATTATCTCCATATCGGCTGCTGCAATGGCAGAACACATGGCAAGACCTATATTTGTAGGTGAGGTTCTGTGAGCGACACCTACTGGAGGCTGCTCCTGAAAATTGTCGGGAGGGAGAAAGTTATCATATGCGGTGGAAAATGTTGTGAAATATTTATAGTTTTCTTTTGCAGCCTGCAAGATGAATTCTCTGTCCACTGAGGGAAGATAAGAATCTTTGTGCGCAGGCAGGGCAAGGGCATATGCACACAGCGGAGACACAAGCCACAAAAGTCCTGCGGATTTTCCGATTATTACAGGAGAGAAGCAAAGCAGTACAAGCCCCAGAATAAGCGGAAACCACATAGCTTTTATATATCCACCGATGCTGCGGCTGTCTTTTTCGCTTTGAGCAGCGGTCTGCCACTGCAAAAGCCGCTTATGGCTTATTAGCATACGCCATAAAGACAGTAAAACTGCACTCAGACAGATATAAGCCTCATATGGCAGAAGCCACAGCCGCATAAAACTGTTGACAATGGCACCGCCTACGCCGCTGAGCAGTCTTGTATATCGTCTGAGCCTGAACTTTTCCCTCTGCCGCAGACTTCCCTCGGCAAGAGAAATGAAAAGACGGCTTAAAAGAGCGAGGACTGCGGCCCATGCCGAGATGAGAAGTACGTTTTCCGGCATGAAGAAGCCTGCAACAATAGCCGCCAGTGTAAACGGAGCCAGAAGGCTGCGGCGAATACTGTCAAACAGCCTGAAACGCTCGATCCCCGGAAGCTCGGAATGGAAAATCCAGGAAATGTTCTGCATATCACCCCTTGTCCAGCGATGCTGCCTTTTATAATAGGAAAGGGGGCTTGATGGAAAAGCATCCGAAAATTCTATATCTCCTGCAAAGGCGGCTCTTAAATAAGCACCCTCCAGAGCATCGTGAGAGAGAATTCTGTTTTCGGGCAATCTGTCTGCCAGACAGGTATTCAAAGCATTGACATCAATAATACCTTTTCCTGCAAAGCCGCCGCTTGAGAACATATCCATATAAAGCTCACCGCAAAGACCACCGTACGGGTCACTGCCGCCTGCACCTGCAAAAATCAGCGAAAAGTCAGTTGCGTTTGCGCTCATAAGCTCGGTGGAGATTCGGGGCTGAATAATTGCATGGCCTTTTGTGACAACGCCCTTTTTCCTGTCTATAACAGCCCTGTTGAGCGGGTGAAGCATAGCGGAAATAAGCGATTCAACGGAACCGGGGTAGACCTTCGTGTCACTATCCAGTGTGATGATGTAATTTATGCCGTGGAGGGCATCTTTTTCGCCGCATACGCCGAGTGTGCTTCTTTTATCAAGCAGCATGGAGACAAGCTCCATAATTGCGCCTCGTTTTCGCTCATGGCCTGAATAGCTTTCGCCGTTATAGACACGCTTTCTTGTGAAAAGATAAAATTTTGCGCCGTATTTCCTGTTAAGCTCGTTTATTACGGATGACGCCGCATTTAATATATCTTTATCTTCAGGCATATCGGAATGTTCGGATTCTTTTAAATCCGCAAGCAGTCCGAAATAAATTCCGTCTCTGCTGCGGCAGCTGTGGTATAGCTCTTCAAGACGTCTGCAAAGCTTTTCGGCAGATTCCGGACTGCTTAAAATTGCGGAAATTACGCAGAGGCTTCTGCCCTCGGCGGGTATTCCGCCGCTCAGCTCCATTCTGGGAACATATCCCGGTTTTACAATATGAAGCAGAATAAAGTCCGTAATACTTTTTAACATCTCTGATATGGGCAGGATTAAAAGAAATGCAGCAGCGGTGCTTTTGAAATAGAAGGCAGGGAGAAGCGACAGAATTATGCTGCCTGCAACGTTAAACAAAATATATGCAGCGGCTCTAAGGCGTGAAGGCTCAGGGAAAAGGTAAAAACCGATATGACGGTTTTCCTTTGCAGCCTTTTCGATAAGCTTTTTGGCATAAATATATTCTTCTTCGCCCTCTGCATGAGCCAGCTTTTCTATCCGGCTCATATAGTTATACTTTGTATCAGCGTCCATATGAGCGTATTCACCGGTGGGGTCATCTGATAGAATCTCATTGACCTTATTGCAGGAAGTGAGAATTTCATCCCAGTCAAGCAGGGCTATAAGGCGCAGGCTTGTAAAGAGAGCCTCCATGCGTTTTGCCGAGCTGTCGGGGTCGTCTGAATACTGCATATCACGGCAGACGTTAGCTACCGAAGATATTATTTCGGCCTTTAAAATTTCGGGGAAAATCCTCAGCTCGGATAAATTCAGAACACATATGGTCTGAAAGCCGTTGAGAAAAAGCCTGCATCGCTCCGCTGTAACGGCTCCCTGACCTGAATCTATAAGAGAGCGGCAAAGACGGGATACAAGATAAGAATCACCGGAACGGCGAAGCTTTCCCGTATTTATAAAAGCCCGCCTGCTGCTGACGGCTTCACGTCTGAGCATATAGAAATTATCAAGCAGCCATTCCCACGCAGCAGGCGGTGTAAGCAGCTTGCCGGCCTTTATGTTGAGGGTATCATGTACGGACTTGATTTCCCTCATGTGCTTTTTGAGCTTTTTAAGTCCCTGAGAGGTGCTTTGCTCTCTGCCGGGCTTTAAAAGTCTGGCGGTAGAAGCGGCAAAATTAAAAAGCCTGTCATTTTCAATGTACAGACAATAGTTGCTGAATTCCATTTTATCCTCCTGACTGCCGTGTAAAAGCGGACAGTTTATGCTTTAATTTACATTTTCCCCAAAGACAGCCAATAATATTCCTGCGGCTGCCGAAGCGGAAAAAGAAAAATATGCTGACAAGAAAAAATACTTGACAGCATGAAAAAGCTGGTATATACTCTGTTAAGCTAAAACACTTGACAGGAGGCCTCGCTGTGAACGAAGGCAGACTTATGCAAAGTATGCTTCTGGATTTCTACGGTGAACTCCTGACTGAAAAACAGAGAGAATGCTTTGACCTGCATTATAACGAAGATTTGTCACTTTCAGAAATTGCCCAGCAGAGCGGGATTTCCCGACAGGGCGTATGGGACAATATCCGGAGGGCTGAGGAGTCGCTCAGGGATATAGAAGGAAAAACAGGTCTTGTGTCCAGATTTATGGAGACAAAAAAGGCTCTCGAGAAGCTCAGCAGCCAGCTGGGCAGGATAGAAGAATTAAGCACCGGTGAGGCAGAAGAACTTGCCTTGCAGGCGAAGGCAGAGATTGAAGCTCTTTTGAGCAGAGGTTAATATGGCATTTGAAAGCTTATCCGACAAACTGAATAAAGCCTTTAAAAAACTCCGTGGAAAAGGCAGACTTACTCAGGCAGATATTAAAGAGGCAATGCGCGAGGTGCGTATGGCTCTGCTTGAAGCGGACGTAAGCTATAAAGTAGTTAAGCAGTTTACAAAGACAGTTACTGAGAAGGCAAGCGGAGCAGAAGTTCTGGAAGCTCTGTCTCCGGCTCAGATGGTTATAAAGATAGTTGATCAGGAGCTCTGCGCTCTTATGGGCGGAGAGAATACAAAGCTCAACATAAGCTCCAAGTCCCCCAGCGTTGTTATGCTGGTAGGTCTTCAGGGTGCTGGTAAGACTACAAACGGCGCAAAGCTCGCCGGCTACATGAAAAAGCAGGGCAAACGCCCGCTGCTTGCAGCCTGTGATATTTACCGCCCCGCTGCTATCAAGCAGCTGGAAACTGTCGGCGCACAGCTGGATATCCCTGTTTTCCAGATGGGACAGACAGATCCTGTGGATATTGCAAAGGCAGCTGTTGAGCACGCTAAAAAGCACGGAAACGATCTGGTATTTCTTGATACCGCCGGTCGTCTTCATATAGATTCTGAGCTTATGGATGAGCTCAAGAACATTAAGGCCGCTGTTGAACCGGCTGAAATCCTTCTGGTTGTTGATGCAATGACCGGTCAGGATGCAGTTAATGCCGCAAGTGCCTTTGATGAGGCTCTGGACGTTACAGGCGTTATGCTCTCCAAGCTTGACGGTGACGCCCGAGGCGGTGCTGCTCTTTCAATCAGAGCAACAACAGGAAAGCCCATTAAGTTTATCGGCGTAGGCGAAAAGCTCGACATGATAGAGCCTTTCCACCCCGACCGTATGGCATCAAGAATCCTCGGCATGGGCGATGTTCTGACTCTTATTGAAAAGGCAGAGCAGAGCTTCGATGAGAAGAAGGCTCTTGAAACCGCCGAGAGACTGAAAGCCAACAAATTCACTCTGGACGATTATCTGGACCAGATGGCACAGATTCGCAACATGGGTGATCTGGGTGATATTGCGGGAATGATCCCCGGCATGAATGCCGCAGCACTTCAGGGTGCAAAGATGGATGAAAAGGCTCTTGCAAGACAGGAGGCAATCATCCTTTCCATGACCAAGAAGGAAAGAGACAACCCCGGAATCCTCAACTCCAGCAGAAAAAAACGCATTGCCGCCGGTTCCGGAACATCCGTTGTGGATGTTAACAGACTTATAAAACAGTTTGAGACAATGCAGCAGATGGTAAAGCAGCTTACCGGCAAAAATGCAAAGAAGCTGCAGAAGAAGATGGGCCGTATGGGCGGCGGATTCCCCGGCATGGGCGGAGGTTTCCCCGGCGGCTTCGGCTTCTGAGATTAGGTTTACAACTGCCGAAAGGCGTTTGTAATATATTTAAAAAATACACGGAGGTGAAAATAAAATGGTTAAAATCAGACTTCGCAGAATGGGTGCTAAGAAGGCTCCTTACTACCGTATTGTTGTTGCTGACTCTCGTTTCCCTCATGACGGTCGTTTCATCGAGGAGATCGGTACTTACGATCCCAACAACGACAGCAATAAGCTGACTGTTGATGTTGAGCGCGCTAACTACTGGATCGGCAAGGGTGCACAGCCTACTGAGACCGTTCGCAGCCTGCTTAAGAAGGCACAGGCCTAATAAGGAGTTTCTACCGGCATGAAAGAACTTTTGACCTACATTGTACAGAACCTTGTGGACAACCCTGACGAGGTTTCTGTGACCGAGCACAAGGCTGACGGCGAGACCGTATTTGAGGTTCGTGTTGCCGACGGCGATATGGGCAAGGTCATCGGCCGGCAGGGCAGGATCGTAAAACAGATCCGTATACTCATGCGGGCCGTTGCCCAGAAAAAGGGCAAAAAGGTTTCAGTTGAGATTCTGGACTGAGATTATATGAATGAAACAGAGGCGTAAACCTCTGTTTTTTTCATTTTTGAAAACAATTTACAATAATTGTTGTACACCTCGATGTTATATAGTATAATTACCCTGCGGATGAAGCCTGTAAATAATATCATGGAGGTTCAATATGAAAAAGTTCAGAAAAGCTGTAGCTCTGCTGATGATACTTGTTATGGCACTTAGCCTGTGCGGCTGCAGCAGCTTCGAGACAAAAATGCTTAAAGGCGTAAAGAAGCTTCAGGAGCTTCAAAGCCTGCACATGGATGCAACAGTAGACATCGGCATGACTATGAATGTTCTTCAGCAGGATCTGGATATGGATATGCTGATGAATGCATCATCAGATATTCAGACCGAACCGTTCAAAATGAACACCGAAATCGACACCAATATGATGGGTGTTGAGGGCAAAGTATACAGCTTCATCGAAAAATGCGGTGATGAATATTGCGTGTACAGTTCTCTTGACGGTGATAACTGGGATAAGGACAGCATGGATGCAGATGATGCACCTGAAGATATTGAAGTTCTGGGAATGTTTGCCGTGCTTGCAAAATATGCCTCTAGCTTTGAAAAAGCAGGGGAGGAGCAGGTGAATGATTACAATACTGTCAGATACGACGGCAATATTACAAGCGACGATATCGCCGGACTTATCGAACTTGCAGGCGGCTCTGCTGCGCTGAGTGAAGTTGCAGGGGATGAAGTCGACGTGGATAGGATACTGGCTGCACTTGAAGGCCCGTTTACTATTCCTGCTTCAATCTGGTTTGACAAGGAAACCGGAATTGCAATAAAGTATCGGGTCGATGTGACAGAAATGATGTCCGGAATCATGCTCGAGGTTATGGAAGAAGCCATGGAAGAAATGGGACCGGAGCTTCCTAATGTGGGACTTGAATTTACTGTTAATAAAACAGTGGTAGAGGTTACCTTGTCTCAGCTTGATGAGCTGGGTGAAATCACCGTCCCTGAAATAAATTAAAACGAAAAATAAAAGGTACGTCATTGACGTACCTTTTTTGCATAAACGGGTTCTCAGCCCTTGTTAAAATGTCAAAAATATGATAAAATATCAAAATTCTGAATGATATATCCGGAGGAATACATGGATAAAAAAGATTACATCGAAGCCGGTAAAATCGTTAACACTCACGGAGTTGCCGGAGAAGTTAAAATAGAAGTATGGCTCAACAGCCCCAAGTTTATGAAAAAGTTCAAAAGACTTTTCGTCGGTGAAAAGGAATTTGAAATCGAAGGCGCAAGAGAGCATAAGGGCTTTCTTATCACAAAGCTCGGCGGTATTGATGATATAAATGCCGCTATGCCCTTTAAGGGCAAAGAGGTCAGAGTTCTGAAAAGTGACGTTAAGCTTCCTGCCGGCAAGTTCTTCCTGCAGGATATTATCGGTGCCGAAGTCAGAGATGAGGACGGAAACAAAATCGGCGTTTTGAGCGAGATAATGGAAACCCCTGCATCTATGATATATGTGGTAAAGGGCGAGAGCGAACATCTTATTCCCGCTGTACCGGAGTTTATTGTATCAACTGATGTGGATGCAGGAGTAGTTGTAGTAAAACTGATTGAAGGAATGTAATTGGATGAGAATTGATATAATGACCCTTTTTCCCGATGTGGTAAATTCCTTTATGCACGAAAGCATCATCGGAAGAGCAGCGAAAAAGGGCATAATCGAAATAAACTGTGTACAGATAAGAGATTATACCGAGAATAAGCAGATGCAGGTGGATGATTACCCGTACGGAGGCGGATGGGGCTGCGTAATGATGGCACAGCCGCTTAAATCCTGTCTTGATGATATTATGGAGTCTGCAAAGGGTAAGCGCAGCCGGGTTATTTATATGTCCCCTCAGGGCAAGCCCTACAATCAGGAAACCGCAAAAAGGCTTAAACGTGACTATGATCATCTCGTGCTTGTCTGCGGCCACTATGAGGGCGTTGATGAACGCTTTATCGAGCAATGTGTAGATGAGGAAATCTCCCTTGGCGATTTTGTGCTGACAGGCGGAGAAATTGCCGCTATGGCTGTGGCGGATTCCGTGTGCCGTATGGTACCGGGAGTTTTGTCGGATGAGCAGTGCTACACAGGTGAGAGCCATTGGGACGGCCTGCTTGAATATCCCCAGTACACAAGGCCTGAAAACTGGGAGGGACGAAAGGTTCCTGAAATCCTTCTCAACGGCGATCATGCAAAGGTTGAACGCTGGCGCAGAAAACAGCAGATAAAACGCACAATGGAAAAGCGCCCCGATATGTTTGAAAAGCTGGATTTTGAGGATAAGGAAAATAAAGAGCTTCTCAATGAGATTAAACGAGAGGAAAAAGCATTTAAGCTGACCGAGCCCTTATCATACAGAAAAGCAGAGCCTGATGATCTGCCGCAGATAATGGAAATGGTTGAATATGCAAGAAAGACCCTCAGAAAGATGAAAGCTGACCAGTGGCAGGGTGAATATCCGGCAGAGTCTGACATTATGAGGGACATTGAAAACCGTGAATGCTATGTTATTCTGCACGGCAGCGAAAAAGCCGCATTCTTCATGCTTTCACAAAGACCTGATCCGTGCTATGAAAATATCACGGACGGAAAGTGGTCATCCGATATGCCCTATTGCGTGCTGCACAGGGCGGCAGTTGCACAGAAATACAGGGGCAGCGGCCTGTCATCATATCTCATTGAATGTGCAGAGGAACTGACACGCCTTGCAGGATGCCGCTGTCTTAGAGCTGATACACACAGAAAAAACAAGCCTATGAAGTCTCTGCTCAGAGACAAGGCGTTCAGATACAGAGGTAATGTTGAGGTTAATACCTCTCCGGGGCATGACAGTGCCCGTCAGGCATATGAGAAAATTTTGAAGAAAGCAGGAGGAGAAAAATGAACAATCAAGGCAATCAGAACTATTTGAGAAGCGCCATAATCTGGACTGTTATTTCAGTTATAGCCCTCGTGCTTCTGTTTATGGCTACCGGCCCCCTCTATGGTAAGATCTGCGGAATGATACTTGTAGGCTTCTGCCTTGCAGGTCAGTGGATAAGATATATAAAGAGTAAATAAAGTATGGAATTAACAAATTATAATGAAATAACAGCACTTCTCAACCGCCATGGATTCAGATTTTCAAAGTCCATGGGACAGAACTTCCTCACCGCCCGCTGGGTTCCGGAGGAAATAGCAGAAGGTGCAATGATTGATGAAAATACCGGCGTTCTTGAAGTGGGCCCCGGTATAGGCTGCCTTACGGCAGAGCTTTCCCAGAGAGCCGGAAAGGTGGTTTCGGTTGAGCTTGATAAAAGCCTTAAGCCCGTGCTTGCCGAGACTCTCGAGGGAAGAGAAAATGTGGAAATCGTATTTGCAGATGTACTGAAGCTGGATATCGGGGAGCTTGTAAAAGAAAAATTTCAGGGCCTCAGACCGGTTATATGTGCAAATCTGCCTTACAATGTGACAACACCTCTCATAACAGCGTTTATTGAAAGCGGATGCTTTGACAGTATTACAGTTATGATTCAGCGTGAGGTTGCAAAGAGAATCTGCGCAGAGGCTAATACTGCCGATTACGGCGCTTTTGGCATTTTTGTGAATTACTACATGGAGCCTGAGATGCTTTTTGATGTACCTCCGTCCTGCTTCGTGCCTCAGCCTAAGGTTACATCATCTGTTATCAGAATGAAAAAACGTCAGGAGCCGCCGGTGAAGGTGAAGGACGAAGAACTGCTGTTTAAAGTGGTCAGAGCGGCCTTTAATCAGCGCCGAAAAACACTCTGCAATGCACTCAGCTCGGCATTCGGCAATTTAGACAAGGAGATAATTCAGAATATTATCGAAAAATGCGGATTTGATTCAAGAATTCGTGGAGAAGTGCTGGATATTGGTGGTTTTGCAAAAATATCGGATGAAATATACAGCTTAATTTCGTCGGATTTGTAAGTAAAGTGCATTGATTATTTTGTGATAAATGTGGTAATCTTAACATTAGCTATTAAAGATATTTTATAGTCAATATTTATTGTTTATAGAAAGGATCGAAAACAATGAGCAAAAAATATGTTTACCTGTTTTCCGAAGGCAATGCCAGCATGCGTGAGCTGCTGGGCGGCAAAGGTGCTAACCTTGCTGAGATGACCAATATTGGTCTGCCCGTTCCTCAGGGATTCACCATTACTACTGAGGCTTGCACTCAGTATTATGAGGATGGCCGTCAGATAAACGACGAAATCATGGCTGAGATCATGAAGAACGTCGAAATTATGGAACAGATCAACGGCAAAAAGTTCGGTGATCTTAACAACCCCATGCTCGTCTCTGTTCGTTCCGGCGCACGTGCTTCCATGCCCGGTATGATGGATACTATTCTTAACCTTGGTCTTAACGACGATGTTGTTGCTGCTATGATCGCAGGCAACCCCGATCCTAAGTTCGAGCGTTTCGTTTATGACTCCTACCGCCGCTTCATCCAGATGTTCTCCGATGTCGTTATGGAAGTCGGCAAGAAGTACTTCGAGGAGCTCATCGACAAGATGAAAGAGGAAAAGGGCGCAAAGTCCGACCTGGATCTTACCGCTGCTGACCTCAAAGAGCTTGCTCGTGAGTTCAAGGAAGAGTACAAGAAGCAGATCGGTGAGGACTTCCCCTCCGACCCCAAGGTTCAGCTCTACGAAGCTATCAGAGCCGTATTCCGTTCCTGGGACAACCCCAGAGCCAACGTATACCGTCGTGACAATGAGATTCCCTACTCTTGGGGTACCGCTGTCAACGTTATGCCCATGGTATTCGGTAACCTGAACGACAACTCCGGTACCGGTGTTGCATTCACCCGTAACCCCGCCACCGGCGAGAAGGTTCTCTTCGGTGAGTTCCTTGTCAACGCACAGGGCGAGGACGTTGTTGCAGGTGTCCGCACTCCTATGCCTATCTCCCAGATGGCAGAGCAGTTCCCCGAAGCATTCGCTCAGTTCCAGCAGGTCTGCAAGACCCTTGAGAACCATTACCGCGACATGCAGGATATGGAGTTCACCGTTGAAAACGGCAAGCTCTATATGCTCCAGACCCGTAACGGTAAGCGTACCGCTCAGGCCGCTCTCAAGATCGCATGCGATCTGGTTGACGAGGGCATGATTGATGAGAAGCAGGCAGTTCTGATGATCGACCCCAGAACTCTGGATACTCTGCTTCACCCCCAGTTTGATGAAAAAGCTCTGAAGGCTGCTACCCCCATCGGTAAGGGCCTGGGCGCTTCCCCCGGCGCTGCCTGCGGTAAGGTCGTCTTCTCCGCAGAGGACGCTAAGGAGTGGAACGAGCGCAAGGAGAAAGTTGTTCTGGTTCGTCTTGAGACCAGCCCCGAGGACATCGAGGGTATGAAGGCTGCTCAGGGTATACTGACCGTCCGCGGCGGTATGACCTCTCACGCTGCTGTTGTTGCACGTGGTATGGGTAAGTGCTGTGTCTCCGGCTGCGGCGAAATTAAGATGGACGAGGCAAACAAGAAGTTCACTCTCGCCGGCAAGACCTACTCCGAGGGAGATTACATCTCCATCGACGGTTCCACCGGTAAGATTTACGATGGTATAATTCCCACTGTTGATGCTACTATCGCAGGCGAGTTCGGCCGCATCATGGGCTGGGCTGACAAGTACAGAGTACTGCAGGTCCGCACCAATGCTGATACTCCTCACGATGCACGCAAGGCTCGTGAGCTGGGCGCACAGGGTATCGGCCTTACCCGTACCGAGCATATGTTCTTCGATTCCGAGAGAATCGGTGCATTCCGTGAAATGATCGTTTCTGACACTGCTGAGGAGCGTGAGGCAGCTCTGAAGAAGCTGGAGCCCATGCAGCAGGCAGACTTCGAGGGTATCTACGAGGCTATGG
>JAHHRR010000010.1 GCA_020025655.1 Oscillospiraceae bacterium
GTCCTGAGCATCGCCTTCTGCAAGAACGGCCATCTTGCCTGCAACAATGCCGCCGGCCTTTGCAACCAGCTCTTCCATAGCTTTCATGGATTCACCGGTGGAAATAACATCATCAAGGATAAGCATACGCTTGCCCTTCATCATATCTGCATCATTTTTGTCCAGAACAAGCTTCTGAACCTGAGCAGTGGTAATGGACTTTACGCTAACTTCAAATACGTCGGACATATATGCCTTAGCGCTCTTGCGGGCAATGAAGTACTTGTTGGCGCCGCTCTGACGGGCCATCTCATAAAGCAGGGGAATTGCCTTGGCTTCGGGAGCGATCAGGTAATCATACTCAGGTGCACGCTTTAAAAGCTCGCTTGCGCAGTGAACAGTAAGCTCAACGTCACCGAACATGACAAAAGCGCCTATGTACAGGTCATCAGATACCTTACACAGGGGCAGATCCCGTTTAAGGCCGGCAATATCCATTTCGTAAGTCATTTTTATTCCTCCTGAGAATAACAAAGAAAATTATTAACATATACATTTTACAGTAATTATTTTAAAAATCAAGTGCAATTCCGGGGAATTAAAGCTATTTCGGCAATTATTTAAGCTGAGCTGACCTGGGTGTAAAAAACAAAGGGCCCTGCCTGACGGCAGAGCCCTCCGTTTTTGGGAGAAAAGAGAGGATTTATAGGAGTAGAAAAGTAGCTAATTAAGTGCTCTCAGTATGAACCGAAGCGGGGTCCGGCACTGGCCGGAGTAGCCGTTTTTTCGGTAGAATGCAAGTCACCAAATGTGATACTGAGAGTCAGGGTTTCGCCGGCACGATACACTTTAAGTTCAGTTGTATCTCCGGCTGAGAACTGACGCACGACCTTTTTGAGGTCGGAGTGGCTGGTGATTTCACTGTCACCCAGTTCTGTAATAATATCACCGGGAAGGATGCCTGCCTTATCGGCGGCACCGCCGGGCTCTACGGAGAAAACATAAGCTCCGATAGGCATATTGTAGTACTGGCTGTACATTACATTATAGCCTTCATCAAGTCTTACGCCCATATAAGCCTTACCGGTAACATAGCCTTTGGTAATAAGGTCGTTTACAATGGAAACCACGTCATTTATAGGAATTGCGAATCCAAGTCCTTCAACGCCGTTATCCTGATACTTAGCGGTAATAATACCGACTACCTGGCCTTTATCATTATAAGCAGGTCCGCCTGAGTTGCCGTGGTTAACAGCAGCATCAATCTGGAACATATTTATAGGCTCGGTTTTGTCCTCAGTCATTATAAGTCTGTCTTTTGCACTTACATGACCGCTGCTCATAGAGAATTCAAGCTCACCCAGAGGATTGCCGACAGCATATACACTGTCACCTACAAGGAGCTCATCGCTGTCACCGAATTCAACGGGGTGCAGCTTGTTTGCATCTATTTTTAAAACTGCAATGTCATTGCTCTCCTCAACACCGACGATAGTTGCGGGGTACTTTGTACCGTCGTGAAGCATAACCGTAGCTTCGGTTCCTGCTTTGTGAGCATACTCAATCACATGGTAGTTGGTTAAAATATAACCGTTTTCAGAAAGAATAAATCCTGAGCCGCTGACGGCTTTAGGAGTAGTCATACCGAAGATATTTATGAAATTGACTTCGGAAGAAATACCTACAACCTGCTGGCAGGCCTGAGCGTATATCTGAGCCGCGGGAATAGCACCGGTTTCGCCGTCGGAAGCACCGGCAACTACTGCCGGCATCTTCATTTCGCTTTCCTTTTTCAGTTCATCCATATCCTGACGCATCTCGTCAAGCTTATCGTTCAGGATACCGCCGGTAATGCCGGCTCCTGCGAAGCCGCCTAAAAGAGCACACACAAGACAAATGCATATAAGCTTTGCTATCATACCGCCCTTGCCCGGTTTTCTGGGAGGTTTGGGAGGCTTAGGTTCTTTTACAGGTTTTTCAGGAGGTGTGTAATATCTGGGAGGGACTGCGCTCTCTCCTGCCGGTGCATAGTGTGCATCGGAATAAATTTTCTGTGTATAACCGTTCTTATAATGGTATTCGCCGTTTACTCTGTCGGTGTCACCGACATAAGCGGCTGATTTCTGAGTATCCGGAGAAGTGTTGATTGCGTCAGCGTGGGCGTTTTGCTCTTCTCTTTTTTCTTCGGACTCGTACATATTCTTGTGACCTCTTTCGTCTGGTATCTTGTTTACGGCTATAAATATAATACCTATTTATGTACTTGTAATGAACAAAGTCACAAAATTTTTTTAACAAAAGAGGTCTTTTTTATTAAGCTTCGAGTCCGTCTCCTTATTGTCCCGATGCAAGCTCATTTATGCGCTGCTGGAACTGTCTTTCGCTCATAGGTTCAAAGCCGGTATTTTCAAGAATCCACTTCATAGTGCGTTCTGCACTTAACGTCAGGGTTATTCCGAAGCTCTGATAATATGCTTTATCGCCGTGCTTTTGGATATTATCCATAAGGTCAAAGCTTATACTTATATTTGTTGCATTGTCGAGGTATTCATCGGTATCTCCAATATAAAGCTTGCCTATTGTTCCGTCCTTCATATCAGGCAGGATGCAGTCATTGAAAAGCTCTTCTGCCTGTTTAGGAGTTAAATATTTAGTGTTGTCTGCAAAGCTTTGTACGGTTCCGGCAGGTTCTGCAGACGCATCATATCGGTCAGCAACATATTCTTCGGGGCTGTTTAAATAAATATAGCAGTTGCTTACGGTTTCTTCGGTAACGTCGACAGGCGGTTTTTTACGATATATTATACCTTCTATGCTGTTTATTATACTGTGGTATTTTGACACATCGGATTCCGGATCATTCAAGGCCTTGGGGCTTATATCGATATTGTATGCCCTATGGATAGTTTTGCCGTTATCCATATTGTAGACAAGGTCCATGGTATATGAATATTCAATCACGCCCTCATGCTCAGATTTAGTATCCACAATCTGTCTGTGCAGGTCTATGATTTTATCTATATTCTCTTTTTCCTTAATTTCGCAGTTGGCGTAGAGCAGTGATACGCTCTGCACACGCTCTGCTTCGGGAACCTTCTTTTCGATGCCGAACATATCGAACTCAAAGGTCAGAACAAACACAGCCAGAATTCCGGCGCTTATAATAATTCCCTTCCACTTTGACCTGAATACCCGCAGAGTTTTCTGCATCATCATTTCAGAAGCAAAGTATCCTATAAAAGCACCTATAAGCATGAATGCAAGTGCTGTAAGAGCTGTTGTAATGTCACCCTTCAGAGAGTAAAACAGATTCAGTCCGAAAGCTCCTGTAACAACAGCCGTTCCGAAGGTCATGCAGTATTTGAAAATAGGCTTTAAAACTGCAATCGCCACAGTGTCACCGGCAGTCTCCATATTGCGTTTTTTATACAGGTATCCGGCCAGAGCAATCAGCACAATACCCGCAATGCAGTATCCTGCAATCCATCCCAAACCTGAAACAATAACTTTTCCGGTTTCTGCATCTACACCGGCCCTTGTATTGCCGTACAAGCTAAAAATAGGTGAAAACGCATCAATGAACCTATTGTGTGTCATACCGGTCATTCCGAAAACGAAAGCGCTCAGAATTATGTTTACGCAGCTCTCCACAGCATAGGCTGTAAGGTTAAGCACAGCATAAACAGCAGGCAGAACCAGAATATTGCCTGTAAGCATGGCGCAGAACACTGCCATGCCATAGAAAGCTATAAGGCTCATGCAGGTGCACGCAAGCCACAGAAGCAGGCATCTGAATTCAACAACTCCCATAGCGGCGGTAATGAGCATCACAATCACATTTGCAAGCAGCAGCGGTACAAGTCCTGTGAGAAGAACCGTTATAAACATTGTTTCCCGCTTTATGGGCAGAGATGTCATCATTGCGCAGCTGCGATTATTGTAAAGATAGCCGAACATAGCCATAGCCACTACAATAGCGGCTATAAAGGGAATAGCAAATTCCAGACCGGACATTACGGTTCTAAGTTCAATTGAATCATGGTAAACAGCGCTATAGTATTTTGAATACTGATAAATTCTAACCGGAAGTGCAAAGATCATGCACACAAGGTATGTAATCCACATCGGCCAGAAACGCTTTAAAAGATTTTTAGAGATACTCCAATTAAATAATGATGTCTTTGACTTCATAATCTACACCTCCCAGCTCATAAATAAATATCTCCTCAAGGCTCAGCGGCAGAACATCCATAAATATGGGGTTTGCCGTTGCAAGTACATTGGTAAGCTCCTCGGCGGTACCACGCAGAATAAGTTGCTGCAAACGTCCGGTAAATGAGCTGTGCAGGATATTAAGTCCGGCAGGAAGTGTTTTTCCTTCGGGCAGAACGAGCTGGATTTTGACCATATTTTCCTGAAGATCGTCAAGGCTCCGCTCGAGAATCATTTTACCTCTGTTCATAATACCGACGTGATCGCATACATCCTCAAGCTCTCTGAGGTTGTGTGAAGATACAAGAACGGTTACGTCTCTTTCTGCCACATCGTTCATGAGGATGCTCCATACCTGACGGCGCATTACAGGGTCAAGTCCGTCCACAGGTTCATCCATAACGATGATTTCGGGCATAAGGGACACTGCAACCCAGAATGCGGCCTGCTTCTGCATACCTTTTGATAATTTTCTTATAGGATGCTTTCTGTCAAGCTGAAAAGCTTCTCCCAGTTTTTCAAAGCGCTCGTTGTTGAATTCGGGATAAATGCTTTTATAAAATTCCTTCATATCATTGATACTTGCCTGAGTGTAATAGAAGATATCATCAGGTATGTATACCATGCGCTTTTTCACATCCGGATTTTCATATACCGGCTGACCGTCAACAGTAACGCTGCCCGAGTCAGGGCGGTAGATGCCGGTAAGGTGGCGGATAAATGTGGATTTGCCCGCACCGTTCGGCCCTACAAGACCGTAAACCGCACCCTTCGGAACAGTAAGATTAAGTCCGTCAAGTGCGTTAAAGCCGTCAAAGCTTTTTATAAGCTCTTTAACCTCAATCATCTTTATTTTCTCCTTCCAAAAGCTCAATAAGCTTTGCTCTGCTTACTCCAACGAGCTCCAGTTCCTTTACAATTTCGTCGAATTTCTTATACAGCTCTTTTTTTCTCAGCTCCGCCGCTTCAATCTGCTGGCACACAAAGCTTCCCTTTCCCGGTACTGTATAAATATATCCGTCAGCCTCCAGTTCACGGTAAGCACGCTGTATAGTGTTATGGTTTATAGCGAGCTGACCTGCCATATCCCTGACAGACGGCATTTTATAATCAGCCGGAAGTGCGCCGGATATTATAAGCTGTCGGAACTTATCCCGCACCTGTTCATAAATAGGTCTTGGGTCCCGATAATTTATGTTAATCAACGGTGTAACCTCCCTCCGTATTAACTGTACTAATTATCTTAGTACAGTTAGTATACAGTCGTTTTTCTAAAAAGTCAAGAAAAATCCTCTGCCATAATATGGCAGAGGATTTAATATTCATGTATTTATCTTGACCATTCCACATTGTAACCGCTGAGATAACGTCTCATCATATCGTAAATATGATTTCCCGCCATTCTGCGGATAAAGCTTCTGGTACGCCAGTCGCCAATGTGCAGTTCCTTAACATAAGTTTTTTCAGGGGTTGCCATAGAAACAAAAACAGTTCCTACCTCGTGGACACCGTCCCCGTCAGGGCCTGCAAGACCTGTGACACCGACACCTATGTCTGTGCTGCACAGTTCTCTTACTTTCTCAGCCATTTCTTTTGCAACCTCATAGCTCACAGCGCCTTTTTCTTCAATAAGCTCTGCGTCTATTCCCAGCACTCTGGCTTTAATTTCATTAGTGTAGGTTACTACACCGCCTTTAAACACAGCGCTTGCACCGGGGATATCGGTAAAGCGCTTTGCAAGCTCACCGCCGGTGCAGCTTTCAGCAGTAGAGAAGGTCATATTCTTCTCCTTTAAAAGCTCAATAACCCGCTCTTCGATGCACTCGATGTCCTCACCGTAAACGAATTCGCCGAGTTTTTTTGCGGCGTCATTTATAACCGGACGGATCATTTTCTCAGCTTCTTCAACGCTTTCAGCCTTTGCAGTAACCTGCAGCAGGCAGTCGCATTCTTTTGCATAGGGAGCCATGGTGGGATTTGTCATAGAATTCATTTCATCTCTGAACATGAAGTCCACAGAGCTTTCGCCTATGCCGAAAATTCTCAGTGAATGGGAAACAATCTGCTCATCGGAAAGCTTTCTGAGGTAAGGCAGACCGTACTGCCTGAACATGGGCACACATTCCTGAGGAGGGCCGGGCATCATAAGAACAATTTTGTTTTCTGCCTCGAATGCACATCCGGGAGCTGTACCCCAGTAGTTATGGAAAACAGTGCAGCCCTGAGGAAGCATAGCCTGAGAGTAGTTATTGGGGCTTACCAGCTTTCCGCCTCTTATATAGTCGTATATAAGATCGTATTCAGCCTGATTTTTTTCAAGCTCAAGACCAAAAGCCTTTGCCAGTATAAGCTTTGTCAGGTCATCGCAGGTAGGGCCGAGACCGCCGGTAGTAATGATTATATCAGCTCTGGATTTTGCAATGTTAACGCAGTCCAGAAGTCTCTCGGGGTTATCGCCCACAACGGTGTGGTATTTAACATTTATGCCGATTTTTGAGAGCATTTCGGAAATGTCTCTTGAGTCGGTGTTGGTGACGTGACCGAGAAGCAGTTCTGTACCGACGGATATAATTTCAGTATTGTATACTTTATTCATGTTTAAGCTCGATTCTCTCAATTCCCTGAAGTGCCTCTTCAACAAGAGCATCTATCTCAAGAACGCTCTCTGCCTTTTCGACCTCGGAAACTCTGGGTCTTGTGCGGGGATGACGGGGAGTAAATACAGTGCAGCAGTCCTCATAGGGTAGGATTGATGTATCGAAAGTGCCGATTTTTCTTGCAATCTCGATAATTTCAGTCTTATCAAAGCCTATAAGGGGCTGGAGTACAGGCAGATTCATAACTGCCTGAGTAGAAGCCATAGCTTCCATAGTCTGGCTTGCAACCTGACCGAGGTTTTCGCCTGTAACAATGGCCTTTGCGCCGTTATCCTTAGCAATGCGCTCTGCAATTCTCATCATAAAGCGGCGCATAATAAGGGTAAAGTATTCCTCAGGGCACTTATCACGGATTTCCTCCTGAATGTGGGTGAAGGGAACAACCTCCATAGTCATTCTTCCGCAGTAATCAGTGAGCATATTGCCCAGTTCAATAACCTTTTCCTTGGCCTGTTCGGAAGTATAGGGGAAGGAGAAGAAATGAACGGGAATAAGGCGTACACCACGCTTTGCAATCATGTAGGTAGAGACAGGGCTGTCTATACCGCCGGACAAAAGGGTAACTGCAACGCCGTTGGAGCCGATGGGCATACCGCCTGCGCCCTGAACAGGTGCTGCATGAACATAGGCTGAGAGGTCACGAACTTCGATGTTGACAGTGAGCTCAGGATTGTGAACATCAACCTCAACATTGGGGAAAGCATCCTGTAAAAGTCCGCCCACATACTGACTCAGTTCAATACTTGTCATGGGGAAGCTCTTGTCGCTGCGCTTGGACTCCACCTTAAAGCTCTTTGCATTTTCCATATCTTCTCTCAGATATTCGATAGCAAGCTTTGCAATAGCATCCTTATCCTTTGCGCAGGCAGCTGCTCTTGTTAATTTGATAATTCCGAATACCTTCTGCAGAGCTTCAAATGCTCCGTCCAGGTCTGCGTCATCGTCTAAGGTTTCCACATAAACTGTGGACTGGAGGCAGTATACCTTAAGGTTTCCGTAGGGCTCAATAGCCTTACGCATATTGTTCATAAGTCTCTGCTCGAAAGAGCGGCGGTTCAGTCCCTTGAGGATTATTTCGCCTAATTTAACAAGGATTATATCGTTATTCATCAATTTACCTCACTTATATAAACTCATAGCTTCTAAACTGTATAGCTTCCGCTATGTGCTCGGATTGTATATTTTCACTGCCTGCAAGATCTGCAATAGTTCTTGAAACTCTCAGAATTCTGTCATAGCTTCTGGCTGAAAGGCCCATAGCCTCAAAAGCCTCTTTCATCAAAGTCTCTGCTTCATCATCCAGAGCGCAGAATTCACGCAGCTCTTTAGTGCCTATGTGTGCATTGCACATTGTAGACTGCTCTCCGTAACGTGCTCTTTGCATCTGCCTTGCAGCATTAACTCTCTTCTTTATATCTTTTGAGCTTTCCGCAGGTTCTCTGCGTTTAAGCTCATCGTATTCAAGTGCAGGAACCTCAACTATAATGTCGATTCTGTCCAGCAGAGGGCCTGATATACGGCTGTGATAGCGGCGCACATCCTTTTCACTGCACTTGCATCGGCCTGACGGATGCCCGTACCAGCCGCATTTACAGGGGTTCATTGCGCACACCAGCATGAACCTGCTGGGGAAGGTCACAGAACCGGAAACCCTCGAAACTGTTACCTCTCCGTCCTCAAGGGGCTGCCTTAAAACCTCTAGAGCATCGCTGCGGAATTCCGGCAGCTCGTCCAAAAACAGCACTCCGTTATGTGCAAGGCTGATTTCGCCGGGTCTCGGAACTGTGCCGCCGCCTGCAAGGCCGGCCGAAGATACCGTATGATGAGGTGAGCGAAACGGACGCTGACAGACAATCGGTGTCTCTCTGCTTGTGAGTCCTGAAACAGAATGTATCTCGGTACATTCGATAATCTCTTCCCTGCTCATGTCAGGCATAATCCCAGGCAGACGCTTTGCCATCATGGATTTACCCGCCCCCGGAGGCCCTATAACAAGTATATTGTGTCCGCCTGCGGCTGCTATCTCAAAAGCCCGCTTTACGTTTTCCTGTGCCTTAACATCGGAAAAATCAGGTATGTTCCGGTTTAACTCCTCCGGTTCGGGCGCAACGGCTGCTTCTATAAGCTCTTCGCCTTTAAGATGTCCGATAAGCTGGGAGATGTTTTTTACAGGATAAACTTCTATTTCCTTTGCAAAAGCAGCCTCAGGTGCATTTTCCTCCGGAACAAACAGCTTTTTGATACCGCTTCGCATGGCGGCAATCGCCATAGGCAATGCGCCGTTTATTCTGCGCAGCTCTCCCGTAAGTGAAAGCTCGCCTACAAATGCACAGTCCTCCGCCGGAGCCTTAATGTCTCCCGCAGCAGCAAGGATTCCTATGAGTATCGGAAGGTCATAAACTGTTCCCGCTTTTTTCTTATCTGCCGGAGCAAGATTTACCGTCATACGGCTTACAGGAAATTTGTATCCGTTATTCTTTATAGCAGCTCTGACACGCTCTCTGGCTTCTTTTACCGCAGCATCCGGCAAGCCTACAACTTCAAATCCCGGCAGACCGTTTGTAATAAACACCTCTACCGAAACCTCGTAGCCGCCTACACCGCTGACTCCAAAGCTTTTTACATTGGAAAACATTTCAGACCTCCCCGTTCAAAAAAGCCCCAGAGTGAAATCTTATCTCCGGGGCTTTAAATAATCTAATTATTCTTCCTCTTTAGTGCAGACTATGTTCAGCTCCTGAAGCTGTTTGGGCTCTACAAAGGAGGGAGCGCCCATCATAACGTCCTGAGCGTTCTTATTCATGGGGAAAGGAATTACCTCACGAATACTGTCCTCACCTGCAAGGAGCATTACCATACGGTCAACACCGGGGGCAATACCTGCATGAGGAGGAGCGCCGTAGCAGAAAGCGTTATACATTGCAGGGAACTTTTTCTTAACATCCTCTTCGCCCAGACGAACCATTTCGAAAGCCTTAATCATAATTTCAGGATCGTGGTTACGAACAGCACCGGAGGAAAGCTCAATACCGTTGCAGACAAGGTCATACTGGTCAGCAGTGATGCTGAGAGGATCAATCTCGCCTCTTTCAGCCTTCAGCAGAACCTCAAGGCCGCCGGAGGGCATGGAGAAGGGGTTGTGGCAGAATTCGAGTTCGCCGCTCTCTTCGCCGATTTCGTACATGGGGAAGTCAACGATCCAGCAGAATTCATAGCGTTCCTTATCCATATGTCCGGGTACGGCTGCACCCAGCATCTTACGCATAATACCTGCGGTTTTCTGTGCGACGAGCTTCTTGCCTGCGCATACACCTACAAGGTAACCGGGCTTAAGACCAAGCTTTTCGGTGATTTCTGCATTTCTCTCATTGAGGAACTTGGCAACGCCGCCTGCGAACTGGCCGTCATCTCCGACCTTGAACCAGAAGGGCTTTGCACCTGCCTGAACTTCAACGTCAGCGCAGAGCTTGTCGATGTTCTTTCTGGTCATGTCGCAGTCGCTTACTGCTATTGCCTTAACAGTGTTTCCGTCTGCAAAGGGTCCGAAGTCGATACCCTGAACAAGCTCGGTAATATCATCAACCAGAAGATCTATACGGAGGTCGGGCTTATCAGAGCCGTACTTCTCCATGGACTCGAGGTAAGGAATTCTCTTGAAGGGTGCATCGGATGCAACATTATAAGTACCGTACTTTGCAAAGATGGGAGGCAGAACCTGCTCCAGAACTGCAAATACGTCTTCCTGACCTGCGAAAGCCATCTCCATATCCATCTGATAGAACTCTCCGGGGCTGCGGTCGCCTCTTGCGTCCTCATCACGGAAGCAGGGAGCAATCTGGAAGTACTTGTCGAAGCCGGAAGCCATCAGAAGCTGTTTGAACTGCTGAGGAGCCTGAGGCAGAGCATAGAACTTGCCGGGATGCTTTCTGGAGGGAACCAGATAGTCTCTTGCGCCCTCGGGAGAAGAAGCGGTCAGGATAGGAGTGGTAATTTCCAGAAATCCCTGTTCAGTCATAGCCTGACGCAGTGCGGCAACCACATTGCAGCGCAGAACGATGTTCTTCTTAACTTCGGGGTTTCTTAAATCCAGATAACGGTATTTAAGTCTCTGGCTTTCATCAGCCTCTCTGCTGCGGTTGATTTCAAAAGGCAGCTCATTGTAGCGGCATCTGCCCAGAATTTCAATCTTTTCGGGGACAACTTCTACATCTCCGGTAGCCTGCTTGGGATTCTTGCTGGCTCTTTCACGGACAGTACCTTCAACAGAAATAGTAGATTCCTTATTAACGGACTTGACGATATTCATCATATCCTCAGTTTCTACAACAACCTGAGTAGTACCGTAGAAGTCACGGACAACTACGAAAGCGAAGTTATTTCCCACCTCGCGTACATTTTCCATCCAGCCTACGATTTTTACCTTCTGGCCCACGTTTTCAATGCGGAGCTCGTTACAGGTATGTGTACGGGACTTTAACATAATTACTTCCTGCCTTTTCTCTATTAAAATACGCGTCGATTATTCTTTGATAACGGCGCCGCTGTTTCTCTCGTTAACGCTCTTCATGATAAGCTCAGCAGCAGCTTCTGCTGTAAGCTTCTGCTGCTCGCCGGAAACCATGTCCTTGACAGAGAGCAGTTTTTCGTTTATCTCGTCCTCACCCACGAAAATAACATAGGGAGTACCGATCTTATCGGCATAGTTCATCTTACCCTTGAACTTTTTCTTCTCACCGTAAATCTGAGTGCGGATGCCCTTGGTTCTGAGGAATGTAGCTGCGGAAATTGCATAGCTCATATCGTCAGTCATGGGAAGTACCAGTGCATCGCAGGGTGAGGTGATGATGTCATCACTTAAAAGCTCCTGCTCCTGAAGTACATAGAAGAGTCTGGTAAGACCGATGGAAATACCGACGCCGGGCAGCTGCTTATCGGTATAGTATTCAGCCAGATTATCATATCTGCCGCCGGAGCATACAGAACCGATTTCAGGATGCTCTGTCATCTCGGTTTCATATACAGTACCGGTGTAGTAATCAAGACCTCTTGCAATGGTAAGGTCTATTGCGAAGTTCTCCTCAGGCACGCCGAAAGCGGAGAGGTACTTTGTAACCTCAATAAGCTCCTCAAGGCCCTGATCGAAGGTTTCGTCCATACCCTTATACTGGGTGAGTCTCTCGATAACCTCGGCGTTTGTGCCCTGTATTGCCATGAAGTCCAGAACATTCTCTGCCTTGCAGGGCAGCATATGGACGTCATCTATAAGCAGGTTTTTAACCTTCTCAGCACCGATTTTATCCAGCTTATCAACAGTTCTCATGATTTCGGCAGACTTTTCGCTCATACCGTTCATAGAATAGAAGCCGTTTAAGAGCTTGCGGTTATTAACCTTGATTTTGAACTTGGAAATACCCAGAGTCTTAAAGGTATTATAAATAATAGCGGGGATTTCAGCCTCGTTTATAATGTCGAGCTTACCGTCACCGATAATATCAATATCTGCCTGATAAAACTCTCTGAAACGGCCACGCTGAGCACGCTCTCCTCTGTAAACCTTACCTATCTGGTAACGGCGGAAGGGGAATGAGAGCTTGCCGTAGTTTGCGGCAACATACTTTGCGAGGGGAACAGTAAGGTCAAAGCGAAGAGCAATATCGCTGTCGCCCTTCTGGAAGCGGTAAATCTGTTTTTCAGTCTCACCGCCGCCTTTTGCAAGCAGGACCTCAGAGGACTCGATAACAGGAGTATCAAGGGGAGTAAAACCGTAGACAGAGTAGCTGTGCCTCAGAGCCTCCATCATTTTTTCCATTTTCATCTGCTGCTGAGGCAGCAGTTCCATAAACCCGGACAGGGTGCGTGGCGCAACCTTTGCCATTATATGTCCTTTCCGCGCATCTCTTTTTATCGGATGGCATTATAATATGGTGCGGTTTTTTAAGCCGCACCTGAAAAGTATTTTTCTAAGCTGAGCTTATCTCTTCTGAGGATTGACGATATTACGCCAGTCAAGATCACCACGGCGCAGGCCCTGAACAAGAACCTCGGCGGTAGCGGCGTTTGTGGCGAAGGGAATCTGGTACTGATCGCAGAGTCTCTCGATTTTGTTTATATCATCAAAGCCTTTCGGATTTGCAGGGTCACAGAAGAAAAGCACCAGATCAATCTCGTTGAAGGAAATTCTGGCTCCTATCTGCTGTGCACCGCCCTGATCAGCATGGAGATACAGAGTAATGGGCAGACCCGTAGCCTCAGACACAAGCTTTCCGGTTACATGGGTAGCGCAAAGGGAGTGTTCTGCAAGTATACCGCAATATGCTATGCAAAACTGAACCATCAGCTCTTTTTTTCTGTCATGTGCCATTAGTGCAATATTCATATTCTTCTCCGTTTCTCATAAAATCCGCGAGTAAAATTTACTATAATATTATATACGTTGTTTTTTTAACTTTCAATAGGAATTATGCCTATTATTTACAATTTTTACTTTAAAAGTGCCATTTCAGGCTCAGAAGTATCTTTATACTGTCTGATATTTATATAAGCGTCCATGATATGCTTTGCAATAAACTGAACGTCAGCACCTGCGTGACCACGTTCAACTACAACCGCAATTGCAATTTCGGGGTCCTCATAGGGGCCGTAGCAGATAAAGATACCGTCGTTGGTGATATTTTCACCTTTCTGCGCCGTTCCGGTTTTGCCTGCGCAGGTCCATTCGCACTTAGTCCATATTTCTGCATTCTTAGGGTTGAGCCAGTCGTTAAGAACCTCGTACATACCTTCATGTACAGCAGCCCAGTTATAGTCGGCAGACTTGACCTCGCTCAGAACTTCGGGCTCACGCTCATAAATCTTTTCGCTGAAGTCAAAGCTTCTGACTGATTTAAGAATGGAAGCAGAGTAGCGTTTTCCGCCGTTTGCGATAGCCGCAGTATATTCGCCTATCTGCAGGGGGGAGAAAATACTATCAGACTGTCCTATACCTGCCTGCAGCGTATCACCGATTCGCCACGGGGTACCTGTGTAGTCTGCGTGGTTTTCACGGTTTGACATATTACCGGTGGTTTCAACAAGCTCAATACCGGTGGGAACACCCAATCCGAAGTTATGAGCATATTCACCCATGGTATCAACACCCATGGTATCACTTATTGTATAGAAGAAGTAGTTGCAGGAGTCTCTCAGTGCATCTACAACATTTTCATTCTGGTGAGTAAGATGCTCGCCCTTCTTTACGTTCCAAATCCAGCATTCAGGAGCGTAACCATCGGATGCGTACTTTGTAAATACACCGTCGCATTTGACTCTGAATTCAGTGTTTATCTGGCCGGTGCTCAGAGCCGCCATAGCTGTGCAGGGCTTGAAGGTTGAACCGGGAGCATAGGCACCCATAAGTGCTCTATTGAAAAGCGGTGTGTTAGGTGCTTCCATCAGCTCCTGATAGTCGTCCATAATTGTTGCAACATTGTAGGTAGGCCAGCTTGCGATTGCAAGAGGTGCGCCGTTTTTAACATTTATAACAACAGCTGCCGCACCGGTAATTTCGTCTTTCAGTTCGGGGTTAAAGGTGCCTTTCAGCTTTTCTTCTGCCCTTTGCTGTTCACGGTTGGAAATAAGGGTGTTCACGCCGTTATCAAGTATTCTCTCAACCTGTTCCTGCAAGGCAAGGTCCAGAGTCAGATAAACGTGGTTGCCCGGTTCGGGTTCCTCGATATACCGTGTGCTCAGAATAGTTCCGTTAGGCGTTCGAGTTTCGCTTACTCTGCCGTCTTTTCCGTGAAGGTATTTCTCAAATGCATACTCCGCACCGTCCTTACCGACAACCGCATTGTTGGCATAGTCCACAAGAGAATACTTCTCAAATTCCTCCTGAGTCATAAGGCCGACGTATCCCAGAATATGAGCTGCATACTCAGTTGCATAGTCTCTTACATATGCACGCTCGACCTGAATACCGACAAGCTTTCGTTCCATAATAGAGGTGATAAGCTGCATACTTGCATCTTCAACGAAGATATAGTCGGCAGTATTGATTGCATAACGGACGTTTATGGAATAACGGACGCCCGCAATAATTCTCATTTCCTCGGCAGAATAGCTGTTATCTATATCGTAACGGCTGCGCATATAGCTCATAAGCTCAACCGCTGACGGTTCAGGAGGCAGTCCGGCTGCCTTTATGGAATCCTTTTTATCCTTAAAATAGGATTTAAGCATGGTTCTTTCGATATCGGTCATATCAGGATCGTACTCGAAAGGCGGGGCTGCTGAAATAGGGAGGTCGTCGGTATACTTGTCTCCGTAGCTTTCAACCAGCTCCACAAGCTCCAGAATAACCGCATTGGGGTCTTCGTTAGCGAAGAGCTTTGCAGTATCTATTTTAAGGTTATAGCATTCCTTGTTGCTGACGAGAGTTCTTCCGTAGCAGTCAAGAATGTCTCCTCTTGCCGCAGTAACGTCTCTTTCAACATTTTTTGTCTCATTGCTCTTATCGTAGTATTCCTGACCTTCAACGATCTGAAGTTTATAAAGGAATACCAGATATACAGTAAGTATAAGCAGAAAGAATGCTATCATTCCGGCAAGTCTGCCGGGTTTTATGGTTTTATTCATAAGGGTATCCTTTCTTACGCTGGGTAACGGCTTATTCTATCCACCGTGCGGGCGGGAAATATGCCAGTGCAGCAGGCGGCAGAGACCACAGGGTCTGAAGCAGGACAGTCACCAGCATAGCAGGAGCAAAACCATCAAGTGCGGAGGTTCTCAGCATCTGCATAACTGCGGTAACCAAAAGTGCGCCGAATGCTGTAATCATAAATGCAAAAAATCGTCTGTTAATAAAGAATTGTGAAATAAAGCCTGACGCAAAGGCGAGAGCCGGGAAAAGCACGGTAAAGATTATTGTGTTCTCTACAAAAGACATATCTGCAAATATGCCCATTATAAGTCCGAAAACCGCACCCCATGTAGCGCCTTCAAACATACCGACCGCAACCGCAACTGCGGGCAGAACCATAGGGCAGACTCCGAAAATACGTGTCTGCGTAAAAAGTATGTTCTGGCAGACCAGAGCCAAAAACATATAGAGTGCATATTGAAGCACACGCTTTATATTGATTTTTGCCAGAATCTCTTTCAAATCTTATTCCACCACTTCGTAGCTTTTTATTACAAACACCTGAACCAGTGAATCAAGGTCGCATTCAGGAGTTACAATGCCGTATTCTATCTGTCCGCCGGCTTCAGACTGAATATTGCTTATAGTTCCGATAACAAGACCTGCCGGGAAGGAGCCGCCGGAGCCTGATGTCAGAACTTCATCGCCAACATAAATCTGTGCGCCGTCTGCAAGGAAGGTAAGCTTTGCCTGCTTGTTCTTCATAAGTGAGAATTCACCGACTACCAGACCGGAGCTTCCTGTTGCACCTACAAAAGCACCCACAGACATATCTGCATCTATAAGAGTAGAAACAGTAGCCCATGTTTCACCAAGCTCAGTAATCTGGCCTACAAGCACGCCGTATTCTGTAATAACCGGATCGCCCAGCTCAATACCCGAGCTTTTACCTTTACTTATTGTAAAGGTGGATGACCAGTTGGATGAGGACCAGAGAACGACCTTGCTTGATTCCATTTCATAGTCTGTGTGCTTCTGCCGCAGATTCAGCAGTTCTCTGAGGCGGCTGTTTTCTTCGTTGGCTTCGATACCTTCTCGTGCAGCTTTCTGAGCATCAGCCAGCTGGGCACGAAGCGATTCGTTCTCAGCCTCCAGAGAGTCATATTCATAGAGATAGCCGTAAATACTGTCAAAGAAGTTTACAGCTGAACTCAGAACCTTCTGCAAAGGAGCTTTCAAAACGCCTGTTGCATTATGCACCAGACCTATATTACCGTCTCTTGCCGCAGTGCCGAGACCTATCATAAGGGCTATGGCCACAACTATTACGGCAATTCTAATTCCGTTTTTCTTCAGATAATCTTTCAAAGGATACTAACCCCCTGCTTTTTAAGCATTTCACCCAGTCTGCACACCGGCAAACCCATGACATTGAAGAAGTCACCCTCAATGCCTTTAACGAAGAGAGCTCCCCTGCCCTGTGCGCCGTAGGCACCGGCCTTGTCCATAGGCTCGCCTGTTTTCACATAGGCTTCGATTTCGCTTTCAGCAAGCTCTCTGAAGCAGACCTTGCTGACTTCGTGTTCACTGAGCTTTATACCGTCCTTTATAACAGTCACTCCGGTATATACCTCATGGCATTTTCCGGAAAGACTTCTGAGCATATTAACTGCATTTTCCTCGGTATGAGGCTTGCCAAGAACCTTTCCGTCAAGCCAAACAATGGTATCGGCAGCAATTATCAGATCTTCCTTCGGTCTGTCGGCGGCAACTTCCTCAGCCTTTGCCGCTGCAAGGGATTCTACAATCTCTCCGGGTGTAAGCTCAGGATTTACCACTTCCTCCCCTTTTGCGGGGATTATTTCCATATTCTTAAAGCCCAGCATCTCCATAAGCTGTTTTCTTCTGGGAGAGCCGGAGGCTAGAACAACTGTCATTTTATCTCCAATCTGCTGGCTGTGCAGCAGGCCGGCAGTGCCGGTCGTATATTAGTCAACACCTCTGTAATAAAGGCCACGGGTAAGCACGTTGGGCTTATAATCTGAAATACCCATATAGCCTTTTGCAACCTCAACACATTCTCTCGGGCTCTCGGTTGTAAACATAAGCCTCATGCCCCAGATGCCGGCTGAATACAGGTCTTCCTTTTTATCCGCAAGATACAGCTTATGTGCATTATAAATAACATTTCTGCATCCGTATTCCTTTACCACAGGGAACACATTTCCCATACGGTCCGAAAGCTGTCCGGGAGTCTGGCAGTTGCAGCGTCCTGCACTTTCATGCATAATGCACTGGTCGGAAACCATAAGCGGCAGACGTCCGTACACTATAAGTTCGGTATCAAGAGGCTTTGCCAGAGCCTTTATCTGAGAAATGCGCAGTTCAAATGAAGCCGTAGCAGACAGGAAACCTGCCTCAGCCAGAGTCTCAAGTGAACGGGAGTTGAATGTATTAAGACCGAAGTCTCCTCTGAGCTTCATTCCCGCTCCTCTTGCCATAAACGCATGGCCGAGATTTCCCACAAGGGCTTCATTTACTCCGAAATCAAAAAGCTTCTGCAATGCTTCAAATACATCATTTGCCTGATTGTCAGTGATTACTCTGGGCAGGACTGCAACAGGCTTTGTGCCGTTATTTATAAACGGTCTTAGCAGCTCAGAATGTTCTGCCATCAGAAGTGCAGGCGCATAAATATAGTCCGGCTTCAATTCTGCAAGCTCAGGTGTAAGCTGCTCAGCCGTTCTGACCTGAAAAATAGTCACAGGTTCTGAAATAGCCGGAACATTTACAGGCATAGGCGGCATTTTGGTCATGCGGCGCAGCGGAGGAGTTCCGCGGCGCTCCGAAATATCGGATATGAGCTTTCGTCTCAGCTCATTTATCTCGGATGCAGGCAGGAACAGGCCCTCGTCGGCTTTTGCCTTGTTTTCAACAACATTATAGGGAGTACCGCCGGTTTTATAAAGCTGCTCGGTAAGATATTCCTCAGTTAAGCCCTGGCGTTTAGCCTTTTCGGGAACAGGGCCGTATGCAATGGCCTTGTGTCCGTCATCATCAAACGCAATAGACTTTATGCGCTGACCCTTTTCAGCCACGGTATAGAAATGAATCGGAACTCTTCTCATTTCACCGTCTGCATATGCCTTTCTGGCTGCTGCAAAAATCTTATCAGAATCTCTGTCAGGTTCACCACGGACGCCAAACATATCCTGCTTGTCTCCGTTAAAATATCCCTGAGTAAAGCCCTGTCTTGAAAATGCCTTTTCCAGCATTTCCATTTCCTCGGCAGTAGGCTGGCGGCGTTCTTTAATAGCCTTGGAATAAATACCTGTGACAATAGCGGTATATTCAGGTCTTTTCATACGGCCTTCAATTTTAACACAGGTAACTCCGGCATCCTCAAGCTCCTGAAGTCTGTCAACAAGACAGTTATCCTTCAGTGAAAGCGGATAATCATCCATTCTTCCGCCAAGGCTGTACTGCATACGGCAGGGCTGAGCGCACATACCTCTGTTGCCGCTGCGGCGTCCGATCAGGCTGGACATATAGCACTGGCCAGAATGGCAGAAGCAGAATGCACCGTGTACAAAAACCTCGGTTTCAATAGAAGCATTTTTTGCAATAAATTTAATCTGCTCAAAGCTCAGCTCTCTTGCGAGAACCGCTCTTGTAAGTCCCATCTCGGCGGCTGCTTCCACACCGGCGAGATTATGCAGGCTCATCTGGGTGCTGGCGTGCAGCGGGATGTCAGGTGCTGCCGCCTTAACGGCCTTTATAAGGCCAAGGTCCTGAATGATGATACCGTCGGCACCTGCTCTTGAGGCAAGCTTTGCAGCCTTGACCGCACTTTCCATCTCTCTGTCGTTAACCAGAGTATTCAGGGTGACATACACCTTGCAGCCTCTTATATGGCAGTATCTTACTGCCTTTTCAAATTCTTCGTTTGTAAAATTCTTTGCGCCGCGGCGGGCGTTAAATTCTTCCATGCCCATATATACGGCATCTGCACCGTTCTGGACTGCAGCAATAACTGCCTCCGGAGAACCGGCGGGTGAGAGTAGCTCTAACATTTTCTATGCTCCTCATAAATCAGCTTATTATTTCTTCACGCTATAATACAGGGTAATTATAGCACAGATATAGATATTGCGACAAGCTTATTTTAATGATATAATATAAAGCTGTCAGAAACAATTTGTAAATTATTTCAGAGGGATCAATAGCTATGCAGGAAAGAAACACTGAAAACATCATAGACAGCGCTCTTCTGGATGGCTTACTGGCCGCCCACGACGGAGATATGGCTCTGCTGTACCTCTATGAACTGCGCTTCGGTGATATTGATATGGAGGATGCCGCAAGGCAGCTCTGCCGTACCATGAGCGAAATTGAGGCTGCAGACGAAAAACTCAAAAGGCTTCAGGGCTACACTGTTACCGCCGCTCCGTCAAAGCAGAAGAAAGAAAGAACCGCTCTTGCCGGTGCGCAGAAGCAGACCACCAAAAAGCAGGAATACATTGAGCCTGCCGAAGAGCTGCCTCAGTATACAACTGAGGAAATCACCCGCCGTTCAAACGGTGACCCCATATTCTCCGGTCTTCAGTCCGAGTGCACAAAGGTTATAGGTCATGTGCTTAACGGCGAGGATTTAAAGACCCTTTTCGGAATTTACGACTATCTGTCCCTGCCCCCTGAGGTTATAATGGAGCTTTTAAACTACTGTGCCTCTGTTTTTGATGAAAAATACGGTACAGGCCGCCGGCCGTCCATGCGTGCTATAGAAAAAGAAGCCTACCGCTGGGCAAAACAGGAGATTCTCACCTTTGAGCAGGCTGAGGACTATATCCGCCGGCAGAAAGAGCGCAGGACAAAGCTTGGCTCCATTAAGCAGTTGATGGGCATAAAGGACAGGCATCTGAGTAAATCGGAGACTGAGTATCTGAATTCATGGCTGGATATGGGCTTTGAAGAAGAAGCTATCTCCATTGCCTACGACAGAACTCTCATAACTATCGGAAAATTCAACTGGAAATACATGAACAGCATACTTACAAACTGGCATAACGCCAGTATTCACAGTGTTGATGAAATAAATGCACGTGACGGGCGAAGAGTCAAGGCTCCTGCGGCTCCCGCTTCTCAGTCAGGAACTCCTGATTTCAATATGGACGAGCTTAGAAACGCAATCAACAAGATTTAGTTAGGAAGGTGAACTCAATGGCATATAACGGAAGGCTGCTTGCCAAAGCAAGAGAGCGGCTGGAGGAACGCAGGGCAGACAATCTGGCCGAGCATCAGAGAAGACTTTCCATAATATACAGCCGCATACCGGAGATTCAGCGAATTGACAACTCAATGCGCAGCCAGATGACGGAAATTGTTCGTTTAACACTTTCCAAGGCACCTGATGTCAAAGAGCGTATTTCCGCTATTCAGGACCGGAATTTAACTATGCAGATGCAGAAGGCCGAGCTGCTTGTCAGCAATGGCTACCCTACTGATTATCTGGACGATATATACAGCTGCAAAATCTGCAAGGATACCGGCCTTTGCGGCAATCATCCCTGCGAGTGCTTAAAGAAGCTTTATAATGCCGAGCTTACAAATGAGGTAGGTACTCTTCTCAAAAACGGAAACGAGAATTTTGACCGCTTCAACCTTAATTTTTATTCCGATCAGCCTATTGCAAACTCGACGGTTATTCCCAGAGACACCATGAAAATGGTTTTCGACAGCTGCAAGAAATTTGCAGACGTATTCCCTGAGGTTCAGACAAATCTGCTGCTTCAGGGCGGCACCGGTCTGGGTAAAACCTTTCTCTCTGCCTGCATAGCAAGGGTAGTTTCCGAAAAGGGCTATTCAGTGTGCTATGATTCGGCTTCAAGCGCTTTGGAGGCATTCGAAAAGAAGAAGTTTGCCAAGGACTCCGAAGAATTTGACAAATCCTCTGAGTATGTTAACCATATGCTCTCATGCGATCTGATGATTCTGGACGACCTCGGTACTGAGCTTTCAACCCCCATGGCCGTAAACGGGCTTTATACGCTTATAAACACTCGCCTTGTTAACGGTCGGCGTATGATAATAAGCACAAACTGCGATTCTCTGGAGCTTTCCCGCCGGTATTCTCCCCAGATATGTTCCAGACTTGAGGGGGAATTTGTCCACCTTCCCTTTGTGGGAAAAGACATCCGTCTTATAAAGAAAAACCTGTGACATAATTACATTTTTAGTATATTTTTTCAAAATAATCGTATAAATGTACGATTTTTTATATCTATTTTAAGTTTTATGCTAATTTTACACTTGTATTATCGTTTTTTTCTTGTATAATATCGGTGTATGTTTGACTATTCTATGGAGGAAAAAATATGGATAAATACAAGCGCCGCTATGGTGATCGAAAGGACGGTCGTCTGTTACGTTCACTGCCTCCTTTCTATAAGTTCATTCCTTATGTAATGCCTGCCAGAAATGATCGCAGCAACTTCTATGAGGAGAGCTTCGAGATGTCTGTTCTTGATCGCAGACTCAGACAGCTCAGGGTGGAAGGATACAAAGGCATCAGTGCTCTGCACTTTATTATGGCCGCATATGTAAGAGCTATTTCTATGCTGCCGGGACTTAACCGGTTTGTTGTGGGCCGCCGTGTTTACGCAAGACATGATATAGAGATTGTTATGGCAGTAAGACGTGACATGAGCATTGAATCCTCCGAAACAACCATTAAAGTTAAATTTGAGCCTACTGATACAATCTTTGATGTATATCGCAAGCTCAACGAGAAAATCGACGAGATCAAAACCACTTCCGAAACCAACAGCACTGAAGACTTTGCTGAAATGGCAAGCCATCTTCCCCGTCCTATCATAAGCTTCGGAATAAACATTCTGCGCATGATGGATTATTTCGGCTGGCTGCCTCAGTCCCTGCTGGATGTAAGCCCCTTCCACGGTTCCATGATAGTTACCGATCTGGGCTCTCTCCGCATCGGACCTGTTTACCATCACATCTACAATTTCGGTACTCTGCCTGTGTTTGTGTCTTTCGGCGCAAAGCGTCATGCTTACGAGCTTAACCGCAACGGTGAAATGGTTGACCGCAAATATCTCGACTGCAAATTTGTTATGGATGAGGGCATCATCGACGGCCATTACTATGCTCAGCTGCTTCAGGCTTTCCGTGTTATGTTCCAGCACCCTGAGATTCTTGAAGCTCCTCCCACAAAGGTTGTTGAAGATATTTTCTGATTCAATACATATAAGTATAAAAAAACTCCCTTCCGTCGGAAGGGAGTTTTCTTTTTAACTTTTTACTGGATTCTTTCCAGATAATCGACTATGCGTCTGACAGAATAAAGCTCCTGAGCCTCTTCATCGGAAATGCTGATTCCGAACTCATCCTCAAGGGACATAATGAGTTCAACCAGATCCAGAGAGTCAGCACCAAGGTCTTCAATAACATTGGTATCCATGGTAATGGTTTCTTTATCCAGATCAAACTGTTCAGCGAGTGCGTCTCTTACTTTTTCAAATAACATTTTCGTTCCTCCATGCGCCGATGGCGCATAATCTGCGGCAAAAACCTTCAGATTTAATTTCTAAATAACTCCTGCAGATACAGGGAGATTTCAAAAAAGTTTTGCTCTCAGACCCACTCGCGGCTCTGAGGCTTATTGCTGCTCTGCTCAGACTTTACATAGGAAACGACCACACGGCGGTTAGGCTCAACGCCGGTAGAGCTGGTGGAAACGCCCTCGTAGTTCTGAAGTGCAGTGTGGATTACATGGCGCTCATAAGAGTTCATGGGCTCCAGAGCCATGCTGCGCTTGTACTTGATAGCCTTTTCAGCCATCTTTTCAGCAAGGCGGGTAAGAGATTCTTCACGCTTGCTGCGGTAGTTTTCTGCGTCTACACTGATGTGCAGGTGCTTCTCACTGCCGTGGTTAACTGCATAGTTGGTAAGGTGCTGAATAGCATCCAGAGTTTCACCTCTGCGGCCTATAACTGCGCCCATGCCGTTACCGGCAAGGTTTACATTGATGCCGCCGTTTTCACGGTAGGAAATGCAAATCTCTGCCTTTACACCCATGTGCTCCAGAAGGCCGGAAATGAAGCTGCGCACTGCTGCAAAGTCAGCATTTTCATCCTGAACCTCGCAGGTTTTAACTTCTTCGGTGCGGACTTCAGGCTCTGCAATAACCTCAGGCTTTTCGTCCTCTACCTCATAGCTTACACGGATAAGGGCCGGAGAAGCTCCGATTCCTAAAAATCCGGACTTTGCGCGCTCCACAATTTCAACAGACACATCGTCCCGCTCAAGACCCAGTTCTGCAAGAGCTGCATTAACTGCATCTTCCTCGGTACGTCCTGTCTTTTCCAAAGTTTTGATCATAGTGCAAAGTTCTCCTGTTATTCTTCGTTTCCGCTGATTTCAGTCTTTGCCTCTACGGCTTCGACGGAAGTTTCAGGGTTGGAGAAGCGGTCGGGAACATAAGCACGGCCTCTGGCGAATCGGCGGTCACCCACCTGAGAAGCGGGTTTCTCGTCCTCGACTATGCCAAGACGCTCACGCTTTGCAGCACGCTCTGCCTTTTCGACAGCTGCTCTGCGTTCCTCATTCTTCTGTTTTTCATTTGCCTGAATCTTTTTCTTGCTGGTATTGGTATTCTTTTCAGTCTTGCCCTCTGCACGAAGTCGCTCTGTCTCCAGATGCTTTTCTTCGATTTCCTTTTCTCTTGCGCTGCGGGCAGCAATGCGTGCTGCATCCTCAATGTCAAGCTGCTTCTTATATACCTTAGTAAGTATATAGTCACGGGTCATACCGAAAATGCTGTTTGCAATCCAGTAAATACCCATAGCAGCAGGCATAACAAAGCAGATCCAGACAGACATAAGAGGCATCATAAGCTGCATGGTCTTCATGGAGCCCTGAGCCTGGTTATCAGCCTGAGGGGTGGACATATTGCTGATCTTCATGGAAAGCCATGAAAGGCCGGCAGAAATGAAAGGTATCAGGAACAGTCCCAGTGCAGGCAGCCAGATAGAGCTGTCGCTCCAGTCGGTGTGCCACAGGAAGTTCCAGCGGGGCTGATCGCCCAGATTAACTCCGAGGAAGCTGAAGTCCACGTTCATCATGTTGGGATCCCACTTGTCTGCAAGAGCAGCAGTGATTTCATCCCAGTGGAAGTGGGCAAGTTTGGCAACAGCAATTTCTTCGTAGCCGGCACGGACGCTTTCCATAAGGCCTGCGCTGGTGAAGTAATCAAGCAGAGTATGATAGAACTCCTGAGTTACAAACATCATACGTGTAAGGGGCTGACGAATAACGCTGTAAAGTGCGATAAGTATAGGGAACGGTATCAAAGACCAGAGGCATCCGGACATGGGGTTCACGCCGGCTTCCTTATAAAGCTTCTGCATTTCCTGATTCAGCTTCTGGGGATTGCCTTCATGTCTTCTCTGCAGCTCCTGCATTTCGGGCTGCAGGCGGGTGGAACGCATCATGCTCTTCTTGCTCTTTGCCATAAAGGGAGAAAGAATAAGGTTAACAAGTAATGCAAAGAGGATGATTGCGACGCCGTAGTTTCCGGTCAGTTCATAGAACTGAACCATAAGCCAGGCAAAGGGTTTAGTGATTGCTACCCACATAGATAACTCCTCAAATCAGTTCATAAATCTGTAAGGTCAAAGCCTTACGGTACGGGGTCATAATACTGCCTTTTGCCCTTATAAAAGGGATGGCAGCAGCAAATACGCTTCAAAGCCAGCCAGCCGCCTTTCAAGGCGCCGTACTTTTCAACAGCTTCATAAGCGTATTGCGAACAGGTCGGAATAAATCTACAGCAGGGCGGCCGATTCGGAGAAATATATCGGCGGTAGAAGCGAATAAGAGCCAGAAAAAGCTTTTTCATTGCTCTTGTTTTTCAATAATGCCAAGCTCAGTGCAGGCACCAACAAATGCCGCATCGACCTTCTGGTATTTTGCTTCGACGCATTTTCTGCGTGCAACCACAACTATATCATAGCCTTTATTCATAGACGGGAGATTCAGTCTGTAAATCTCTCTGAGTCTTCTGCGTGCCCGGTTGCGGGTCACCGCATTGCCAAGCTTAGTAGATACAGTGTAGCCGACGCGGTTATGATCCGTTGGATTATGACGGCAGTATACGACCATAAAAGGTGTCACTGCCGACTTACCACGGGAATAAAGACGCCTGAAATCACTGTTCTTTTTTAAAGTATCTCTGATGTTCAAGCTCTTTCCCCTTTCTCCTCAGCCTTTCCGGCTGAATTTTAAAAACTGCGTAAACACCTAAAGGGCGGATCGCTCCGCCCTAAAAAATATTCACATTAGTGACCTGTTCACGGGGTTAATCAGTAGCTGAGCTTAGCTCTGCCCTTTGCTCTGCGGCGGGAGAGAACCTTGCGGCCGTTTGCGGTGCTCATTCTTTTACGGAAACCGTGCTCTTTTTTGCGCTGACGCTTTTTGGGCTGATAAGTACGAAACATATCATGCAACTCCTTTCAGGTGTAATACTCAACATCGACAGAAATTCCGTCGAAGTAGTTGATAAAAATAATCACTCGGCGGTATTCGCCGCCGAGTGTTGATTATAAACTATAAAACGCTGTTCTGTCAATAAAAATTTGCTTTTTTATGCCTTAATCAGGTCTTTTGCCTGAATGTACTTGTCGAGGGGCTTATAAAGTACAGCAAATATTACAAGGCAGATAATGGTATCGATAAGCATATAGCTTCCGTTGTAAATGAGAGAGAAGCTCCAGGGGCTGCCCCATACGGTGCCGAACAGCTCGGTAGGCTCTGCGATTGCGTAAATGGTAACGCCGCTTATGTAGTGGATGATAAATCTTGCAATGCAGCCGATGGTGATACCTGCAAAAATTCCCTTGCCCTTGCCACGGAAAAGACCTGCAAGACCCAGAGGAGTAAATGCGACCATATAGTCAAGCAGCATACTCTGCCAGCCCCATGCAATAGCTCCGTCAATGAGCATCTGCAGCAGGCCGAACAGGAAGCCTTCCAGCAGGCCCCAGCCAAGACCCCAGCGGAGAGCAAATACAAATATAGGAACCATGGAAAGGTCCACAGATCCGCCGTTAGGCAGCTGGAAAAGCTTGAGTGCATTAAGCACCAGTGCGAGAGCCAGCATGATTGCGCCTTCGCACAGGCAGCGGACTTTCATTCTTGAATTCTGTTTCATCTTCTATAAATACCTCCAAAAAATATTTAGGAGCGGATGCGATAAAAAAAGCGGGTTCAGAATTGAACCCGCGTAAAAATATCGCTCTCTGTTCCTACGCCGGCATTATCCGGATCAGGTTCGATGGTTTCAAGACTCCATTGCCTTGTCTCAGCCGGGAAAACCCAGCACCCATTTATTACATTGTCATTTTATTACCAAATCGGCTAATTGTCAACCTGTATTTGGCTTCTGCACTATATCAGGCGTTAATCCTGCTCATAATATCTTTAAAGAACTTCTTCCGAGGCAGAGTTCTCATAAGGGGAAGTCCTACGGCGAAAAGAACGATTGCCTCGCCAATACCGACATACAGTGCATTCAGAGCAAAAACTCCAAAATGTTCAAAGATGTTAAGGCCGCTGTAAGCTCCGGTTATAACTGCACCCACAACCACTGCGTTAAAAAGTACAGGCATCAGGCAGGCCAGCACACAGTTTTTCATGCTGTGTTCCTTTTTACCCAGATATGCGGTGATAAGGCCGGCACAGAGGGTTGCAAGTGAACCGAAGATAATATCAAAGATATTTCCCATCAGGATGTTCGCAATAGCGCATCCAAGGGCAAGTCCTACGGCGCTGGACGGGATGAAGAAGGGCAGGATACACATTGCCTCTGAGATTCGGAGCTGAATTGCACCGTAACTTATAGGTGCAAGAGCCATGGTAAGCACTGCATATGCCGCAGCGATAATAGCTGATGCGGCAATTCTTCTGATTTTAGAGTTTCTGTTATTCATTTTTGGGGAATCCTCCATTTTTTATTTTCCGCAGGGTGTGGAAACCTGCTGAATTTGCTTTTTACTGCTCCTCGTGAGCATTTTCCTGACGTCTGTGAAGTGAGAACTCACAGCCGCAGTAGAGCTGGCGATACAGATTGAACTGTTCGCAAAGCTCGATTGAACGGTTTTCGCCGTTTCTCTTTTTGAACTCTGACGGCAGCCATTTAACACCTACCTGCTGAGCTATCTCCTCTGCCAGCTGGTTAATAAGCACCGCATTTTTGTGTCTTGAAAGAGTAAGGGTCGTACAGTAGTAGTCAAAGTTATGCTCTTTTGCCACCTTGGCCGCTTCAAGCAGCCGAACACGGAAGCATTCCGTGCAGCGTCTGCCGCCTTCAGGCTCATTTTCAAGCCCTTTTATGTTTTTATAGTAGTCCTCACTTCTGTGAGGCTCAGCCATAATCTTAATCTCCCCTGCTATACCCAGTTTCTCTATCAGCTCTTTAAGGGTTTCAAAACGCTTGTTATACTCTTCAAGCGGGTAGATGTTAGGGTTGTACCAGAGGACAGTGATGTCAAAATGTTTAACCAGGAACTCAAGGACCGAGCTGGAGCAGGGGCCGCAGCAGGCGTGCAGAAGCAGCGTCGGTCTGGTGCTGCCGTTCTTTTCAATAATACGGTCCAGTTCCCTCATATAATTTCTTCTGTTCATAAAGGGGATTATAACACAGCTGATTTCAAAAATCCAGATTATATTAACAGGTTCTTGACTGTAATAATATTGTGGTATATTCTAAACTATATATATTTTAATTTCCGAGAGGTATGAAAGACTATGGACAGCCGCACCAACAAACATAATTATTATCTGGATATAGCAGACTCCGTTCTTGAACGCTCCACCTGTCTCAGACGTAAATACGGAGCAATTATCGTCAGGAATGACGAGATAATCTCCACCGGCTACAACGGCGCTCCCCGTGGAAGAAAGAACTGTTCCGATATGGGCCGCTGCACAAGAGAAACCCTTAAAATTCCCTCCGGCGAACGCTATGAGCTGTGCCGCAGTGTACACGCAGAAGCCAACGCCATAATCTCCGCCTCCCGCCGTGATATGATAGGTGCAACAATCTATCTTGTAGGCCGTGATGCCCAGACCAATGCTCTGCTGCCGGATGCAAACTCATGTTCCATGTGCAAGCGTCTTATAATCAACGCCGGAATCGACCAAATCGTTATCCGCCGTACCCCCGAGGAGTTTGCAATCCTTCCCGTACAGGACTGGATTGAAAACGACGATTCTATTTTCGAGCTTTAAATATTCATATTCCCCTCCTGTGTCTATTGTTGGATGCTGAAAACTATGTTAGAATATAAACAAGGTTTGTTTCTGAACAGACAGCATAAAATATAACAAGGAGGACCTACAATGAGCAAAAATCTTATCTATTGCTATTCAGGTACAGGCAACTGTCTGGACATAGCAAAAAACATTGCAAAAAAGCTGGGGGACACAGACATTGTTATGATGCGTCGTGAACCCGCCATTACCATGGCTCGCAAGGCTGAGCGTGTAGGATTTGTTTTTCCCTGCTATGCCGGCGGCTTACCCGGTGATGTGGAAAAGTACGTACGAACTGTCACATTAAGCTGTGACACCTATACCTTTGCTGTTTGCTGCTATGCCGGCTATCCCGGTGTAGGTATGGGAATTATCGATGACATAGTTGACCTTGACTACTGGGCAGGAATTTCTCATCAGAGTGCCTGCATCTGGCTTATGCCCCATGGTATGATGATGCCGCCTATGACTGCAAAGGCTGCTCAGAAGCGTTCTGAAAAATTTGCAGCAAAGGTTGCGGATGATGTTCTTGCAAAGGTCAAGATGGATAAGTGTCCCGGAAAGCCTCTCATTAACGTAATCGAGAGCGCTGCATGGCCTGTAATGTCCAAAGCCAAGGGCAGAAAGCTCAGCGTAAACAATAACTGCATCGGCTGCGGACAGTGCGAGCTTCTGTGCCCCCGTGGCAACATTAAGCTTGTAAACGGCAGACCTCAGTTTGGAAACAAGTGTATTCAGTGTCTCAGCTGTCTGCAATACTGCCCTCAGCAGGCTATAAATATGGGCGGTCTTACTGTAAGGCGCAAACGCTATCATAACCCCAACGTACCTGCCGCAGAGCTTACGAAAAAAGTCATTCATATAAACTAGATAAAATTTTAAATCCGGTTCCGAAATTCGGAACCGGATTTTCTTATCTGTTTCTCAAAAAATCAGAAACAGATAATTTATTTTTCACATTTCTCCGTGAGCTTTAAGCCACTTTACAGAGGTTTTAAGTGCCTCCACGGTTTTGGTTTCAACAACCACTCTGCAGTTATGTTCTTTTGCAAGCGCCAGATATTCTGGCAGGTTCATTTCACCGTCGCCCAATGCTCTGTGAACCTTTTTGCCAAGCGCATCGTGCATATGCATATGTATAAGCCTGTCAGCTCGCTTCATAATTTCCGGCTTATCCATATTGGCCGACGCATGGTCGTGGCCGATATCAAAGGTCAGCGCAAAAGCAGGGCTTTCAAGCAGCAGGTCTACTGCATGGAGCATGAAGGCCTGATTCCAGCCGTCATCAATATTTTCTATGCAGACCTTTATGCCTGAATCTCCGATAGCTTCTGTGACTGTATCTCTGAATTTTCGCATGGATTCAAGATACAGTCCCTCATTTTCCGCATAAACATAGGTGCGTCTGTCCGGCAGGGTAACATATATGCCCCGCAGCAGGTGCATATTCAAAGTGGGAATCTCAAGAGCTTTAGCAATCTCAATAGTCTTGAGCATTGTCTCTGTATACACTCTTGCAATTCCCGGATTTACACTGCACGGGTCAAGGGATTCATCAATATGTATGGTATAAAAAATCCCGTATTTTTCTTTTATGGCTTTAAGCGCCGCAATATCCATTGCCTCCGGCTGGTACTGGGGAAAGCTCATGTTAAGCTCAATAAACCTCAGCCCCAGCTCTGCGCACAATTCAGCGCTTTCCTCCGTACTTTTAAGTTCAATCAGTGTTGGCATTCCAAAGCGCAGCATTTTATACCTCCTATTTTAGAAAAGGTAGCCCTTTAACAGTTTAAGGGTATTCCAGACACCGTCAATATGGCTGCGTTCGTAGCCGTGGCTTGCGTAAACGCCGGCTCCTATAAGGCCGTGACGAACATCATATCCGGCGCCCAGAGTTGCCTCAACGTCAGAGCCATAGTGCGGGTATACATCCACCGCATAATCTGCGTTCTCCTTTTTGGCAGCGTTAATAAGATCACCTACTACCTTATAGCTGTAAGGACCACCGGAATCCTTGGCGCAGATAGAGACCTGACGTTCAGTGCATTGTAAGCCCTCGCCTACACAGCCCATATCAACGCTTATAGCCTCAGTAACACCAGCAGGCACAGAAGCGGTGCCGCCGTGTCCCACCTCCTCATATACGGTGACATGAACATAAACAGCCCGCTCAGGCTGGAGGTTTTTATCCTTCATATATTTTGCAAGGCCCAGAAGTATACCCACAGAAAGCTTATCATCCAGAAAACGGCTCTTAATATAGCCTGATTCGGTAATTCTTGTTCTGGGTTCAAAGCAGACAATGTCACCGACTTCTATACCGAGAGCTCTTGTATCATCTGCGCACTCTGTAAGCTCGTCGAGAACAACCTCAACAGTGTCAAAGGTTCTCTGGGTGCTGCCGTATTCGCCGTTTACATGAACGGATGCGTTGCAAAGCTGTACACAGCCTTCAAAGCAGCGTCCCGCTCTTGTATATACATGAACATTTTCGGTCTCTGCATTCTCAGCCCTCATACCGCCGAGATTTGTAATTTTAAGTCTGCCGTTACTCTTTATCTCGCAGACCATAGCGCCGAGAGTGTCGGTATGAGCCTCAAACAGAACCGCATTTTCCTTATCTCTGCCGCCAAGCTCTATAAGCACACCGCCCTTGCGGGTGATTTCTGCCTTGTATCCCAGAGCCTCAAAGCTGTTCTTAACCCATTCTGCCGCTTTATCTGTAAAGCCGGTGGGACTGTCGATTGCCAGCAGTTCCGCAGCCTTTTCTGCTGCATATTTTGCATATTCTCTTTCCATAATCTGCATCTCCAATTCGTTATATTGACAGATTTGTAATCTGTGAGAGTTTGCCGCACTGAAAAGCTGTGCCGCATTTGCCCCTTATTGCTTTTGAGTATACATTTATTGTCTTATATTGTCCAGACTTTAAATTTTCTTTGCATTTAATTTACATAGTGCTATACTGAAATTGAAAATCAATAAATACAGGGGGATACTATGCTTTTTAAAAACGCTTATATTTTTACTCCGGCCCAGACTTTTGTTCACGGCAGCTTTTATGTGGAAAACGGACGTTTTGGAAAAATTCTCGATACTGTTCCCGAAGAAGCCGGAACCGATTTAAACGGCGCCTATGTTATTCCCGGACTTATAGATGTACACAATCACGGCAACAGCAATGCCGATCTCTCCGACGGTGATTACGACGGTCTTGTAAAAATGGGCAATTATCTTGCCGGCGTAGGTGTAACCTCCTTCTCTCCTGCCACTTTAACACTTCCCTATGAGGTTCTCTCCAAGGCTTTTGCCACCGGTGCCAAGCTTAACAGAGAGCAGCCCAAAGGCTGTTCAAGACTTATGGGTATGCAGATGGAAGGCCCCTTCTTTAACGAAAAGAAAAAGGGTGCTCAGAATGCCCTGCATCTGAGACTGCCTGATTTTGATGCTTTTAAAAAGCTCTATGATGACTGCGGTGGCCTTATCCGCATTGTTGACGTAGCTCCCGAGCTCCCCGGTGCGGAAGAATTCATCAGAAAAGCAAGCAAGCTCTGTACTGTTTCCGAGGGTCACACCGATGCCACATACGAGGAAGCAAAAATGGGCTTTGAAGCCGGTGCCAGACAATGCACCCACCTGTTTAACGCCATGCCCTCCATTCACCACAGAAAGCCCGGTGTTATAGGTGCCGCCTCTGAGCGAGATGATGTAATAGCGGAGCTTATCTGCGACGGTATGCACGTTCACCCCAGCATAGTACGCATGGCATTCAAGCTTTTCCCCGACAGAATCTGCCTTATATCCGACGCCCTGCGCTGCTGCGGTATGCCCGACGGCAAATACGAGCTGGGCGGACAGGATGTATTTCTCAAAGACGGTGTTGCAAGACTGGCTGACGGAAACATTGCCGGTGCAGCAACAAACCTTTACGACTGCATGAGAAATGCCGTTTCCTTCGGTATTCCCAAAGAAAAGGCCATAACCGCCGCAACCGCCACCCCCGCAAAACAGATTTCCAGATATGACGAAATCGGCTCTATCGAGGAAGGCAAGCTTGCAGACTTTGTAGTATGCGATGAGGACTTAACCCGCAAAGCCGTTTACATGGGCGGAGAAGCTCTCTGAGATTAAATTAAATACGCAATCAGGCGATACCGCAGTTAAATTGCGGTATCGCTTTTTTACGCTCAAAAGGCCGTTCCTGTTACGCCCGTTCTTCTGCATATGCCGTGGGTTGTATGCGACTTTATGTAAAATAAATTAGTTTAAATGTCATTTATACTTGACACTAAGAAAAGTATATGATACTATGCAGATGCTGAAAGGAGATGTCTGAATGTCAAAGAACATGGCGCTGAAGCTTGCGCGGACTAAAAAAGATATGACTCAGAAAGACCTTGCCGAAAAAATCGGCGTTTCAAGGCAGACAATCAATGCCATAGAAAAGGGCGAATACAACCCTACGATAAAATTGTGTCTTAAAATATGTTGGGCACTTGATGCAGGACTGGACGAACTGTTTTGGGAGGATGAAAGCGATGAAGCGTAAAAATAACATTGATGAAATGCAGGAGCAGAAGCTTCTGAAAATCGAAAGCCGAGGATTCTGGCTTGCATACTGGGGCCTTGTGGCAGCAATTTTCATTCAGACTGCTATGGGTAACTCCGGTTTTCAGTATATCGGCGGCGAGTCAATTATTCTTATTATCATTTCTCTTTACACCGTTGTCGACTGCATAAGAAACGGCATATGGGACAGAAAGCTTAAGCCGGATTTTAAAACCAACCTGCTTTTAAGCCTCGCAGCAGGTCTTGCAGTGGGAATTTTCTGGTTCATAGTCAGTTATCACAGATATCACGCCCTTGCAGGTTCTTTCGCAACCTTTGCAATGATGTTTATTATGGTCAGCGTTCTTGTTTTTGTGGCTCTCAGCATTACATCCGGCCTTTATAAACACAAGAAAAACAAAATCGACAAGGAAACCGACGAAGAAGAATTCGGCGAATAAAAGACCGGGAAGGTATGAATTTTCATACCTTCCCGATTTTATTTGGGTCTATTTCATTTAATGTACCCACTGCCGCAAAGCGTTTCTGCACCTTTGACACATTGGAGTTATCTTTAAGATAAAATCTCCATGGATAGTCACAGCACTTTTCGGCATAGTCAATGTTAATTCTCGGCGACAGCGCAATTTCGTCCGGACGGAAGCTTTTATAATCCGCAATATAAAGTGAGCTTCCGCAAAGGTCAAGACCGTACTCAGCCTTGCCGATGTCCAAAGCGCTGCAAAGCTTTCCCGGGCCTGAGCAGAGGTTTTGAACCTTATCCGTACCCCGGCGCTTCTTCATAAGCTCAATTCCGTAAGCAGGCTCCAGTGCCCGTATAAGAACTACCTCCGGCCTGCCTTCGGCCGCTGTGACGGCGTTAAAGCAGTTATACATACCGTAAATAGGGAAAACATAGGAAAATCCGCCTATTCCGAACTGAATCTCTGTCCGTGCAGTTCTTTTCCCGCCGTAAGAATGGGCGCCGTCATCATCAGGGCCTATATACGCCTCAGTTTCTACAATCATGCCTGCCGCTGTGCCCTCATCCGTTTCGTGAACAAGAAGCTTCCCCAGAAGATCAGCTGCAACCTTCAAGGTCGGCTGAAGGAAAAAATTCCTTTCAGCAATCTTCATTTTCTTGCAGCTGAGCTTCATTTACATACTTCTCCGCTCTTGCAATATGTGCCTTTATAGCCTCAAAGCTCTCCTGACTCAAATCATGTTCAATTTTGCAGGCATCCTCTCTTGCCTGAGCCTCGTTGACACCAAGCCTAATAAGAAATTTAGAGAGGAGTTTATGTCTTTCATACATACGGGTGGCTATTTCCATTCCGCTTTCGGAAAGGGTAATAAGACCGTCCTTATCCATGGTAATATATCCGTTTTCTCTAAGTCTTTTAGTAGCATAGCTCACGCTGGGCTTTGTTACCTTGAGCTGTTCGGCAACATCTATGGAGCGGATGTATCCATGTTGCTCTTTCATCATCAGCATGGCCTCCAGATAGTCTTCTGAGGCTTTCTGTATTTTCATTATAGCTCCACCTACTTTCAAAATAATACAATTAGGTTAACACCTTAATTATAAAAAATCAAGAAGTAATAATGAACTCTTTAGCACGTTAAAATAAATTTTGGAAATCGAAAAAAATTCTTGACAAATCCTTGATTATTAGTTAAACTATGTCCAGTTAGTGTAGGTTAACTCCTATGAAGTAAGTAGTAATTTAGCACCTGTTTAAAGGTGTATTTCTTTTTAGCCCCAAGTTAGGGTGCTCTAACTCGTAATAAAGGAGAATTAAAATGAGTGTTGTTATATTAGGCGGAAACGAATGTATGGAAAGAAGATATAAAGATCTGTGTCAATCCTATAATTGCAGAGCCAAAGTGTTCACAAAGCCCTCAGGCGGCCTGAAAAACAAATTGGGCAACCCTGACCTGATGATTTTCTTCACCAGCACCATGAGCCACAAAATGCTCCATGGCGCTATGAGCGAAGTAAAAAACAGCGACACCATTATTGAGCACTGCCACAGCAGTTCTCTCTCCGCTCTCAGAGGTATTCTTGAGAAGCACGCTTCTAACTGATATTTTACCTGTCTTATGTCTCCCCCGAACATAAGTCCTCTAAAAAAATCCAAGCCGCATACTGCGGCTTGGATTTTTGTATTTATGCGGTTTTTACTTAAGCTCATAGCCGCAGAATTTAATTGCAGCCTTGGCAAGTGAAGTAGTTGAATCCACAGCAGGAAGGCTGAGCTTCAGTTCTTCATTTGCAACTGAAAGCTCTGTGCAGCCTAAGATGAACACCTCTGCGCCTCGCTTTTTAAGCTCCTCCAGAACATATTCCATGTCCTGTCTGTAACTGTCTGCGGGCTTTCCGGCTTTGATATCATCATAGATTATCTTCATAAGAATATCCTGCTCATGCTCATTAGGTATCATTGATTTGATGCCCTGAGCCTCAAGCGCCTGCTGATATATTCCCACCTGAGCTGTTGCACGGGTGGCAAGAATTGCGGCAGTTTTGCCCGGAAAGCTTTCCCTGCATTCCTCCGCAGTAACCTGCGGCATATTGATAATAGGTACAGGGCTCAGCTCCTGCAATGTGGGATAAAAATAATGTGCAGTATTGCATGACATTATTATGCAGTCCGCACCGCAGCTGCTGAGTTTTTTAATTGATTCGCTGAGAGCTGGCACGGGGTCCGCTCCGCCGGAAAGTATGGCAGCGGTCCTGTCAGGAATAGAGGTATTGTTATCCATATAAATTCTTATATGCTCTCTGTCCGAGCCGGCCTTAGTCATGGAAACTATTTTAAAAAACAGTTCCGCAGTAGCCATCGGCCCCATGCCGCCTAAAATACCAATACTTTTCTTCATTATTTTTCCTTGATTAAACTGTAAGATTATAGTGCTCGCAAAGCATAGTAACAGTCATAACAATGAGCAGATAATCTATCTGATATGCGCCCTTGAGCACAAAATCATCCTGACTGTATATCTTTTTAAGCTCATTTACATAGTCAGCATCGAAAATACCGTACTTCTTTATAAGCTTCTCATCCAGATACGGCAGCTTATCTGCGCTCTTAACAAGGCTTGACATACCGGGAGCCTGGAACGGGAATTTCTTACGCTTCAGAATCTCCTCAGGAACTATGCCTCTGCCTGCACGCTTTACAATGTATTTTTCATTAGTGCCGTTCAGCTTATACTTATCAGGCATCTTTGCAACAAAGTTAAGCACATCAAGATCGAGGAACGGATGTCTGCCCTCAATAGCATGAGCCGCAAACATTCTGTCACCGTGCTCAGCAAGCAGATGATCCTGAAGTCTGAGCTTTGAATCAATATAAGAACGTCTCTTCTGATCTGAAAGGCCTTCAACCATTTTTAAATCAATGGGGCTTTCGTTTAATGCGGAGAACTCAGGAAGCTTTTCGAATATCTCTTTGCTGTAAACTTTAGCGTGAGTTTCACGGATTTCGGGGTGGTTGCGCTCATAGCGGAAGAAGGGATCGCCCCAGAGTCTGCGGTTTATCTCCTGCTCCTCTGCGGTAATCTGGTTTCTCTGCATATTTCTGAACTGGTCCAGCATATAGCCGACGTATCCGCAGAAGAATTCATCAGAGCCCTGACCGGTTAAAACCGCTCTCACGGGAGACTGCTGTACAAGCTCTGAAAGCAGGTAGGCCGCTGTGTCATAGCTTTCTTTTATTCCGCTTTCTGCATAGTACACAACTTTATTCAGGTTTTCGAGTATTTCTCCCTCTGCAACCTTTATCTCAAAGTTTTCGGAGGTAATGTTATCCTTGATAATCTGCTGGAAACGGCTTTCATCCAGATCTCCTGAGCCGATCTTTGCAGAGAATGAGTATTTGTTGCCCTCAAAGAATTTGTCGATATAGCAGGCTACAACTGAGCTGTCAAGACCGCCGGAAATGTAGAAGCCGGCAGGAGTATCGCAGTTAAAGCGCCTGTCGATTGCTTTCTTTAAAAGCTCTCTGAGGTTTTCCTCATAGTAATCTCTTCCCAGATCCTCATTTTCCTCCTGAGGATAAGTCATATCCCAGTAGCAGATATCTTCTGCGGAACCATTCTTAAATGAAAGCATATGTCCGCCACGGACAGCGAAAATATCTTTAAAGAAGGTAACAGGTGCCACAACACCGGGGAAGTTCATGAGCTGGTCAACAGCCTTTAAGTTGAGCTTTCTGGGGGCGTTGGGGAACTCAAGGATTGCCTTTATCTCAGAGCCGAAAACAACTCTTCCGTCAATAACTGAATAATAAAGAGGAGAAACACCCACATGGTCACGGATAAGCAGAAGCTCTCCGTTGTTCTCATCGTAAAGTGCGATTGCAAACTGGCCGTTGAGATATTTTGCAAAATCTCTGCCCTTATCTTCATAAAGGTGAAGCATTACTTCCTCATCGGAATTGCTGCGGAAGCTGTAACCCTTGGCTTCAAGCTCGGCTCTCAGCTCTTTTCCGTTGTAAATACGTCCGTTCAAAACAAGAGCGATGCTGCCGTTTTCGTTTACAAGGCAGTGCTCCTGCGGCTTATCTATGTTAAGGAAATTATAGCCCAATGCAGCTTTATTAAAGCATACCGCATCGCTTCCGTCAGGGCCACGGTGGGAAATGGCTTTGAGCATCTCGGAGAGAACTTCTCTCTTTATTTCCTCGTCCTTTGTAAAATTGTATATACCACAGATTCCTCGCATATTAAGTTCCTTCTTTTATACCGTATAGTTGATACTGGGCCTCTTTATCTGCCTCATACTCGGCTCTGTTTTCGTCCCAGATTCTTTCAAGCTCAGCATCTCCTCTGAGATTTGTGAGCCCCACATCCTCGGACAATATTCTGCCGAAATACTCAGACAGCTTTGTGGCGCCTTTAAGGTTCATGTGAAGGCCGCCGTCATAGGTATCTGTATCATAGTTGATTTTTGTTTCGTCTCCCAGTTCAAGGAAGTTATAGTAGCGAAGATTATACTTTTCCGCATAATCATCAATCTGCTTTTCATATTCCTCATACCAGTAGGGGTATAGGCTGGGAGCTTTAATTAAGATAAGCTCTATATTCTCTTTTTCGCAGAGTTCACGCATCATATCAAGATACTTCCATGCGTTTTCTCCGAAGCTGTAATCATTAAGCGGCCTTCCGACAGGCACATCCTTGGCAGGTCTGGTATCGACCCTCATATAATATCCGTTATTGGAGACACGCTTTGTGTCAAACATATACCGGATATCTCCCTCGTTCAGCTCGCTCCACCTACTGTGGTAGCGGAGGATGGGGAAAACATAGTCAAGGAAATGCTCGTCCTCTTTCATTGAGGCAAGAATTGCTTTTACCTTTGCAGAGGACCACTCCATGCCCTCAAGGGACATTCTGTTGTATGCCTCACGCTGAGATTCATCAAACTGCATGGAAAGCACGTTAAAAACCACAGCCTCAGGCTTTGTGTAGCGCAGGGTGTCCTCCAGAAGATAGTAGGACTGCCATATATACTGGTCAGCGCTGCCACGGATATAAGAGTTTATTCCGTATTCATCCCAGAGCACCTGAGGTGAGAAGTTTTCATATACCTCACAGTCTCCGAGAAAAATCAGGTTGAAATCTTTGTTTTCCTCGTCGTAAAACTCCTTGATAAAAGCGCCTTCTATTATGTCATCCACATATTTAGGCACCAGAAGTCTTTGCAGGAAAAACAGGCTTATAACTACTATAAGCAGAGAAACTATTATTCTGATTGCTTTACGCTTTTTTGTCATAATTTATCCTCCTTGTTTTCCTGCCGCTCAGAACTGATTGTAAATGAACTGGCTGGAATCGTAGCCCACACCGTAGGCACCCATCAGTAAGATGATAAGGAAGATTCCGAAAAAGATTGTAAAGCGCAGGGGGTATGAAAGCTCTGCAATGCTGTCACGGAGAGGTCTTTTTCTCTGGAGCATACTTGCAGTAAACATTATTATTGTTCCGACTGCCAGAATAACATAGTCAAGCATGGAAAGGCCTATATTAAGCAGTGAGCCGTCATAAAGCACATTCCAGTTTGAGGCTGTAAACATGGAGCCGAAAGCCTGAAGAGTTTCACTTATGGAGTGGTAGCAGTCAAAAAGGTTCATTATGCATACCAGCATAAATGTGCGTGCCACCTGAAAAATCTTGACCCATGTGCCGCTGTATCCGGGGAAACGCTTATGGAAGCGGTCATAAAGAGGCTCAAGCTCTTCGGATATCATAAGTACAGCCCAGTTGCACAGTCCCCATACAATAAAGTTCCAGCTTGCGCCGTGCCAGAGGCCTGTTGCAAACCAGACTATGAATGAAGAAAGATATACAGGAACCCGTTTTCCGAACTTATCACCGAAGTGTTCCTTGGAAAACTTGAGCAGCTTCTGCATGGGTTTGCTTATTGATACGGGGTAGAAGAGATAATCTCTGAACCATGAGCACATGGATATGTGCCATCTGCGCCAGTATTCTTTAAGAGATTTCGAGAAATACGGTCTGTCGAAGTTTTCCTTGACCGTTATGCCGAGGCTTTCGGAAAGTCCGATAGTAATATCTATTCCGCCGGTAAAGTCAGCATAGAGCTGGAGCGTGTAAAGGAACATACCGGCAAAAACATAGGCCCCGTTATATGTACCCACATCTCCCACAATAGTTACCACACCGGCCAGAACTCTGTCGGCGATAACCATTTTCTTAAAGTATCCCCAGAGTACACGCTGTAAACCGTAGCTTACGGTTTTGGAATCATAGCTGTGAGGCTCATAAAGAGTCCGGCTTAAATCTCCGTAGCGGTTTATAGGGCCCTGTACAAGGGCAGGGAAGAAAGATGTGAAAAGTGCAAACTTAAAGAAATTTCTCTGTGCTTCAACAGTTCCACGGTAGACATCCACAAGATATCCGATTGACTGGAAGGTGTAGAACGAAATACCGAGCGGCAGCGCAATAGACAGGAAAGAAAGTCTCTTTTCAGAGCCTGCCGACCGGAGAATACCGTTCACGTTTTCCACAAAGAAGTTTGAATACTTCACAACCGCAAGTATAGCCAGATTTAAAACAATGCAGGCTGCTACCCAGCGCAGGCGGATTTTCTTCTGTGACTCTTTATATTCTTTTTTCTCTTCTCTTGTAAATTCCTTGTGCTCTTTGAGATAGTCCTTCTGCTTCCGGGCAAGATTTTCTATCTCAATAGCTGCAAGGAATGTTGTGAGTGTAGTGGTCAGTATATAAACTATGTTCTCCACTCCTGCTGCAAGATAGAAAATCCAGCTTGCAATCAGCAGCAGAGGCCATTGTACTTTTTTAGGCAGTGCGTAATAGAGCAGCAGCAGTAAAGCTGCAAACCCTATAAAGGCGTAGGATGTAAAAAGCATATACCCGTACTCCCAAGTTTTTTGGTATTAAAATCAGTCCTCGTCTTCCAGTCTCTCGATCATGGCATAGAGTGCCTGAGCGGAGTTGAAGTTATCGGGGATAATGTCTCTTGCAGTAACGGAGACGTCAAAGTTTTCGCTTATCTCGGAGATAAGGCTTACGATATCCATAGAGTCCAGAATACCGTCGTCTATGAGATGCTCTTCGGTTTCAAAATCCACATCGGGGTGCAGGTCCTTTAAAATGTCGAGAAGTTCTTCCATGATGTTCTCCTTTTCGGTTTTATTTATTATTATACATTTCAGTCAATCTTACTCGATTGATTTTTCTGTTGGCAGTAAGCGGCATTTCATCCAGCTTTACTATCTTATTGGGCAGCATATAACGAGGGAGTCTGGGTTTTGCAGCTGCGGTAAGCTCAGCAGGGCTGACCTCACCCACATAATACAGAACGATTTTCTTTTTTGCAGAATCATATATGCAGGCTGCAAGCTGAACACCGGGCAGCATATTGATGTTAATTTCAACCTCGCCCAGTTCAACTCTGTGGCCCATGTGCTTGATCTGATGATCCTTGCGGGACATGAACAGCAGTTCTCCATGCTCGTTGAACTTGCCGATGTCACCGGTTCTGTAAATAAGCTCGGGATATGCTGAATTTAAAGGATTCTGAGTAAATGCGGCAGCGGTGCGCTCAGGGTCGTTATAGTAGCCGAGCGTAACAGCTGTACCTCTTACGCAGATTTCTCCCTCTTCGCCTTCTCCTGCCGGTACATTTCCTTCCTTCAGAAGAAGGATTTCTCTGTTGGGGAAAGGTTTTCCGATAGGAATTATCTCATTATCCTCAAAGTCTCTTTCAACATGGTAGTAGCAGCACATACCGGTGCATTCAGTAGGCCCGTAGAGGTTTGTAAATCTGGCATTGGGCAGAGCCTGCTGCCAGAGTCTGAGCTGCTTTACAGGGAAAAGCTCGCTTCCGAATGCAACCGTATGGAGGTATTCGGGTTTAAGCTCCTTGAAGGTTCCGAAGGCACTGACCATAGTAAGTGCCGAAACAACCCAGCATATAGTGTTGATTTTATGTTCGTTGAGATACTCCACAAGTGCTGTGGGGATTGAAAACAGCTTTTTGGGAATGATATAGGCTGTTGCTCCGAACTTCAGTGTAGGATAAATTTCCTTTAGGCAGGCATCAAAATAAAGCGGTGTCTGGTTTCCGAAAACTGTGTTTTCGTTGAAGTCAAGGATTTCAGACAGCTGTTCGATATAGTCTATTACCGATCTGTGGCAGGCGGCAACACCCTTTGGTATGCCGGTGGAGCCGGAGGTAAAGACAATATAGATAGGGTCAATATCAAGTGCATTGCGGTGGATAGTGCTGAGAGCTTCATCATTCTCCTGAGCTTTTATAACATCCTCATAGAGAACGACCTCTGCACCGTTAAGCTCAAAGCCTGCGGCATTTTCACGGGTATAGTCATCGCAGATTATAAGCGGAGACTGTACATTATTTAAAATAAGCTGAATTCTTCCTGCGGGCATTTCCTCGTCCACAGGTACATAGAAGCAGCCGCCGGAGATTACTCCGAGGAAAGCCGAAATTTCTTCCGGCCCTCTTTTCATAAAAATTACAACAGGCTTCTTATAGATATTCTTTTCATGCAGGAAACTGCCAATGGCTCTGCTTCTGTGATAAACCTGTTCAAAAGTCAGAGAAACTTCCCCGTCGGAATATGCTGTCTTCTGGGGGCATTTTCCCACTATATCATATAGATAGTTTAAAACATTATTCTGCATATCCGCTCCTGAGCCTTATATTATGCGTTCAGGTTGGTTAAAGAGAAATAGGTAACAGAAATAACAACACCGTCGTTAAAGAGAATGGAAAGCTGAGCATCGCCGTCTTTATAGGTGTACTCGCCCAGAACATCCTCAAAGTCCTCACCGTATGCAGCAACAACTTCCTCAGTGGTAGAGCCGATCTTGATGCCCTCGGGAGTTGCAGCAGTCTCATCAAGCAGACGGATGCTGGAAATGCGATCAATATCACCGTCGGGATAGGTTATGATTTCAACATTGCCGTAGGTATAGGTCTTGTCAAGGCCGTCAAATGCGCAGCTCTTTGCTTCAAAATAGCTGTCCTCTTCGCCGAGCTTCTCGTGAAGGGGTGCAAAGTCGGCATTAACTGCAAGCTGGGTTCCGTTAAGGTCAAAGACAAACTTGCTGTTTGCTGCGGATTCCTCAGCGGGAGTTTCTTCTGCAGGTGCCTTGCTGCCGCAGGCGCAAAGTGAAAGAGCCATCATAAGTACAAGTGTAAGTGCAATAAATTTTTTCATGTTTTTCCTCTTTTCAAATTTAAACATTGTTTGAAGCTAATTTTGGTTTACTCAATAAGTCTCTTATCTCCCCCGACCCTAAGGCCGGAGGAGCATAGATTTTCATATATGTAAATTAAATTCAGCCGAATCAGCTTGCCCGCTCGGGCAGGATGGAACCATCAAAGGTGTAATAGTTGGGATAGCCAACCATATTGACAGTATCTCTTGTATAGTTTTCCGCCTGCTGGTCTGTAAACATAAAGCTCACAAACTGAGGCATTTTGCCGCCACGGGGTGTAGCATCGAAATGATACCAGCCGTCGCCGCAGTTTACAAGGTTCCACCAGTGGTCTGAGGTATCACATACTCTGCGAACCTCAAGGTTGTCAATTCCCGCAACAGTAAGAAGTGCTCTTGCTGCTGCATAATAGGAGTAGCAGTCACCCATTCTTGTGGAAATTGCGTCTATTGCCGCAATGCGGTAGTTGGATTTATCGGAGGTACCCATATACCTTATCTTTCCCTGAACAAAGTCAAAAATAGCTCTTGCCTTTTCTTTCTTTGTCATGGTGTCATTGGTAATGGAGTTCAAAACCTCCTGAGCCGCCTCATCCAGCATTTTGTCGCCGGTCTGGCGGTTGAATGCAGCTTCATTATAAAAAGCATATCCGGTTTCATCTACGCAGTTTTCAAGCGGAGTAATATTCTGCACCTCTGCTTCCAGAAGATTCTTACGGTCCTCACCGGGCAGCTCGGCAATCTCATCGGGAGCTTCCGTTCCATCGCCCTGGCTTATATTAACATCTGCTTCCGAAGCGCCTTCGGGCAGTTCTGCGATGTCTACACCTTCGCCTTCTGCCGGAGTCTCCGGAGTGGGCAGGGGTGAGCTTTCGTGGCTTTCTTCCGGAACTTCCTCAGGAACCTCAGCGGGAACCTCCTCCGGTATTATACCTGCACCTACCGGATTTCCCGGATAAGCGGTACTGAAGAAAACAGCCATTACGATTACATACACCGCAAGTATTAACTGGAATACCTTTTTAACAGGTGACACAGCATTCTTCTCTTTATGCTCAGATTCACCTGCTTTCTTAATCTGGGCATTTTCAGGCTTCGGAATCACAACGACCATCTCCTTTTCCATATAATTAACGCATTGTATAATAGCGTTAATATTATAGACTAATTTTATTATTAGTCAAGCCTATATACTCTCAACGCACTGTATTTACAGCGTTATTTTTCATTCCTCGTTTTATTTTTACATCTAGGGGACGGCACTAAAATAACAGCGTTTAATTTTAATTGCCGATAGTATAAAAATATCAAATATTATTATATTCTACAAGGTTTCTTAAGCTTATTTAAGAAATGGACAATGAATTTTTACATATTCTATGATTTTCACATAAAAAGCAGAGCCATACGGCTCTGCTTTTATTCGACCGCAGACAAAAGCTGCTTTGTATATTCGTGCTGAGGATTATTATATATCTCTTCTATGCTTCCCTGCTCCACAATTTTTCCGTCCTTCATCACAAGAACTCTGTCGCAGAGCTGGTACACCACATTCAGGTCATGGCTTATAAAGAGGTAGCTCAGATCAAGCTCCCTGCGAAGTCTCTTTAAAAGCTTCAGTATCTGAGCCTGAATAGTAACATCAAGTGCGCTCACAGGTTCATCGGCAATAAGGAATTTGGGCTGCTGTATAAGCGCAACTGCAATAGAAACTCTTTGCCGCTGACCGCCGGAAAGCTCATGCGGCTTTGCCTCAAGGCACTCATCTGGAAGCTCCACAAGCTTGAGCATTTCAAGCACCCTTGCTTTGCGCTCCTCCTTATTCTTAACACCCATTATTCTCAGGGGTTCCTCCATTATCCATGAAACAGGATACGCAGGATTAAGCGAGCTGTACGGGTTTTGAAAAATCATCTGAGGCCGCTCTGAATAGTGGACTATTCTGCCGGATTCAGGCTTGACCATTCCCAGAATGAGCTTTGCAAGAGTGGATTTTCCTGTACCGGATTCACCCACAAGCCCGAGAATCTCGCCTTTTCCCACCTCAAAGCTCACATCGTGGAGAACCTCTTCATAGGGGCCGTGTTTTAAAAAGCCGCCTGCCTGATAACCTCCAGACAGATGTTCAACAGATAAAACAAGTTCTCTTTCCATTATTCTTCCCTCCGCTCCCGGGTAGGGATTGCGTCTATCAGCTTTTTGGTATATTCATGCCTGGGGTTATAGAAAACATCATCTGTATTTCCGCTTTCCACAATTACGCCCCTCTGCATAACCGCAACTTTCTTGCACAGCTTTCTTACCACGTTCAGATCATGGCTTATAAAGAGCATTGAAATGCCTGACTCAGCATTCAGCTTTTTCAGCAGCTCCAGAATCTGTGCCTGAACGGTAATGTCCAGTGCTGTTGTCGGCTCATCCAGAAGCAGAAGCTCCGGCTTTGCAACAACAGCTGCCGCAATCATAGCCCTCTGGCACATACCGCCGGAAAGCTCATGGGGATACTTGCCGTATACTTCCTCGGGATTATGCAGTTCAACAGCTTTCAAAGCCTCGATTGCAAGTGCTTTTCTCTCTTTTGGTTTTAAATCGGTGTGAATTTTTAAAGTTTCCTCTACCTGAGGGCCTATTTTCATAAGCGGATCCATTGCGTTCATAGGTTCCTGAAAAACAACGCCTATTTTTCTGCCCTGAACGGTTCTGAGGATTGAGCGGTCAGCATGGAGAAGCTCTTTTCCGTCAAGCAGTATCTCGCCTGAGTAATCGCACTGACGTCTGGGCAGAAGTCCCGCAACAGACATGGCCGTAACAGTCTTTCCTGAGCCGGATTCGCCCACAAGCCCCATAATTTCGCCCTCTTCTATTTTAAGGCTCACACCTGCCACCGCATCACGGCTTCGGTTATGGAAGCGTACTCTTAAATCCTTGATTTCCAGCATCAAAGTGTCTCCTTACCACGGCGCTGAAGGCCCTCGCCTATAAGACCTACGCCGAATATTACAGCAACAATAACTCCGCCTGTAAACAGGGCATACCACGGAGCAAGTCTGAGCATTCCCTGAGCCTCTGAGAGCATATAGCCCAAAGATGCATCAGGCGGATGAATGCCTATTCCGAGATAACTCATTGATGCTTCTGCCAGAACGGCGTTGTTAAATCCGATAGTAATTGCCGGCAGAAGAACTGACAGTGTATTGGGCAGCATATGCACAAGCAGGATTCTAAGCGGATTTGCGCCCATAAGGCGAACGCTTTTAATATAGTTAACATCTCTTATTGATGCAAAAGCTGTCCTTGTTACTCTGGCAAAGCTGGGGATGAAAACTATTCCCAGCGCAAGTATAACATTATATTTACCGCCGCCTGTAACGCCTACAATAACAAGAGCCAGCAGCACACTGGGAAATGCAGTCAGCGCATCATTCAGGCGCATAAGCACTTCGTCCACAATGCCGCCGAAATATCCGGTAAGTGCGCCTATCACAGTACCGGCAACAGCACCTATCATAACTGTGCATATTGATATTAAAATAGTAGAACCTGCACCTTCCAGAACTCTGCTGAAAATATCACGGCCGAAGTTGTCGGTTCCCATGATGTGCTGCAATGAGGGCGGGTCAAATTTAGGACCTGTCATCATGGCAGTAGGATCATAAGGCTTCCAGAAAAAGCCCACTATCACAAACACAGCAATAATTCCTGTGAGTATATAACCTGCCGTAAGGTAGCCGTTTCTTTTTTTCACTTGCGGTCACCTCCGAGTTTAAGTCTGGGGTCGATATACTGATTTATGATATCTGCAAGCATACCTATAAAAACAACCCAGAATGCAAGTATAACAACAAGAGCCAGTACCACCGGAAAATCTCTGTCGGCAATACTTGCAACAAGCAGTCGGCCCAGACCGGGGATTGCGAAAACCTGCTCCACCACAACGCTTGCAGCCACGATTTCAGCCATAGTCTGTGCAAGGAAGGTTACAACCGGTACAAGTGAGTTTTTAAGAACGTGACGGCTCAAAACTTTAGGTCTGTCATTACCACGTGAAATGGCTGTGCGCACATAGCCTTTGGACAGCTCATTTTGAATAGTGCTGCGAAGCATTTTCATAGTCATGGCAATTCTGGGAATTGCGATTGCGATTGCAGCATACATAAGATATCCAACGGAACCCCAGAAATTCTCTTTAAGTCCGGGAAATTGTCCGTGATTGTACCAGTGCAGCACTATGCTGAATATCCATGTAAGCAGAACGCCTGTAAAAAACGGCGGAACTGCCATAAAGAACTGGGTGATACTGCTCCAGAGTCCGTCTTTTACGCCTGTGTTATAGCGTGATGACCTCACTCCAAGGGGAATGGACACCACAATAATAAGCATAAAGCTCAATATGCTCAGGCACAGTGTAACGCCGAGTTTCGGTGCAATAAGCTGCCATATCGGCTGATTGTACCGGAGCGATGTACCTATATCTCCGGTAAAGAAGCCGAAGAACCAGTCAAAATATCTTGTCAGGAACGGTCTGTTCAGCCCCATTTGTTCTTCCAGCGCTGCTATTTCCTCAGCTGTACCCTGTGTACCCAGCATCGTATCCGCTGCGCTGCCTGATATAAGTTCAAATGCCGCAAACGCCAAAAAGGAGACGATAACCATGGTGCAAAGCAGCATAAAAATTCTTTTTACTGCATATTTCACGGCCTACGCCTCCTCTCCGGGATTACGGTAAAAATTACCGCAATTCATTTATTTATCTACACTCTTTTTTTATTTATTTACTCTGCCCAGTGCAGGCCTGCCATATCCAATGCATAAATAGGATAGAAGCGAACGCCCTCAAGTCCCTTGCGGACAGCCACAAGGTCAGCGGGAGCCTGAATATATACATTCGCCGCATTCTCTGCCATATCACGCTGAGCCTGATTATAAAGCTCTGTACGCTTGGCATCATCAGCTGCAGCCATTGCCTCACTGATCAGGCGGTCATATTCTTTGCTCTCGTAGTTAACAAAGTTCTTGCCATGCTCAGACTGGAAACGTTCAAGCATAGCTCTTGCAGTCATAGTGTGTGCATCAAGACCTGTAATAGTAGCCTGAAAATCACGGCCCTTGTACACTTCACTTACCCATGTAGCCCATTCAACGGGTTTAAGCTCAACATTTATACCGATTTCCTTATACTGGTTTGCAATTACCTGAGCAGTATCAACGTGCTGGGGATAGTTGGAAGGAACGGTAATTGTCATGTTAAAACCGTCAGGATATCCGGCTTCTGCCAGAAGTTCCTTTGCCTTTTCTACATCATAGGGATAGATGTCTACCAGAGTTTCATCGAAATATCTGCTCAGTGCAGGATACATACTGGAGCCGACAATGGTGCCGTATCCGTCAAAGGCAAGGTCTATAATCTGCTGGCGGTCAGTACCGTAGCAGAGAGCCTGACGCACAAGCTCGTTATCAAAAGGTGCAACCTTGTTGTTGATATAAAGAGCCTGAACCAGAGCCATAGCTCCCTCTACAATCTGGAACTCATCACCAAGCTGTGCCGCCTGAACGGTAGGCAGGTGGTTGCAGAAATCAATTGCACCTGACTGCTGAGAAAGAACCATGCTGTCGGCATTCTCGATTATTTTAAATGTAACCTTATCCAGATATGCAGGCTCGCCCCAGTATTCATCAAATTTTTCAAGAACTATGCTGTCCTGAGCTGCACGGCTTACAAAGCGGAAAGGTCCTGTACCAACAGGTGCAGTAGCCTGTTCGGTGTAATCGGCAGGAACTATTGCGGCAGTCATATAATTCAAAAACTCTCCGTCGGGGTGTGACAGGGTGAGAGCAACACTGTGTTCATCTAATGCTTCGATCTTTTCAATAATACCCAGTGCAGGCTCGGCAATGATGCCTGCCTCGTCGGGAGTTGAGCAGCGCTCTATTGAATAGACCACATCCTCAGCAGTGACGTTCTCTCCGTTGTGGTATTTGACACCCTCACGAAGAGTGAATGTATAGGTCAGCTGATCCTCAGATACGGCTACGCTTTCGGCAACTGCGGGTACAAGCTCACCCTCGGGAGTGGGCTTCATCAGGCCTTCAAACACATTGAACATTACTTCACGGGTTCCAGCACTGGAGCCTGCTGCATGGGGGTCAAGACTCTCTGCCAGATCATTTGCAATACCTACTGTAATTTCGTTGGTTTTTGCTGCAGGAGAGCTGCTTTCCGCAGGAGTACTCTCGTCACCCTGTTCTGCAGGCGCACCGCAGCCGGCTAATATTCCGGTCAGCATAAGTGCAGCCATGAGAATCGCTGTTATTCTTTTTTTCATGTTTTTTCCTTTCATCACCGCCCGTTGTTTTTGGAGGGTCGGTGTGCGGCGGTTATACCGCCAAAAATATTTTCCCGGTGTTCCGGCAGCATAATTTACTGTAAGGTGACATCCTTCGTGGTATGTCCCATATTACTATGCTAGTGCTTATATTACTCGATTAGTTATAATATTGCAAGAACTTTACATTATTTTGCACAATAAAAAAAGCAAACTGTGACACAGTTTGCTTTTTATGTTCTAATTTATGTATATCTTGTGCAGAAGTCCGATTTACTTCTTTGCCAGGCCTTTCTGACGGGCATATTCGGCAGCACCCAGAGCACCCATAAGCTGAGGGTCAGTCTTGAGGTCGACAACCTTGA
>JAHHRR010000011.1 GCA_020025655.1 Oscillospiraceae bacterium
GAGCGCAGCGGCAAAAAGCCCCAGCAGCGTAAACCCGACGCTAAGAAGTTTGATGGCGAAAAGCCCGCAGGCAATCAGAAAAAGCGCAGCGGCAAGCCCAATCCTCAAAAGAACGGCCCTGCAAAGCCCAAAACCGGTCCCAAGCCTCCGAAAGCAGAAAACGGCGCTCAGCCCAAAGAGGGCGGCGAGAATAAAAAGCCGTATTATCCCAAGAAAAAAGGCGGTAAAAAGCCTTATTATAAGGGAAAACCCAAGGCAAAGCCTGCCGGAGAGGCAAAACCTAAACAGTAATAAAAAAGCTGAGCGATTATATATCGCTCAGCTTTTATTTTTATCTTTCAAAAGCAACAGCACCGAAATCAGTGGGATGGTCGCAGTATAAAACCTCTGCTTTTTCACTTCTGTGGAAAAGGAGCTTCAGGACAATAAGAATATCTCCTCCTCCGCCGAAAATCATAAGTATCGACATAAAAAGAAGCAGAATCGAGCCTGTTTTCACGGCAAATATACCGGGGATGATACCTAAAACAATTATGGGCATCAGGGCACCTGTAATATACTGCCATTTTTTAAGCGGTTCACTGCAATTGCAGTAGGGGTTCAGGCTTTTCAGGATAAAACCGAATGAAATGGAGCTGAAATGATTCTTTGCAAATATGCCCCATGTCAGACCGTGAATAAGCTCATGCACAACCGAGAGAATAAGCACTCCTGCGAACATCATTAAAAAGATGTTTAAAAAATTCAGTCCGTAGGTTAACGGGCAGAATGTTCCGTGGAGCTTGTAATAGGGGATAAAGACTGCAAGTGCAAAGGGAAGTGCTGCCGGCAGCGCCAGAACATTTGCGGCCGTCAGGCTCCATGTAAGATATTTCGGTTTCCAGCCTGCGGCTTCCATTTGTGCAAATAAGGCTTCAAATTTTAAAAGACGCTTACGCTCCTGAGGGCTGAGCTCTCTGCCTGTATCCATAGTTTTTCTCCTTGCAGTTAAAATTCTTTGCTAAATGATATCAGAAAGAAGAATCCGCCGCAAGAGACTTTGTCACATTTGGAAAATTTGAAATTATTAAGCTTTTAAAAAGTCGAAATATATGTTAAAATATAGCTTAAAGGCTTTCAAATGGGATGAAAGGAGCTCTTTCTTGAACAAAAACTACTATATTCTTACAAATCTCCTGTCCGAGGAGGAGACAAACATAATAACCAGTATTATAGATCACATAGAAAAGGGCGAAAAAAGGGTGGGTATCCACCAGATTGCAAGCGAAAACTATGTGTCTACTACTTTTATTATAAAAATGTGCCAGAGACTTGGCTTCGACGGTTACAGCGAGCTGTATTATCACCTCTCCCAGCGTGTAAACGCCTATGATCAGGCTTCGGGAACTGCGGCGCTTCAGGAGCTTATAGATAATTACGACGAGGAAAAGGGCAGGCAGTTCTGCGAGATTCTGTCCGAATTTCAGGATCAGAAAATATTCGTGGAAGGCCGGGGCTTTTCCGAACTTGTGGCGGATTATCTGGTTCAGCGCCTTGCAGTCTGCGGATTTATGGTGTATAACAAGGTTCATTTCTATGACTTTATGATTTTTCACGATCAGAACGGTTTGGAAACAAATGTAAATCCGGCCCTTATGATAGCAATTTCCCAGAGCGGAGAGACTGCACCTGTAATAAACGATGTTAAAACCGCAAAGCAGAAGGGATATAAGATAATCTGCTTTACAAGACGTTCTGATTCCACCCTTGCAACCCTTTCTGACCTTACCTTTGTGGTGGATGGTGCAAAGCAGACTCTTATCGGCGGTGTGCCAAATCCTTTCTTCGGCAGGATAATACTTGCCTTTGAAGAGCTTATGGGAAAGTACCTTCTGGGCAAAGAATCGAACAAAAAGAAAAATTGTAACTAAATCGGGAAAAAATTCTGAGCAGCAGTGTGATATACTTCTAAATGCGGTATGTTGCACTGCTCCTTTTATGTTTTGGAGCAAATGTGCATACCGGAATCTGACAGATAAAAATATTTAGGAGGAAACCAAATGAAAAAGACTCTTGCACTTATCCTGTCACTGGTTCTCTGCGTAGGTATGCTGGCTGCTTGCGGCGGCGAGAAGGCACCTGCTGAAGAGCCCGCACCCGCAGAAGATGCAGCTCCCGCAGAGGATGCACCTGCTGAGGAAGCAGAAGTTAAGAACATCGAGAAGCTGAGCGTATACTTCGTTCCTTCCCGTGAACCCGATGAAATCATCACTGTAACTGAGCCCCTTAAGGATCTGCTCAAGGCTGAGATGCTCAAGCAGGGCTATGAAATCGGCGAAGTTGTTATCAACGTCGGCACCACCTTTGAGGCTGTCGGTGAAGCTCTGAGCGCCGGTACTGCTGATATCGGCCTTATCCCCGGAAGCACCTATGTCCTTTACGATGACGGTGCAGATGTTATCCTTACTGCTACCCGTGACGGTCTGAGCAAGGACTTTGACGATGCCAAGTCCTGGAACGACGGTCAGCCCACCGAGGCTTCCGAGAATCAGGCTGTTTCCTACCGTGCTCTTATGATCGCAGGCCCCTCCGAAAAGGGTCAGGAGCTTGCTGCTAAGGTCAACGCCGGCGAAGAGCTGACCTGGGACGACATCAACAGCGCAAACTGGAGTGTCATGGGCGTTTCCTCTCCTGCTGGTTACGTTTACCCCTCTCTGTGGATGCAGGATCACTTTGAAAAGGGCATCACCGATCTGGACAGCGCTGTTCAGGCTGATTCCTACGCTTCCGCATTTGCTCGTCTGGCTTCCGGCCAGATCGACGTTCTCTGCACCTATGCAGATGCTCGCCGTGACTATGAAGAGCGCTGGAACACCGAGTTTGAGCGTGAAGCTTCCATCTGGGAAGAGACCAACGTCATCGGTGTAACCTCCCCCATCTACAACGACACCATTTCCGTCAGCAAGTCCTCTCCCATCATGGATGCTGATCTGATCGAGGCTCTTCAGAATGCCTTCATCAACATCGGCAACACCCCCGAGGGTAAGGAAGTTATCGCAATTTACAGCCACAACGGCTATCAGGTTGCACAGTCTGCCGACTACGACAGCGAGCGTGAGGCTCAGAAGCTCATTCAGGAGTTATCTAAGTAATTAGCTCTCTTCAAAACAGACTTTTGGAGGAGAGGACCAACCCGGACTCAAACCGGTGGGGAGTCCTCTCCTCTTTTTATATTTATAAGCGAGGTGTACTCCATGATCGAATTCGACCATGTTTCAAAAGTTTATCCCAACGGTACAGTTGGACTTGATGATGTAAATTTAAAAATTGAAGACGGCGAGTTTGTGGCTATAATCGGTCTTTCCGGTGCAGGTAAATCCACACTTCTGCGCTCTGTAAACCGTATGCACGATATTACAAGCGGCACACTTACCGTTAACGGTACAAATGTAAGCGAGCTGCAGGGTAAATCCCTGAGAAAGTTCCGCCGTGGTATAGGAATGGTGTTTCAGTCTTTCAACCTGGTTTCCCGTACTACTGTTATAAGAAATGTATTATCAGCAAGAGTTCCCGAGATGCCCTTCTGGCGTGTGCTTCTGGGTGCATTCAGCAAGAAGGACAAGATTACCGCTCTTGAGGCTCTTGATAATGTCGGCATACTGGATAAGGCATATATCCGTGCAGACCAGCTTTCAGGCGGTCAGCAGCAGAGAGTTGCACTTGCAAGAACACTTGCACAGGATCCCAAAATCATCCTTGCCGACGAGCCCGTTGCTGCTCTTGACCCTGTTACCGCAAAGCAGGTTATGGAGGACTTTGTGCGCATCAATAAGGATATGGGTATATCCATTCTTCTGAACATCCACCATGTAGAGCTGGCCTTGCAGTATGCACAGCGCATCATCGGTATACGTGCCGGCAGGATAGTCTATGACGGCCCCTCCGATAAGGTTGACAAGGCAGTCCTTGACTCCATCTATGGGGAGGACGCAGCCCGGGAGGAAATGGAATGAAGCTCTATGACCGAATCTTCAAGCCTAAAAAGTACCGCCTGCCTAACGGCAAGGAAGTAGAGGAGCGCTTTACAAGACTGCCTCTTATACTGCTGATTCTGCTTGTATGCACAATAGTATCGGTACATATTACGGGCTTCAATTTTGAGGTGCTGGGCAGAAACGGCAGCAAGTTTTTTGATATTCTGAAAGCCATGTTCCCTCCGAAAACCTCATATATGCCTAAAATCTGGCAGCCCTTATGGGATACCATAAAGATGTCCGTTCTGGGTTCATTTATAGGCGCAGTTCTGGCAATTCCCGCTGCAATCCTTGCAGCAAGCAACATCATAAGCAGCAAGGTTGTTATTGCAATTCAGAGACTGTTTCTGAGTCTTGTGAGAACTCTGCCTACTCTGGTCTGTGCGCTTATTGCTACCTACATCTTCGGCCTCGGCACTATGGCAGGTACCTTTGCTATTGCAGTATTTACCTTTGCATACATCGGAAAGCAGCTCTTTGAGGTTATCGAGACTGTTGACATGGGCCCCTTTGAAGCTATGGAAGCTCTGGGCGCTACCAAGATGCAGGCCTTCAGAACAGCAGTATTCCCTCAGATTCTGCCGACTTACCTCTCGGTATCTCTTTTCTGCCTCGAAGGTAATGTCCGATACGCCTCTATCCTCGGTTATGTAGGCGCAGGCGGACTGGGACTTATAATGAACGAAAAGATCGGCTGGCGTGAATATGACAGCGTCGGCATGATCCTTATTGTACTGTTTATAACAGTTATTGCTATTGAGGGCATCAGCCATGCCATCAGAAAGCATCTCAGCTGAAAGGAGGCATAAACATGAATAATTCAATTAAAGAAGCTTACGAAAAAGCTCCGAAAACATGGGTGCTTCAGCTGATTATTGCTTTTGCCGTTGCCTGCCTTCTGGCATGGTCAAGCTCTACCGTAGAGGTAAGCAGCAGTAACGGAAAGGGTCTGGAGGTTGCAGGAAACATACTGTCCGGTATCTTCCATCCTGATACAAAGCTGCTGTTTAATTTCGGAAAGAGCGGCGTAGCATATCTGCTGCTTGAAACACTTTGCATTGCATTTCTGGGAACTGTTGTGGGTGCAGTAATCTCCGTCCCGCTGTCCTTTATATCCGCTTCAAACCTTATGCCCAAGCCTGTTGCATTTATAGGCAGAATGGCAATAGCCGCTATCCGCACTATTCCTGCATTTATATATGGACTTATGTTCATAAGAGTTACAGGCCCCGGCCCCTTTGCAGGACTTCTCACCATGAGCCTCTGCTCCATCGGCATGGTTTCAAAGATGTTTATTGAGAGTATAGAAAACCTCGATAAGCGGATACTTGAATCACTTGATGCAGCGGGCTGCACTACTTTCCAGAAAATCCGCTACGGAATTCTGCCTCAGCTTTTCGCCGACTTCATGTCTACCCTGATTTACAGATTCGATATGAACCTGCGTGATGCAACAGTTCTGGGTCTTGTGGGAGCAGGCGGTATCGGCGCACCTCTTATTTTTGCCATGAGTGCATACCGCTGGAATGAAGTAGGCGCAATTCTGCTGGGACTTATTATCCTTGTCCTTATAGTTGAAACTATATCCTCAAAGATACGCACCAAGCTTATCCGGGGTGAGTAAGATGGATGAAAAAAATCTTCGTATCTACTTCACCTCCGACATCCACGCTTTCTTTTATCCCACTGATTACCACAGTGAGGGAGAAAGAAATATAGGACTTTTCAAATGTGCAAACCGCTTTCAGAAAGACGGCAATACCCTTATAATTGACGGCGGAGACATTTTGCAGGGTTCACCTCTCGGCACTTTCTGCCATGATTCCATAGGAGATTCTGCAAAAATAGCCGGTATAATGAACTGCTGCGGCTATGATTATGTGACTCTGGGAAATCATGATTTTAACTACGGCACAGCCTATCTTGAAGAATATCTTGGCGCACTCAATGCCGAATGTGTCTGCCAGAATGCGGAAAAATCAGAGGGCGGCAGTAAATATCCGGCCCGCATCCATGTACTTGAAAACGGACTCAGAGTAGGTCTTGTGGGTATTGTAACCGACCATGTAAACGTCTGGGAACGTCCGGAACATCTTAAAGGGCTTAAAATTACCGATCCTGTCAGCGCAGCAAAAAAGGCTCTTGAGGAAATTAAAGACAAGTGCGACATTACAGTGTGCATCTATCACGGCGGATTTGAAAGAGATCTGAATACAGGAAAGCTTCTCAGTACAAGCACAGAAAATGCAGCGTACAGAATATGCGAGGAGCTTGATTTTGATATTCTTCTCACCGGTCATCAGCATATGTCCGTAAAGGGAAGAAAGCTTTACAATACCTTTATTGTGCAGCCCACAGATTCCGGAAGAGAGTTTGTGTGCGTTGATGTTAAACTGAACGGCAGCGAAAAGCAGATTTCCAGCATTACCTGTCCTGCGGAGGGGGAGTGCAGTGAAGAGCTTATTCACAGGTTCGGTGAGCTCAATGAGGGTGCAGAGAAATGGCTTGACATTGAGGTAGGCCACCTGAGCCGTGAGCTTATGCCCGAGGATCATCTTCAGATGGCGTTTAAAGGCAGCGGAATTGCAAGCTTCTTTAATATGGTTCAGCTCAGCTGCTCCGGTGCAGACATATCAGCCGCAAGCCTTGCAAATGAGGTTGCAGGTCTGCCTCAGACTGTGCGGCGCAGAGATGTGCTTACTGCTTATCCATACCCCAATACTCTTGCGGTACTGAAAATCAGTGGTAAGAACCTGCGGAGGGTAATTGAACGCAGTGCAGAATACTTTGCCCTGAATGAAAACGGTGAGCTTGCCATTTCTGATGCTTTCCTGAAGCCGAAGGTGGAGCATTATAATTACGACTACTATGCAGGAATTCAGTATACACTGGATTTACGCAGACCTCTGGGACAGAGAGTAACCCGACTTCTGCATAAGGGCAGGGAGGTTGCTGACACAGACTGGTTTAATATCTGTGTTAATAACTATCGTGCCTGCGGTGCAGGAGGTTATCCGGAGTATACAGAGTGTGAGCTTGTAAAAGAAATCAATATGGAAATGGCAGATCTGATTTTGAATTACTTTAAGGAAAATCCTTCTGTAACTGTTGAACCCCAGTCGAATATGAATATCGTTTATTAAAAAATACCGTCCGAAAGGACGGTATTTTTTATGCTGTTTCCGCTTGCATGGACAGTCTCTTTTGTGGAAACCGGCTTGACGGCCCTCCAGAGTTTCAACTGCGAATGTTATAAACTTCCGTGTTTTAATTTCGCTGAAAATACGAAAATTCCAGAAAGTCGTGGGAAAACAATCAAAAGATACAGATAAACATAATAATCCAAAGGATTCCAACACTTTTACAGCCTGTTTTACGGCAAAGGCAGAAAAAAGACACAGTGGGAGCGTGGAATCTTTCCACATTTTTGTTGAGTAAATGTGGAAAGAGGCGATTGAGCTGAATTTCAGCTGTGGATGAAAACAGGTAAGGCGGATTACTGCGCAAAATAAAAGACAGACCCGAAAAATCAGGTCTGCCTTGTATTTCCAATTCAGAGACTATTGACATAGTCAACGAGAGGCTTAATAAAGTCGATGGACGTGTTATCCTGAGAAAGCTTCATCGGATTTACACCATCTGCATTTTTCTTGCCCTTGATGTTTGCTACCATTGTCATAAGGAACCTGTCCATCTTGCCCATGTCCTCATATGCGAGGCCGCCCTGCATATAGAAATGCGGCATGGATGAAAGCTCAGTGCTGTTCAGATTCTTCTTCCACATAGCGTCGATAGTGCCGACTGCTTCGTTGGGAGTGGCGCCGCAGGCAAAGACCACAAAATTCTGAGCATTGCTTTCATGGAAGTCCTTTTTGGCTTTTTTCAAGCCGCTAATGGAAGAGGCATAAAGACCGCCGCCGAAAACGACATTCTGATAACGGCTCATAATAAAGCTGTTTACATCTTTAAGAGGCATAAGCTGACCGTCCACTGCCTGAGCGATCATTCCGGCATACTTTCTGGCAAAGCCGGTTTTGCTGCTGTACACTACCAGTGTTTTCATAATTCGTTCCCCTTTCGGTTGATGTATTTTCCCTTTCAAATCGGGTACAGACACCCGAAATAACACCTGTTTAAAAAATAACATTTTAAAAATAATAAGTCAATATTCAACCGGAGGCAAATAGTAAAAATACCTACAAAAAAGGCTCTGCTTAAGGCAGAGCCTTTTGGGTTTATGTTCTTTTCTTGAGGCACGATAGGCGTTTACGTTATTATATGCAGAAAATCCGGTGCTTATAACAGCACCGGATTTTTTTAAGCTTCTCTTTTGGACTTTATGCGGCTGAGCTCTTCTTTCATGAGAATGCCGAAGCTTTCGTCATCAAGCTCTGGACCTTCCTCGGCCGCAACAGATTTGTCTGCAAATTCATTAAACACCAGCTGTTTATTATCCAACAGCTGTATCATCTGCTCGTCGATACTGTTTTCGCACAGCAGCCTGTAAACCAGCACGTTTCTGGTCTGACCCATACGATAGGCTCTGGATATGGCCTGATTTTCAATGGAGGGCTTGAACTGGGGCTCACAGATAATAACAATGCTGGCGGACTGAATGTTAAGGCCTGTACCTCCTGCCTGAATCTGCGCTGTAAGCACTGAGCCGACAGGCGCTGCATCAAAGGTATCAACAGCCTCCTGACGCTGCTCGGGACTGAGTGAGCCGGTTATACTTCCTACGCAGCGATGCCCCAGAAGCATGGAAACTCTTCGCACGGTATCAAGAAAGTAGGAAAAGACAATAACCTTTCTGCCGTCATCCTCTGCATCTTCGATAATTTCAAGCAGGCGCTGGGCCTTTGAGGAAAAGTGAGGGTCGTCCACATTCCATGAGACACGCCGTGCCTCTGTAAACTGACCGTTCAGAATGGCGTTTTCGTATAGAAGCTCCTCCTGAGGGTACATACTGCACCATTCACGGCTTTCTATAAGCTCAGGCAGTTCGGTAAGGACATCAGCCCGTTTACGGCGGAAGTATACAGGAGAAATCTTTCTGCGGAACACAGGTGCGGAAGACAAAGCCTCCATTCCCTTAAGCCCGTCGGCAAGCTCAGGCTGCAAAACAGATATAAGGGAAATCATCTCATCAACCTTGTTTTCAAGGGCGGTTCCGGTCATGAACAGGAGATATTCGGCGTTAAAACTGAGGGACACAACATTCTGGGTTCTGCGGGCCTCGGGATTTTTAATATAGTGAGCTTCATCCACTACCAGCATTCCCATGGTAAACTCTGCGCTCAGGCTGAAATTGCTGCAGGATTCATAGCTGGTGACGGCAACACCGCCGGTTTCGAGCCAATTGTCGAAAATCTGGAGCTTGTTCTGACCGTGCAGCTTAAAAGGAACCAGCGAACTGTGCTTTGCAATTTCACGGCACCAGTTTGAAATTACTCCTGCGGGGCATACCACCATGAAATGACTTCTGCCGTCGTTTTTCAGAGCCTGCATAGCTGCAATGGCCTCGATTGTCTTTCCGAGACCCATTTCGTCACCAAGCAGCACTCTTTTTCTGCTGAGGATATACTTGACGCCTCTAAGCTGGTAGGCACGCAGAGTGCATTTAAGCCCGTCCAGAGAGACTGTCTGACTGTTAAGCTCCTGCGCAATCTCGTCGGGCAGAGCATCGCCGGAATCCTCGGCACCCAGAAACTGCGGTGTGAAGCTCTCGATAATATTAAAATATTCAATGGGATTTGCGGCATAGTCATCCCATGCCTCGGACGCAGATATGCTGTTGAGCGCCTGCATCTCAGAAAGAAACAGCTGGGCGTGTGTTCCGTATTCCGAATTTATAACATGGTCAAGAAACTTGTAGGAATCCTCTGCCCGCAGCTTTTCAAGCTTGGATGCAAAGAGCCAGCTGAAAAATCCGCAGCCTATTTTAAGGTCATTTAAAGCCAGTGACAGCTTTGAAGAGCGGATAAAATCGGTAAGGTTCAAGCACTCAGGCTCGCAGTCAATTCCTTTTTTGTATTTTAAAATAGCCTTCACAAGCTCTGTGGAAGCGGGAGTTTTATCGTCAAGATTAAGCTTTATTTTAATATCCGGTGCAGCCTGCGCCGCAATGGAGTCTACAATCTCTTTTATTAAAAAAGCACCTTCATTGCTTATGCCGTTCACTGCGGCAAGCTGTGCGGCAGAGGCGGCATAGACAGAACCTAAAGTCTGAAAGCCGTTGTCACGCAGGGTTTTTATTCTGATTCCACGCTTATCACGATTAAGCTCATCAACCGGAATTTTGTCTAAAAGTACGGTCGTTTTTTCGGTAATTATACCCTGTGCAGCCGAAGACACCTTATCTCCGAGCTTGCTCAGTTCAGATTCAGCAGCGTTAATGTCATCAATTAAATCCCGATGCTTCTTTATAAGCAGGGAGGCTTCTTTGCTTTTAAATAATCTTGCCATAGTTTTTTCTTCCTGTCAGCAATTTTAAAGTAGGGATGTTCCGATAAGTAATTTTATCATGCTGATTATTACCTGTCCAGCGAATATAAAAAAACTCCGGCATATAACCGGAGTTTTTGATTATTTAAGATCAGCAAAAAGAGGTTCTGAATAAAGACCGCTTGCGTGAAGGGCGCTGAAAGCCTCTCTCACAGCGTCGGTGTCCTCTTTATATGTGATTCCGAACCATGTGTCGGGAGTGTGGAGAACTTTTACACGAACCTGCTGCTTTTCAAGCAGGTCACCTATGTAGACAGGGAGCAGAAATTCTGCTTTCAGATCGCCTGCCTTTGTTTCCAGAAACTCCTTAAAGCCCTCTTTCAGCATATCCATAAAAACGGGAGTTACGCCCCACATATTCATGGAAACAAGCATATTGGGGTCAAGGATTTTTTCGCCTGCACGGGCGCCTTCCGGAGTTTTAATGATATCGTGAGTTTCCTCGATATCTGTGAGCCAGCGGTCTTCGTCCATGTGGCAGATACCACGGGTTACTCCGCCGTTGTCGCTGAGGGTGCGGTGCAGACGGAAGCCTGCCATGCAGAATTCAGTGGAATCATGGTTTTCGGTGAGGAAAGTGTAAAGCTTGCGGTAGGCATCCTTGCCGTAATAGTCATCGGCGTTAATTATGGCATAGGGTTCATGGAGAATATCACGGCAGGCGAGAATGGCATGGCAGGTGCCCCAGGGCTTAACTCTGCCTTCAGGAACTTCAAAACCTTCGGGAAGGTCATCCTTCTCCTGAAATGCATAGCGTATTTCAACTCCCAGACCGTCACAAAGCGCCTGAATTCTGTCACCTATGACCTCACGGAAATCAGCTTCTATTTCCTTACGGATAATAAATACAATCTTTTTGAAACCTGCTTCTATTGCGTCATGCACAGAATAGTCAATAATAATTTCACCCATAGGGCCTACGGATTTAAGCTGCTTAATGCCGCCGCCGAAGCGGGAGCCGATACCTGCAGCCATTACCACCAGAGCGGGTTCCATGTTATTTGATATATCCATAATTTCTCCCTTTCAATACCTGTAAACTGCCTTATGGGCATACTTTGGCTTATAACTATTTTTAGTATCATATCATTTGCCACTGTTTATGTCAAATTATTACTTTAGTTATAGAAGCTTCCTTATGGCAAACGGCGGTGATTGACAATGCCGGAGGCATATAGTACACCCATCAATAAGCAGACACATAAATACAGAGAAAGGACTGGCTGCGCTTTACAGTATAAGTGTCGATCGGCAGATTAAAGACTATATATTGAAAACCAAATAAAAAGGCACCCTGAAAATCCAAAGAGATTTTCAGGGTGCTTTTGCATGTATGAAAGAAAATTTAATTATCAGTCCACTTTAAGCATTCTGTACCCTACACCTACATGAGTCTGGATGTACTGGGGAGAGCCCTCATCGGATTCAAGCTTTTTTCTCAGCGCTGCCATAAATACCCGAAGAGAAAGAACATCATTTTCCCAGCTTCCGCCCCATACCTCCTGCATTATATATGCGTGAGTCAGTACACGCCCCGCATTTTTAGCAAGCAGGCATAGAAGCTTATATTCAATAGGCGTAAGATGCAGCTCTTCGTCTGCCAGAAAGGCACAGCCTGCGGAGTAGTCAATTTTAAGCTTCCCGTTTACGAAAACGGAAGAGCCTGCGGATTCCGAGTGCAGCATACTGAGCCTGCGCTGAGTAACCCGCAGCCTTGCCAGAAGCTCATCCACTGAAAAGGGCTTTGTAAGATAGTCATCTGCACCTGCATCCAGTGCGCCGATTTTATCGCTGTCCTCACTGCGGGCAGAAATTACAATTATCGGCATATTTGACCAGCTTCGGATATTTCTTATAACGTCTGAGCCGTCCATATCGGGAAGTCCCAGATCCAGAAGCACAATATCGGGATTGTGCGACGAGGCTTCGAGAATAGCCGTATGTCCGTCCGGAGCAAGAATATAGTCGTAATCATTTGCTTTGAGGGTGGCGGTCATAAGATTTTTAACGGACTGATCGTCCTCTACCACTAAAATATTCAAATTATTCATAGCACCTGATCTCATCCATATTAAGAGTAAATGTGAAGCAGCAGCCCTGGGGTGTGTTATCCTTGACGGAAATTGTTCCGCCATGGGCGGTCACAATGGATTTGCAGAGAGAAAGCCCCAGACCGAGACTGCGGCGGCTGTCGGCTAACTTGTTTGCACCGCTGTAAAACATATCAAATATTTTCGGCTTCATTTCGTCAGGGATGCCGGGGCCGTTATCACAGACACAGATTTCAGCCATTCCGTTTCTTGGACGGGTGGAAATTTTTATTGTGCTGCCAGCAGGGGTATATTTAATTGCATTGTCCACAAGGTTTATGATGACCTGAACAATAAGCTTGGTATCCATTTTCGCAAGAAGAAATTCATCCTCATGCTGAACGGATATGTTGTAGTCCACGCTTTTGCGGTTAATGTGCCTGAGCGCCTCCTCAATGACATCAGAAAGAAGCTCGGAACTGAAGTGCAGATTCAGCTGATTTTCCTCAAGCCTTGAAACAGAAAGCAGATTTTCCACCAGATTTATAAGCCACATGGAATCGTCGTAAATGTCGGTAAAAAGCTGGTGCTTTGTTTCATCGTCCATTTTGTCGCCGTTTGAGAGGAAGTTACTGGCGTTGCCGGAAATCGCCGTAAGTGGTGTTCTCAAATCATGAGAAATGGCTCTGAGAAGGTTTGCCCTGAGCTGTTCCTTCTGGGCAAGTATTGCGGCCTCCTCCTTTTCTCTGGCATTTTTTTCATTTTCAAGTGCCAGAGCACATTCACCGAGTATTGACAGAGTCATGCCTTTCTGAGAGCTTTCAAGGGGCTCGTTTCCTACTGAAATGCCCGCAATGCCGTAGATGTTTTCGTTTATCCGAATGGAAAAATACAGGCATTTTGCGTTTGACAGGGTTTGGGTGGTTGCTCCTGCGTGCTTGTTGTTCTTAAGCACCCACAGCGCAACAGTACGTTCAGAGTCGGCGGTATAGTCAGTGACTTTTTCACCGTCAGGATCTGCATAGAAAATCTTTGCCGCTTCCAGCTTACCGTTTTCAACAGGATAAATGATAATGTCTTTTTGCAGAAGTCTTATAAGATGCAGAGCGGTTGCGCTTATTATATCCGAACGCCCCTCGGCCTGTTGAAGCGACTGGTTAACATCAAAAAGAAGCTTGTTCTGATAGGCTGCGGTAGCGGAAAGCTTTGCGTGCTCCTTTAATTTAACCGCCAGTGAGCTTGTTAAAAGGGCGGAAAGGAACATTATAAAGAATGTGACAGGGTAGCCAGAATCATAAGCCTTGAGACTCAGCACGGGGACGGTGAAAAAGAAGTTAAATACAAGCACACTCACAAATGACGAGCAAAGCGAGTATATGCGGTTCTGGGTTACAACAGAGATTATAAGTACAGCAAGTACATAGACCGTTATGATATTTGCCTCTTCAAAGCCCAGATAATTAAACAGAAAACCGATGAGCGTTGCAAGCACAAGGATAAGTATACTTTTAAACAGATCCGCCATTGAGCAGCGTTTGAAAACAGCCTTACGCTCGTGGTAGGCGGAGTTTGTAACCGCATCGGGGATAATGTGTATATCGAGGTACGGAGCTGCGGCTATGAGCTTTTCTGTAAGCGTCTGCTTGCCGAATAATTTACCCTTGGATGCGGCACTGCGGCCTACAACAATTTTGGATGCACCGGAGAGACGGGCAAATTCCGCTATCTGGAAGGATACATCTGTGCCGTAGGCGGTTTCGATTTTTGCTCCCAGCTGTTCTGCAAGACGGATGTTGCTTCTGAGCCGCTGTACATTTTCCTCGCTCATGGCCTGAAAATCCGGAGTTTCAACAAAAAGTGCCGTAAACCTGCCTTTAAATGCCTGAGCCATTCTGGCGGCGGTACGGATTATCTTTGCATTTGAAGGAGAAGAGGAAAGGCACACCAGAACGTGCTCCTCGGTGTGATAATCCTCCTTTTTATCGTCGGCATTACGGGAATTCACTCTGTCTGCACAGCGGCGAAGCGCCAGCTCTCTGAGGGCTGTCAGATTCTGGGGGGTAAAGAAGTTCACCATTGCACGCTGAGCCTGAGTTTCCCGATAGACCTTGCCGCTGCGGAGCCTTGCTATAAGCTCCTGAGGCTCAATATCAACGATTTCCACCTGATCGGCACTGTCAAACACGGAATCGGGTATACGCTCTCTTACGGTGACACCTGTAATTGAGGCCACCATGTCATTCAGACTTTCAATGTGCTGCACGTTTATAGTGGTGTACACACTTATGCCTGCCCGCAGAAGCTCCTCTACATCCTGATAGCGCTTCTGATGACGGCTTCCGGGAGCATTTGAGTGAGCAAGTTCATCTACAAGTATAAGCTCAGGCTTGCGCTTTAGGGCTGCATCAAGATCGAATTCCTTCAGCTCTATATCGCCGTAGGGAACCTTTTTGACAGGCAGCTGCTCAAGACCTGTAAGAAGCTGCATTGTCTCAGGCCGTGTGTGCGGCTCAATATAGCCTGCAACCACATCCATGCCCTGAGATTTTGCTGTATGTGCCGCTTCAAGCATGGCATAGGTTTTACCTACACCTGCTGCAAAGCCGAAAAATATCTTCAGAAGTCCACGGCCGGTTTCCTTCTGGTCCTCGTGAATCAGCTGCAAAAACTTTGCCGGATTTCGGGTATCGGTATCCATAGAATCACCCCTTTGCGAATAAAATAATAACAGCCGTCCTGTATATATCCTGCAAGGATTGGGATGGCTGTATTAGTGCGGTGTTAAGATGAATTTCGGATCAGATAAGACCCATAGCTTCTGCTATATCGAGATTTACGCTCAGAACATTCACAACCTCTTCGCCGAAAATGCCCAGAAGCTTTCCGGTGGTGTTGTCAGAAACAATCTGCTGAAGAACGTCCATTGAAAGGCCGGAGGCTTTTGAAATTTCAGGCAGCTGAATAAGGGCTGAATCTACTGAAACATGAGGGTCAAGACCGGAACCGGAGGCGGTCATAAGGTCGGTGGGAATATCCTCTGCTTTAACATCGGGGTGACTTTCAAGAAAAGCGTCAATGTCGTTTTTGACTCTCTCCTGCAAGGCGGGATTGGAGGGGCCGAGGTTCTGGCTGCCGGAGGCAGGGCCGGAAAACTCGCTGCCGTCGGAATAGAACGCATTTCCGTCTGCATCCAGAGTATAGGTATTATAGTGAACGGCAGAGGGACGGCCTTTCATGAAATAGGGCTGTGTAAATTCCTGACCTACTATCTCGGAGCCAATGGCCTTTCCATTTACCATGATTATGCTGCCATCTGCCTGTGAGGGGAAAATTACCTGAGAGATACCTGTGAGAAGAAGGGGGAAGCCCAGTCCGCAGATAAGCATAAGCATCAGTGTAACGGTGAGAGCAGGTTTATAATTGTGAAGAAAATTTTTGAACTTAGTCATTTTAAATGCTCCTTAAAGTCCTATCATTAAAAGCAGAGGGCTTATTATAAGATCAATAAGCTTGATGCCGATAAAGGGAGTGATTACGCCGCCCAGACCGTAGATGAGCATATTGCGTGCAAGCATCTTTTCGGAACTCATGGGGCGGTATTTTACACCCTTCATGGCAAGAGGAATCAGAGCGGGGATTATAAGTGCGTTAAAGATGAGTGCGGAGAGAATTGCGGAATAAGGAGAGGAAAGGCCCATAATGTTTAAAACTCCGAGCTGGGGTATGGCAGTCATAAACATTGCGGGGATGATTGCAAAGTACTTTGCAATGTCGTTTGCAATGGAGAAGGTTGTGAGAGAGCCACGGGTGATTAAGAGCTGCTTTCCTATTTCAACTACCTCAAGTATTTTCGTGGGGTCGCTGTCAAGATCCACCATGTTGGCGGCTTCTTTTGCGGCGGTGGTTCCGGAGTTCATTGCAAGACCTACATTTGCCTGAGCAAGAGCGGGTGCGTCGTTAGTTCCGTCACCGGTCATGGCAACGATTTTGCCCTGAGCCTGCTCTTTCTTTATAACGTCAATCTTATCCTCTGGCTTGCACTCGGCTACAAAGCCGTCCACGCCGGCCTCTTCTGCAATGGTTGCAGCGGTGAGAGGATTATCGCCTGTACACATTACGGTTTTAATACCTATGGCACGGAGTCTTTCAAAACGCTCTCTCATACCGGGCTTAACGGTGTCTTTAAGATATATAACACCCAGAATCTCATTGTTTCTGCATACAACAAGGGGAGTACCGCCTAATGCGGATACGGCTTCAACGTGCTCACGGAGGTCTGCGGGTACTTCGCCGCCGTGCTGCTGTACATAGCTGATGATAGCATCGGATGCGCCTTTGCGGATTGCCGTTCCGTCGGCAAGATCAAGTCCGCTCATTCTCGACTGGGCGGTAAATTCAAAGAATTCTGCGCCCTGAGGCTGCTCTGTTGTATCGCCCAGCTTTCTTGCGAGGTCGAGAGTGGACTTTCCCTCGGGGGTATTGTCACCGAAGCAGGTGAGAGCTGCGCAGTGAATGAGCTGTTTAACGTCGGCACCTTCAACGGGTCTGAATTCGGCTGCAAGACGGTTGCCGAAGGTAATGGTGCCGGTTTTATCGAGAATCATGGTGTCCACATCGCCGCAGGCCTCAACAGCCTTACCGGACATTGCGATGACATTGAACTTTGTAACTCTGTCCATGCCGGCAATTCCGATTGCGGAAAGCAGACCGCCGATGGTGGTGGGGATGAGGCAGACCATAAGAGCTATAAGGGTGGAGGTCTGAAGCTCAACTCCGCTGTAAACACCTATGGGGTAAAGGGTTACTATAACTATAAGAAATATGATTGTGAGAGATACAAGCAGGGTATTAAGTGCGATTTCGTTGGGGGTCTTTTTTCTGGATGCGCCCTCAACCAGTGAAATCATTCTGTCAAGGAAGGAGTTTCCCGGATCGGAGCTTATCCGGATTTTGAGCCAGTCGGAAACAACGGTTGTACCGCCGGTTACGGAGCAGAAGTCGCCGCCGTTTTCACGGACAACAGGGGCGGATTCACCGGTAATTGCAGATTCGTCTACCGATGCAATTCCCTCAATTACCTCGCCGTCACCGGGGATTACCTCGCCCGCTTTTACAAGGACGATATCACCCTTGCGAAGCTCGCTGGAGGACACGGTAACAAGGCTGCCGTCCTCTTTTATAAGATGAGCCTCGGTATCCTTCTGCGTCTTTTTCAGACTTGCGGCCTGCGCCTTACCTCGGCCCTCAGCCACGGACTCGGCAAAGTTTGCAAAGAGAACGGTGATGAAAAGTATTACTGAAACGATGATGTTGTAAACTCTTAAACCCTCGTTGTTGCCTCCGAAGAGGTTGGGGAAGAATGACAGCAGAAGAGTTACCAGAAATCCTGTCTCTACCACGAACATTACGGGATTTTTCAGCATATATCTGGGATTCAGCTTCTTGAAGCTGTCCTTTAATGCGTCGAGAAGCATTTCGGGTGTAATGGTTTGTTTTTTAGGATGTTTGCTCATGTAAAACTGCCTCCTTTAAGCCCAAAGAGTCAGATGCTCGGCCACGGGGCCAAGTGCCAGTGCCGGGAAGAATGTCAGGGCTGCAAAGATGTAAACGATAAATACAAGAATGACTGCAAAACCGGCGGTGCTGGTTTTTAATGTGCCGGCAGATTCACCGACATAGTTTTTCTTCATAAGAGAACCTACGATTGCAAGCTGGATAACTATTGAAAGGTAGCGGCCGAAGAACATTGCAAGGCCGGTAGTTACATTCCAGAAAAGACTGTTGTCCGCAAGACCCTCAAAGCCGGAGCCGTTATTGGCGGCAGAGGATGCAAATTCATAAAGAACCTGACTCAAACCGTGAAATCCGGGATTTGTGATTCCGGCAAGACCTGCGGTGGTTGATACTGCAATAGCGGAGAAGGTGAGTATAAGGAAGGGGTGGATAATGATGCAAAGTGCGGTAAGCTTCATTTCACGGCCTTCAATCTTTCTGCCCAGATATTCAGGGGTTCTGCCGACCATAAGGCCGCATATAAAGACTGCAAGAATGGCGTAGAGAATCATGTTCATAAGTCCCACACCCTTGCCGCCGAACACAACATTCAGCATCATATGAAGCAGAGGCACAAGACCGCCCAGAGGAGTCAGGGTATCGTGCATATTGTTGACGGTTCCTGTTGTAAAGGAAGTGGTAACTGTCGTAAAGAGTGAGGAAAGACCGACACCGAAGCGTGCCTCCTTGCCCTCCATGCTGCCCATGGACTGATTAAGACCTACCTCGGCAAGAGCGGGGTTGCCCTGACTTTCGGCCCGGTAGCAGAGGAAAAGACCGATGAGGAAAAGAATGCTCATGGCAAGGAAAATGCTGCGGCCCTCACGGCCGAAGATTTTTGCGGTGATGCCTTCCTTTTTGGTGCTTAACTGTTCGGAGGAGACTGCGGAAAGTCTCTTTCTCCTCTCATCTGCGGCCATTTTACCGAAGGCAATTACACAGGCGCCGGGGAGGAGCATCATTGAGTACATTTCGATAAGGTTTGTAAGTACGGTGGGGTTTTCGATAGGAGTTGAGGAGTTGGCTCCAAGGAAGCCGCCGCCGTTTGTACCTAAGTGCTTTATTATCTCGAGGGCGGCAACAGGGCCTGTTGCGATTACCTGCTTTGTTCCCTCCAGAGTATCAACGAGAATGTTGCTGTTGAGGTTTTGGGGTACACCCTGCCATACCAGAAGCAGACCACCTGCAAGAGAGAAGGGAAGAAGAATTCTTGTGGTAATGCGTACAAGGTCACGATAGAAGTTGCCGACGGAGGTGGCTGAGTGACCGGTAAGACCTCTTATAAATGCTGCGCAGGCGGCATAGCCGCTGGCTGCGGAGACAAACATCATAAATGTGATGACCAGCATCTGACTTAAATAGGAAAGACCGCTTTCACCGGAGTAGTGCTGAAGGTTGGTGTTGGTCATAAAGCTTATGATGGTGTTAAAGCTTAAATCAGCCGGCATGGAGCCGATATTGTTGGGATTAAAGAAGAGAAGCTGCTGAAGCCTTAATACGATATACCCCAGAACCATCATAACTGTGTTTGTAACGATAAGGGCGGCTGCGTACTGCTTCCAGTTCATATCTTTTCGGGAATCTGTAAATGACAGCTTGTAGATCACTCCGTCCAGCTTATCGAACACTACATCACCGGCGGTGTGCTTCTCGGCGAGGATGTGGTATAGATAAGTTCCCACCGGAATCAGCATTATCAGATAGATGATAAGAGACACTATAATCTGAAACATTTTATAAGCCCCCTTCTATCAGAATTTTTCGGGGTTGACCAGTGCGTAAACCAGATATGCACCCAGCCCCAAAGCAAGAACCAGTAAATAAATCATAATAAATCCTCCAATTTAAGCTTTACTGCTATGAATCTATCTGGTGACTGCACCAGTAAAGCAGAAGCCCCACAAGGCCGACAGAGCCGGCGAAAATGCCAAGCATTATTAAATCAGGCAATTTGTATCTCACCTCCCGGTGGAATGTAGATTAACACTGCTGCTGTGAAGAGGGTCTAAGCAGAAACCGGGCAATATAAGGAAACCGTTAATGTCATATTAACCCCAGCAGCAGACAGGCGGGATAAACCAGTGCCAGCGTGAAGCATGACACTGCCAGAAAAGCGCTCAGGGGCAGGCCTGCAAACAAAAACAGAAATGCGGCCAAGGGATGATGAGACAGAAAGCAGGCGAGCTTTACTTCAAAAGTGTGTTTCAGTAAATGAGTACGGAACATGGCTGAATCCCTCTTTTCATCTATGATTCTATTCCTGATAGAATAAAATCGGGCGTAAGCAGAGTGGAGGAAAGATAAATAAATCGTTAATTGACTGGCAATGAGGGGAAAATAAAAAAGCTCCTGCCGAAGCAGGAGCCTTTTATATGAGAAAATGCAGAAAATAAGCCCTCACATATAAATGTGAGGGCTAGTTTAAGATTATTCAGCTTTTTTGCGGATCAGGAAACCAAATGCTGCGCATATAAGTGACGGGAGCACCCAGCCGAAACCGTAATTCTGCAGAGGCAGATATGCAAGGAAACCGAAAGGAGCACCATAGCCTTTAAGCACATTCATAAGGCTCAGAATGCAGGCACAAAGCGCACCGAGACGGAATACCCAGTCGTTCTTAATCCAGCGGTCAAAGAATGACAGGAAAATTATCATAAGAGTAGGCGGGTAGACAACTTCCAGAATAGGAGCTGCAATGGAAATGATCTGGTTAAGACCCACGTTTGAAACTACGCTGGAAAATACACATACTAAGAGTACAAGCCAGATGTATTTTACTGTACCGCCTGTAAGGGTGGAGAAATAATCTGCACAGCAGCTTACAAGAGCAACTGCTGTTGTGATGCAGGCCAGCGCAACTACAATGGCAAAGATTATCATTCCGGCCTGACCGAGAAGTTCCTTAACAATGGTAGTAACAAGGAATGTACGGTCAACAGAGAGGTCAAACATACCGGAAGCGGTAACGCCCAGATAGGTAAGACCGAGGTAAATGAGCATCAGGATTACGCCGGCCACAAGACCCGAGCCGCCGATAATGAAGTTCTGCTCTTTAATAGTAGTATAGCCCTTGTCATTGACGTTTTTAGCGATAAGAATACCGAAGATAACGATAGCCAGAACGTCCATTGTCTGATAACCGGCGCTTATGCCTGTAAAGGGTACGTTATCAACAAGTACCTGCTCAGGAACAGAGCCGATAGGACTAATTACACCTTTTACAATAAGAATGATCAGGCCCAGAATAAGTGTGGGAGTGAGCATCTTTCCGATGATATCAACTACTGCTTTCTGCTTAGCGCACAGAAGAGCAACTATTGCAAAGAAGCATACAGAGAAGATAACGGGATTTACATTGGGGAAAAGCGGAAGAATGGACATCTCAAAGGTGCTGGCGGCAGTTCTGGGGATGCCGAGCATAGGTCCTATACAGAGAATTATTACGCAGATTAGCATTTCGGAGGCAAAGCCGCCCAGATGCATAGTGATGTTCCTGTGACCGCCGCAGCGCTGAATAGCGAAGAGGCAGACAAGGGCAAGACCGATATCTGCTATGTAATAGTAGAGAAAGCCCTGAACCCATTCAGAACCGCATCCCAGACCGAGGTATGGAGGGAATATTACGTTTCCGGCACCGAAAAGCATTGAAAACAGGGCAAAGCCAATAATTAGTATGTTTCGTAAGGACCGCTGCATGAGAGGGCCTCCTTCCTTAATGATAGAAAATGTATATTTCGACCATTATATACATAATATATGAAAAAGTCCAGTGGAATTTTAAATAAATACAAATTATTTTTAAATAATCAGCTATATTTTAAAGCAGGGGATTTCAGAATAAATCACCTATATTTACAGATACTAGAATTACATCAATAACCAGAGGAGATTTAATATAATGAAAGCAACAGGAATTGTGCGTAGAATAGATGATCTGGGAAGAGTTGTGATCCCGAAGGAAATAAGAAGAACCATGCGTATTCGTGAAGGCGACCCGCTTGAGATTTTTACAGACAGAGACGGCGAGCTTATATTCAAAAAATATTCTCCCATAGGTGAGCTTACGGAGTTCTCCTCTCAAATCTGCGAAAGCCTTAGAAAGTCCGTAAAGGGAACTGCTGCCGTCTGCGACAGAGACAGCATCATATCTGCGGCAGGTCCCGGCAGAAAGGACATTCAGGAAAAGGCAGTAAGTCCTCAGGTCAATAAGCTTATGGAGGGCCGTACCTCATACTGCCGCAGAAAAGGAGAGAGCGGAATACCTGTTACAGCAGGTGATGACCAGTACAGTATTGCGGCTGCCTGCCCTGTAATTTCTCAGGGGGATATTATGGGCTGTGTTCTTATTATAAATAACAGAGACTGTAATGAGGGGACGGAAACAGAGCTGAAGCTTACAGAAACAATGGCTTCTTTTCTGGGCCGTCAGATGGAAGACTGAGAAGAAAGCGCACATAAAGTGCGCTTTTTTTAATTCCCTTTTTCAGACAGGAATTACAGATTGAAAAAAATCGCCCAAAATGGTACTATAATATAAAAATACGAAAGAAACGGTATATTTCAGCATTCAGAAAGGAAATAAAATGAATATAGACAGAGAAGATAGATTCGCTGCAATTCTTGAAAAAGAACTTGTCCCTGCTCTGGGCTGCACAGAACCTATTGCTCTTGCCTATGCGGCGGCAAAGGTGAGAGATGTTCTGGGTGTATTTCCGGAGCGTATGGAGGTCTATTGCAGCGGAAATATAGTTAAAAATGTAAAGGGCGTCACCATCCCTAATTCCGGCGGACTTATAGGAATAGATATGGCGGTTATTCTTGGTGCAGTCGGAGGCAATGCCAATGAGGAGCTGAAGGTTCTGGAAAGTGTGCGTCCGGAGGACATAGAGCGCACCAAAGAACTGGCAGCGTCGGATTTCCTTACCTGCAAGCTTAAAGAGGGCGTTGCAAACTTATACATAGACACTTTCGCCTATGCGGACGGACACAGCGCACAGGTCACAATCGTTAACCGTCACACCCTCATTACACGGATTGTCAGGGACGGAGAGACTTTATTCAGTAAGGATCCGGTGGAAAAGAAAGAGGATCTTGCACTTGACGGCATGAATATAGAATCTATTCTGGAATTTGCCGATACTGTGGATATAGCGAAAGTAAAGGCTCCGCTTGACCGCCAGATTGAGGCCAACACAGCAATAGCAGCTGAGGGATTGAAAAATTCCTATGGCGCACAGGTTGGAAAAACTCTTATTGAGGTTTACGGAGATGATGTGAGAGTCAGAGCCAGAGCAAAAGCTGCTGCGGGCTCGGATGCAAGAATGAACGGATGTTCTATGCCGGTCATCATAAATTCAGGAAGCGGAAATCAGGGAATTACGGTTTCCCTGCCTGTAATTGAGTTTGCAAAAGAGTGGAATTTAGGACAGGAAAAGCTGTACAGAGCGCTGGTCGTTTCAAACCTTGTCTCCATTTATCATAAGCATTATATAGGAAGCCTATCCGCATTCTGCGGTGCAGTTACTGCCGCCTGCGGAGCGGGAGCCGGCATTACCTACCTTGCCGGAGGAGACTATAAGGCAGTCTGCCGCACAATCGTAAATACTGTGGCAAATGTGGGCGGTATTATCTGCGACGGGGCAAAATCCTCATGTGCTGCAAAAATTGCATCTGCTGTGGATGCGGCAATTCTGGGCCATGAGCTGAGCATGAAGGGCCTTGCCTTTAAACCCGGCGAGGGAATTGTATGCAGCGATATTGAGGATACTATCCGCAGTGCCGGATATGTGGGCAGAGTTGGTATGAAGAGTACGGATGTTGAGATATTGAATCTCATGCTCGAAAAGCACTGAGAGCTGTGCGAGGTTATGCACCGAGGCAGACAGCGTGCAGATTTTTAGTAAAATAATAAAAAACAGAAACAGCGGACAGAAATATTTCATTCTCTGCCCGCTGTTTTTTGTCTTGATATCAATAATTTTTCAGCAAAGGGGAAATTCATTTAAACATTGAAGCTGCAAGTTATAAACATATTTTAAAGAGTGTCATAAAGTTGACAAATCCTACAAAAACAACAGTCAAAAATAGTAAAACTTCTCTATTGCCCTTTTACAGCGAATGTTATATACTCTGTTTGTCAGTAAGACTGACAGTAATTTAACAGGCTGAAAAGGCTTAGCCTTTTGGAGGAAACAATGTCTCAGGGTGATTTGAGAAAACGAAATATGGAGCTGGTTATTCGGAAGGCACTGGGCTGCTTTATCGAACAGGGAATTGAGAAAACGAAAGTCAGCCAGATAGCTGAGAAGGCAGGACTTACCGAGCGCTCGATTTTCCGATATTTTGACACAAAAGCCGATCTGGTTCTGGCGGCTTCCTATTTATACTGGAATCTGGTTCTGGAGTATATAGACCAGCAGCTGCCGGCAGAGGACAGGGAAAAGATGACAGGCCTTGAGGAAATCTCTCATCTGCTTGTCTGCTATTCAAACCTGTTTTTTGATGACCCGAAGGGGCTGCGCTTTACTCTTGACGCAGAGCTTATGCTCAATGCCGCAGGCAAAAATCCGGAACACAGAAATCAGCCGCCCGAGCCCTATGAAACCTCCAACGGTCAGGTTGCACGGGCAATAAGAAAGGGACTTGCTGACGGTTCCATTCCTTCGGATGTGGATGTAAAGGAGCTTTATTACAACTCCTACGACACGATTCTCGGAATTATGCAGCGTCTTTCAATCGGCGCTACCCCAAGCGGCTCTGAGCTTGATTATAAAAAGCGCATGAAGAGCATAAGTGATATGTTTGTACGGGCATTCAGCGGATACCGTATATAACATAAGATGTGGATAATTCAAGGCTCGGCGGAAAATAAGAGCCTTATATTATAGCGGCATAGGGTCGGCACAGCCGGCGAAATTGATTCGTAATAAAAATGCGGAGGTAAATTGTGAGAGAGCTGAAACATATTATCTATCTTGAAAGTCTTTTGGATCAGGTCAACAACGAGCTTGTACGCAAAGGTCAGGAAGACGGCGGTATTGCCATAGGCTACACCTGCTTCCATGCACCTGAGGTACTGCTTAACGTGGGCAAGGCCTTTTCCGTAAGACTGCGTGCGCCCCATACAAACTCTATGGAAATGGCTACCTATTATATGGCAAACAACAGCTGTGAGTTTGCAAGAGCAATTCTCGAGCAGTCTCTTGAGGGCGGCTTCGGATTTCTGGACGGAGTAGCAGCAGTCGATGTCTGCGAGGCAGGCAACCGTGCATGGGAAAACTTTGAAATTCTCAAGTGTCAGGGCCCCGATAAAGACAAATTCTTTATCAGCAATCTGGATATACCTTACAGCGATGATGAGGACTGTGTGGAGCATATTGTAGAGCAGGTAACACGTAAAATCTTAAAGCCCCTGCATGATAACTACGGTGTGGATGTATCTGATGAGTCTGTCAGAGCTGCTGTTGCCGAGCATAATGAGGTAAGCCGTCTGCTTACCGAGATCGGCGAATTCAGAAAGCTTGACAATCCTACTATCACCGGTTATGAGTATGCCCTGCTTGTACTTGCAAGCTATATCTGTCCTAAATATCTGATTATTGATATTCTGAGAGAGACTCTGGAGGAGGTAAAACACCGTGAACCCGATCCTGCACCTTTCTATCGTATCCGTGTTGGTGTTGTAGGCTCGGAAATTGACGATCCCTCCCTTATAAAGCTCATAGAAGATTGCGGCGCAATGGTAGTATTTGACCGCTACTGCTACGGCAGCTTCCCCGGCCGTCAGGTAATTGAGCTTACTGATGATGAGGATGCAGTCACACAGGTATGCCGCTGGTATCTGCACAATACCGAGTGTCCCCGTCACTGCACAATTCACAGAGTCAACCACCGTAATGATTACATCGCAAAGCTTTATAAGGACTTTAAGGCTGACGGTGTTATATATGAGAATATGAAGTTCTGCACCTACTGGTCTTATGAGCGTGTCATTGCAAATCAGGTCATGCCCAGAGACTACGGCCTCAATGTTCTCGGCATAGACAGACCTTATATCGCCGGCAACAGCGGTCAGCTGCGTACCAGAGTTCAGGCATTTATCGAGGCAACAGAGATTAAGAAGCTTCGCAAGGCAGAGAAGGAGGGCTGAGATAATGTATAATCCTAAAACCGGAAAAGGATTGGGCAACTTTTACAGAGCAGACCGCCACGCATTTGTGCGCCGTGAGTGGAGAGGCTTTAAGGATACTTTCTATGACTATGCACGCTGGATGCATCTGTATGGCTATATGGCAGTAAAGCTCGGTGTCCACCCCATACTTATGGTAAAGGCCCTGCTGCGTTACCGCTGGCTGGTTTCTTATCTGACTGCTGCTCATATGGTAGACAGACACACCATGGGCCTGCGGGGCAAGGAGCTGAGATATGCACATAAGCAGTTCTTCTCCGTACTGCACAACTCCGTTGTAGGTGTTCGTGACATTATAGTACGTGACCAGAACCTCCGCCCCAACAGCAAGCGTGCAGCAAAGCTCCGTGAAAATACCATTATGTTTGATGAAATGACTCCTCATCTTATTATGATGGGCTTCCCCACGGTTAAGTGGATAGATATTGCAATGTTTGCAGTCGGTCTGCCCTCAGAGGTTGACCAGAATGCTTCAATGTACTACATAGACGCTATGGAGCATCTGGGCCTGCCCGCAGATGTCTGCCCTGAGCCTGCATCCGAGGCAGGTGTTGCAGTATGTGACGACTACCCCAGAGTAGGTAAGGCATACTTTACCGGCTCTATGCCCTGCGACGGTGCAATTTCTCAGACAAATATTCTTACCCGTCATTTCAGTGATCTGCCCAGCTTTATGATCACTCCTCCTCAGAGAGTTGAGGAGCCTGAGGTTCAGCGCTATGCAGTTAAGAACCTTAAAAAGGGCATTGAGTTTATTGAGCAGCAGTACAATGTAAAATGGGACTGGGATGCCTTCTGGGAAGGCGCAAAGATGTACAACGAAAGCTCAGAATGTATGCTCCAGAAGTGGGAGGTAAACTCCACCGATTATCCTCAGGTCTGCGGTGCATCACTTGCCTTGCAGCGTGAGTATGAGTTTATGGCAGCAGGCTGCATGGATAAGTATATGCTCAAGACCGACAAGAAGGTTACAGAGATGATGCTCAAGGGCTATGAGCAGGATAAGGCTGCTGACATTAAGCCCAAGTACCGCTGCCTTGTCTGGGCCTGCCCCGCACACTACTATACAAACTTCACCTTCTGGACTCAGCATTGCTGGGGAGTTACCTGTGTTAATGATATGGAGGCAATGCTTTCCTATCAGCCCATCACCATCGGCGATAAGGAGCAGTCACTGAAGGATCTTGTCCGCTGCTACGAAAAGATGATGATGCGCTCACACACTAACGGCGGCTATGTCAATCTGCTTGATGAGCTGTGGAAGCAGTGTGAAGCATTCAATGTCAATATCGTTATTATGTACGACCATATTTCCTGCAAAAATGTAGGCGGTCTTCACGGACTTTTTGAGGATCAGGCCCGTGAGCGAGGCATCCATATGATATGGATTCCCCATGATGTTATGGATCCACGTACTACCTCAAGAAGAGAAATGCGTGAAGCATTCAACGAGTATATGACAACCGTTTTGAAGGCAGAGCCGCTTGATCCTACTCTGCTTGACTACGAGGACCACCTGAGCTGGTGAGAAAGTAGAAGGTAAGGAGATTATGAAAAAAATGGCTTGGTACTGGATTGTTCTTATTGTTCTGGCTGCACTTTTTGTACTGACTTTTGCAGCATACTTCTTTAATCTTGATATGAAGATGGTAGAGGGGTTGTATGACAAGCTCATCGCATACCATGACAGCAAGAAGGTAGAAGAGAAAATCTGAATTAAAAACCCCGGAACGTATGTTCCGGGGTTTTTGGTTTGAAGAGTGAAAAATGCGGAAATTTATTGAAACGGACAGAAAGAAATGCTATAATCCCACTGTATGTATTCGAATCGGGATTTGTTTTATAACGATCAACAGGGGAAGAGGGGTGAAAATCCCCCGCGAGGCCGTCACTGTGAAGAGAAGCAGTTCTCAAAGCCAGATAACCTGCCCGAAGGGGATAATGCCCCGTTACGCAAGGTGCCGCGGAACCCGGCCGGATTGCCGAACCTGCACAGCTATTCCGCAGCTGTACAGGTATCTCTCTCTTTTGCTTTGCGTAAATTCGAAATAAAGAAAGGAGAGACTTAGATGTCTAAAAAAACTAAAAAAATAGTAATTGCACTGGCAGTTCTGCTGGTGCTGGTACTGGCAGCAGTAGGAATTTATCATGCCTGCGCTCCCGAAGCCACAGAAGGCGATAAGACCATTGCAGTAGCAGTTATCCACGGTGATGAAACCAGAGCCGATTTCAGTATAAATACGGAAGCGGAAACGCTGCGTGGAGCTCTTGAACAGGAAAATCTTGTACAGGGCGAAGAGAGCGAGTATGGTCTGTTCATCAAGACTGTTGACGGTGAAACCGCTGATGACAGTCAGCAGCAGTGGTGGTGCATCACAAAGGGCGGAGAAATGCTTGAAACAGGCGCTGACTCTACCATGATTGCAGATGGCGAAAGCTACGAACTTACCCTCAAAACAGGCTGGTAAGCTTACGGCGAAAGAGATAAGTGCTCTTTCTGTTATGGGAGCACTTATTTTTGCGGCTAAAATGGCACTTGTGGCCTTGCCTAATGTGAATATAAACTGTGTGCTCATTATTCTGACTGCGGTTTTTTTCGGCTGGAAGGCACTTTATTCCGTTGCTATATACATAATGCTGGAAGGGCTTGTGTTCGGCTTTGGAATGTGGTGGTTCTGCTACTGGTATCTCTGGCCGATAATAACTGTTATTGCGGTTATTATGCGGAAGAATGATTCGGCAGTTATATGGGCAGTTATAGCAGGTATATTCGGACTTTCATTCGGCGCACTGTGTTCTATCCCATACCTTTTTATAGGCGGATGGGAGATGGCTTTTTCTTACTGGGTAAGCGGAATACCCTTTGATGTTATACATTGCTGCGGAAACTTCGTTTTTACGCTGGTGCTGTATAAGCCGTTATATAAAGTCATGAACTCTCTTATAAATAGGGCAAAAATATAAAAAAGGGGCTGATTTCAGCCCCTTTTATTTATTGCATATATTTTAAAACAGCTCTCGTTTAAAGCCCTCACCATGCACCTCGGTTGAATCCATGACAAAACAGAATGCATCGGGATCGGCCTGCTTAATAAGCTTCAGCGTCTGAGAAAGAACATTTCGTCTGGTGACGGTAATAATCATCTGCTTGCTTATGCCGGTGTAGCCGCCTTTTGCGGGCAGAACCGTAGTTCCTCGCTCTGTGCGGCTGTTGAGGATTTTTGAAACTTCATCACCCCGTTCGGTGATTATATAGATGACCTTTGCGTAATCAACACCTTCTGCCAGTGCATCAATAACCTTTGAGCCTATCACTATTGCGATTGCGGAGTAAAGCGCAACCTCAATATCCTTGAAAACTATAACTGCCACTACAACTACTGCTGCATCCAGAACCAGAAGCAGAGTACCGTTGGGGATGTTAGGGAAGATACGGCGCAGAATAAGTGCCAGAAGATCGGTTCCGCCTGTGCTTATACCACGCAGGAACATAAGACCTACACCGATACCTGTGATAGCACCGCCGAAAACCGAGGCCAGAAGTACATTATTAGTATAGGCAGGTATAAGGCTGCATATCTCAATACAGCCTGAAAGAAGAAAGGTCGATATAAGAGTCATTATAAGCGGATAGAAGCCAAGAGTGCGCCAGGCGCATATTAAAAGCGGTACATTGATAATAATGGACCAGAGACTCACACGAATAGGTGTTATATAGGCAAGGGCCGTTGCAAGGCCGGTTGCACCGCCGGGGGCAATATCGTTAGGCGCATTGAAAACAGTAAGCGCAAATGCAATCAGAAAGCTTCCTACAATGGCAAAAAGCATATCGACCATGAAATTTTTAATAAGTTTTTTGTCCAATGGCTTTTTCATTCTTTTATCCTTACCTTTCCTCACTGAATTATCCATAACCTATATTCTATCATGATTTAGGCTTTTTGCAAGCTTGCGGCGGTGATGAAACGAAAAAAGACAGCGCTTATATATAGGCCGGAAAATTCCGGACGAAAGGAAGCCGGATGCGGTTTCGCAGCCCTCCGAAACAGAGAAGGAATTTATAACAACAGGACAAAAAAACAAAATTCACATAAAAGCTCGATTTATTAACAAAATTTTAAGAAAAATAAGGAAAATTTTGTTGACCTCAAAAGCTAATATGTTATAATAAAAGTGTGTAAATCACTCGCCCTGAATGCACAAAGTAATAATAAACTAATAAGGGGTGTTTTAAAATGAAATCAACCGGTATAACACGCAAAGTGGATGAACTCGGACGTGTAGTTCTGCCTATTGAGATGCGCCGCACTTTGGATATTTCTGAGAAAGACGCATTGGAAATATATGTGGAGGGAGAGAATATAATCCTCCGCAAGCACCAGGAAAGCTGCATCTTTTGTGACAGCACCAAGGATCTGGTGAATTTTAACGGCAGAAACGTCTGCAAGGCCTGCATCGAAAAGCTTAATAATAGAGACTGATACACATTGCAATATGTCCGACGAAAAAAAGGAAACGCAGTTTTGCGTTTCCTTTTTTATATTCTGTGATAAATTTCCCTGACCTCAAGGCTTTCGCTGCCGTCAGCCTCGGAGAGAATAAGTGACGGCTCGATTTTAAGCCCGGGCCTGCCGCCTCTGCGGCCTTCGATAAGTACAAGGTTCGGTGCGGAGCCTTCTCTGTGACATACAAGGCGCAGACGCTTCGGCTCGATGCCGGCCTGCGACATTGTGCAGAACGCCTCAGCCAGTCTTTCCGGTTTGTGTACCATGAAAAAGCTGCCGCCTGTGTGCAGCAGATATGAAGCTGCGGTACAGATATCATTTAAACTGCAGTCGGTTTCTCCCCGTGCGGCAGCTCTTGCCTTATCAGGCGACAGTTTGCCGCTGCCCAGAGGAAAGTAGGGCGGATTGGTGACTACAAGGTCAAACTGACCGGTTTTAAAAAGCTCTCTTGAGCGGCGGATATCACCGCATATAATGCGGCTTTTATCTCCGAGAGAATTTATTTCCATGTTTTCAACAGCAAGTGAAGCAGCAGCGGGATTGATTTCAAGCCCTGTCATATGCAGTTTGGGAGATTTTGCAAGCAGCAGCAGAGCAATAGCCCCCGAGGCGCAGCCCAGATCAATACCGTGTCTGCTGCCGGCGGTATTTACAAAATCAGCAAGCAAAACACAATCAGTACCGAGCTTAAAGTGTTCAGCCTGAGCAAAAAGCGGGCCTCCCGGCCAAAGTTGATTGAATTCAGACATAAAATTACTCCAGATAAAAGAAAAAGGGGCGAATAAATCGCCCCTTAATCTTAAACGTATGGAATTACTCCATTACGATGGCTTCTGCAGGACACTGTGCTGCGCAAGCACCGCACTCAAGACACTTGTCGTGGTCGATCTCGTAGTGCATCTCGCCCATGTCGATAGCCTCAGCGGGGCACTGTGCTGCGCAAGAACCGCAGGACAGGCACTCATCGGTAATAACGTATGCCATAATGATACCTCCAAAATAATATATATTTAGCCGAAAATCCCGTAAATGGAATACCCGTGCTATTATCGTTTTCATTGTAGCATATTTTGCTGAAAAATCAATCTCCAAATTATATACAATATATATTATATATAAAAAATGAAGATATTGGCAATAATTTTATAGCCTGCCCATAGGATTCGCCTGTTTTGGCAAAGGGGTTGAGGCATAATTAAATGAAGCCGGAAGTAAGGGGGCATAAATTTGAAAAGCAACGAGAAATTCAGCCAGAAAGCTGAGCTTGCCATTGAAAATGCAAGATGCGCAGCAGGACAAATGGGCCACAGCTTTATAGGCACCGAGCATCTGCTTTTGGGGATAATGATGGAAGAAGCGGGGCTTGGCTGCGTTATACTTAAAAAGCATGGCATAGGGGAGCGTGAGCTGCGCAGAGCCATAATGGAAAAGGACGGGGCAGGTGCGCCCGGAATCCCTGTTCAGGGACTGAGCCAGAGAGCAAAACTTGCGGTTGAGCAGGCATCTGTTGACGCAAACTGCCTGCATCAGGGCTTCATAGGCACTGAGCATCTGCTGCTGGGAATACTGCGTCAGAATGACAGCAGCGGCAGCAGAATTATTCAGAATCTGGGTGTAGACCTTAACGATATATACACCGATATTGTAAATCTTTTCGGCAGCCCATCCTCGTCGGGCAGATTTCAGACCGGACTTGCGAAAACACCCTTGAGGCGTACGGAGACAAGAATTCTTGACCAGTACAGCCGTGACCTGACTGAACTTGCTTCTTCCGGCAGAATCGAGCCTGTGGTAAGCCGTGAAAACGAAATTCAGCGGGCGATACAGATACTTGCACGCAAAACTAAAAATAATCCGGTTCTTATAGGAGAACCGGGTGTCGGGAAAACCGCTGTTGCAGAGGGTCTTGCCCTTGCAGTTGCAAGAGGTGATGCGCCGTCAGAGCTAAGACAGAAAAGAATTGTAAGCCTCGATGTACCGGCAATGCTTGCAGGCACAAAATACAGGGGAGATTTTGAGGAACGTGTAAAGTCCGTTTTAAAGGATGTGAAGCGTGCAGGGGATATTATTCTCTTTATAGATGAGCTTCACACCATAATAGGTGCAGGCAGCGCAGAGGGTTCCATTGATGCTGCAAATATATTAAAGCCTGCGCTGGGACGGGGCGAGATTCAGATTATAGGAGCTACAACTCATGAGGAATACCGCCGCCATATAGAAAAAGACTCCGCTCTGGAGCGGAGATTTCAGCCCGTTACCATAGCCGAGCCTGACAGAAACCAGACTATGAGTATGCTTCGCAGCATAAAGGACGGCCTTGAACGGCATCATAAGGTAATTATCGGCGAAGAAGCGATGACAGCAGCCTATGAATTATCAGTGCGCTATATTAACGACCGCTTTTTGCCTGATAAAGCCATAGACCTTCTGGATGAGGCTGCGGCAGCCCTTCATATCTCCAAAAAAACGGGACAGAAAAAGCTTACAGCCGCAGACATTGCAAAGGTAGTGTCTCTATGGACGAACATTCCCGTAACAGCCATTGACAGTGACGAGAGGAGCGGGCTTATAGATCTTGAAAACAGGATAAAGAAGAGGATAATCGGTCAGGATGAAGCGGTTTCCGCAGTATCGAGAGCTGTGCGCCGCAGCAGGGTGGGGCTTAGAGATCCGAACAGACCTGTGGGCAGCTTCCTGTTTTTAGGGCCTACCGGTGTGGGCAAAACGGAGCTTTGCAGAGCCCTTGCCCAGACTGTATACGGAGATGAACAGGCAATGATACGGCTTGATATGTCCGAATATATGGAAAAGCATTCGGTCAGCCGCCTTATCGGTTCGCCTCCGGGCTATGTGGGCTACGATGACGGCGGCCAGCTCACGGAAAAGGTGAGAAGAAAGCCGTGGTCGGTAGTGCTTTTTGATGAGATAGAAAAGGCTCATCAGGATATATGGAGCATACTGCTTCAGATAATGGATGACGGACATCTGACAGATGCCTCGGGGCGGCTTGTGGATTTCAGAAACACGCTTATTGTGATGACATCCAATATAGGGGCCAAGGCTATATGTGATAACCGCTGCCCGCTTGGCTTCGGAAGCGGAGACACAAAAAGCGACGATCAAATGAAAATAGCAGTAATGGAGGAGCTTCGTGCCACATTTACACCGGAATTTTTAAACCGTGTGGATGAGACAATAGTTTTCCACCGCCTGAGCGGGGAGGATATGCTGAATATTACGGAAAATCTTCTGTGCGGTATAAAGGAACGCTTCAAAAAGCAGGGACTTGAGCTGATAATCCCCGAGGAAACAGCCGTGTGGCTTTCAAAAACCGGACAGGATGAAAAATACGGAGCAAGACCTCTGCGGCGCAAATTGCAGCGGAGCATTGAAGATGCTGCCGCAGAGCTGCTTCTGGATGGAAAAGCCGCCAGCGGAGACAGCATAGCAGCCGTTGTTGAAAACGGGAGACTAAAACTTTCCGTGGCGGTTTAAAATTCCTCATTTGTAATTGTTGAGTACCTCGATGCTTTTTGCAAGCTCGTCGTTGCTGGGACTGAGTTTGTTCACAGTGGCTTCTAAAAACTTACTGAGATTAGGGCGGGTTTTAGTGGAACTTAACGTACTGGCGTAATACTCCTCCACCGTAACAGCAGGAGCGTATGTGCGACCGCAGGTTTTGCCGCATCTGGTAAAGCCTGCCTCGCATAGAGCGCCCTTGTCCAGCATACTGTTAAGAAGTATGTGAACAGAACTGCTTTTCCATGTCTTATCAATAGAGCGTTCCATCAGTTCTCCACGTGACAGCGGCTTTTCCGCTGCCCACATTACGTCCATAATTTCTAATTCGTTTTTGGTTAAATTCATTTTCCGCTCCTTTCGGGCCATGCTGTTTAAATAAATTGATTTAAAGAGCAGTTATATGTTACATATATTTAATTAGGAACTCATGCTACTATAAAGGAAAATAAAAGTCAATTACTTTCAATTAAAAATATGTGAATTTTTGATTAAAGCAGTAGTTTTCTTTTAAAAATTACTGATATTCCAGGAAAAATAAAGTTAAACATAATGAACCTTAAATGAAAGTGCGTTAAAAGCTAGTCATTTCACGAACGGAAATAGAAATAAATTGCAGCATAAATATGCCTCTTTTGTGGAAATATGTAAGATATAGATAATATATATGAATGTTTTTGACCAAATTTATTTGCCTAATTCACTTGACATAACACCAAAGTCAAGCTAAAATGATACAGGCAATATTTTGGAGGTCTGGGGAGACTCCTTTAAATATTTCTTTTCAAGTTCGGATGAGCACGTTTTGGGAGCTCATCTTGTTTTAAATCAAACGAAATTCGTTAAACCACCGCAAAATTCTTAAAGAATGGAGGTGTGTTTACTTACTATGCCGATTTACCTATGGATCATTATTATAGTTGCAGTAGCTTTTGCAACCTTTTTTCTCGGAGTTGTTTATCGCAAAAAGGTTGCGGAGCGTGAAATAATAAGCGCAGAAGAAGAAGCCAAGCGTATTATAAATGAATCAATTAAAAGTGCCGAGAGTAAAAAGAGAGAAGCTCTCGTCGAGGCAAAGGAAGAAATACACAGAAATCGTGCTGAACATGAGCGCGAAATGAAGGAACGCCGCAGCGAACTCCAGAAACAGGAGCGCCGCCTGCAGCAGAAGGAAGAAAATCTTGACAGAAAGCTCGATTCCATTGAGAAAAAGAGCGATAATCTGAACAACAGGATTTCCGCAGTTGAGGCCCAGCAGAAGGAAGTGGCTCTGGTTAAGAAGAGCCAGCTGGAAATGCTGGAGAAAATTTCCGGCTTCTCAGTAGATGAAGCCAAGGCATACCTGATTGCCAATATCCGTGATGACGTTACTCACGAAATGGCTTTAAAGGTAAAAGAAATCGAGATGCAGTACAAGGAAGAGGCTGATGAGAAGGCAAGAGAAATCATTGCCACCGCAATTCAGCGCTGCGCTGCAGATCATGCAAGCGAAATCACAGTCTCTGTCGTTCCCCTCCCCAACGACGAAATGAAGGGCCGTATCATCGGCCGTGAAGGCAGAAACATCCGCAGTATCGAAACTCTTACCGGATGCGACCTTATTATTGATGATACCCCCGAGACTATTACTGTTTCCAGCTTTGATCCCGTACGCCGTGAGATTGCAAGACTGGCTCTTGAAAAGCTTATTCAGGACGGCAGAATTCATCCCGCAAGAATTGAGGAAATGGTTGCAAAAGCTCAGCGTGAGGTTAATGCCACCATTAAGGCTGAGGGCGAAAGAGCAGTATTTGAGACTAATGTTCACGGTCTTAACCCCGAAATCATCAAGCTTCTGGGCCGTATGAGATATCGTACCAGCTACGGTCAGAATGTACTTAATCACTCCATTGAGGTTTCTCACATTGCAGGTCTTATGGCCGCAGAACTGGGAGTGGATGTGGCTACCGCAAAGCGTGCAGGTCTGCTGCACGATATCGGTAAGGCTATCGACCATGAGGTTGAGGGCAGCCACGTTACTATCGGTGTGGACATTGCCAGAAAGTACAGAGAGCCTGAGGAAGTTATTCATGCTATCGAGGCTCACCACGGTGATGTTGAATGCCGCACTGTTGTTGCCTGCCTTGTTCAGGCAGCTGATGCTATCTCTGCTTCACGCCCCGGTGCACGCAGAGAAAATATCGAAAACTACGTCAAGCGTCTTGAGAGACTGGAAGAGGTTGCAAAGAGCTTCCCCGGCATTTCCAGCTCCTATGCTATTCAGGCAGGACGTGAGATCCGCATAATGGTCAAGCCCGAGGATGTAAGCGAGGACGAGATGGTTCTGCTTGCAAGGGACATTGCCAAGAAGATTGAGGACGAGCTGACCTATCCCGGTCAGATTAAGGTTCATCTTCTTCGTGAAACCAAAGCTGTGGAATACGCAAAATAAATTAAAAAAATCAAGACCTTCGGAAGAAATTTCCGAAGGTCTTTTTATATTATAAATCTCTTATTTCACTGGCGATTCCGCCGTTTGGGAATACCTCAACCACCGCATACGTCAGCTCTCTTCCTTTTCCGGCGGTACCGGGGTTAATTACCTTCACGCCGCCAACTTCGATGTTGAGAGCCTTGTGAGTATGACCGTACATGGCTATCTGCGCTCCTTTTTCCTGAGCGGCATATACAAGGCGGTCTGCACCACGGTATTTAACGTCATATAAATGACCGTGAGTTATGAACGCCTTTACAGGCCCCATGGGAACGATGTCCTCATCGGGAGCAGTATGAACATAATCACAGTTTCCGCATACATTGTATAAAGGAATATCGGGAAATTCCAGACGGATACACTCGGTATCCCTTTCGCAGTCACCAAGATGAATTACAATATCGGGTCTTGTGCGCCTGATGGCTTCAATCATAAGAGCGGTAGAACCATGTGTATCAGAAAAAACAGCAGCTTTCATATTTTTACCTCGTTTTAATTATCATTTGAATAAACCCTGAATATAATGAGTTTAGGAGTGTGATAGAATATGCAGAATTTTAAAACGCTGGAAGAAGAGCTTGCCAGAAGCGGCAAGGCAGAGGATATCCAGCGGCTTGCCCAGTCAAGCGACGGAGTGAAGCTGAGCCGGATGGTGAATATGCAGGAAGTGGAAAAGGCCGCAAAGGGCGGCGATACAGCAGCAATGCAGAATATTATCAAAGGCGTTCTGCAAACTGAAGAGGGCAAGAGACTTGCCGAAAGCGTAATGAAGCTTATGCAGGGCTAAAAGGGGAGGGATACCTGCCGTGAGCGAGTTTGAGGACAAGTTGAACAGTATTTTAAACGACCCGCAGCAGATGGGGAAAATTGCAGACATGGCAAAATCGCTCATGGGCGGGAATGGCCCTCAAGAAAAGCCTGAGGAGGAAAAGAACAATCAAAATCCGACTTTCGGTGCTGACCTCGGGCTTGATATAGGGTCTATCGGTAAGATAACTAAGATATTGTCGGAAGTCAAGAACGAAAATGATGATAAGACTGCACTTTTGCAGGCGATGGAGCCGTATCTAAACGAAAAGCGGCGCAGTAAGATGGAAAAAGGTATAAAGCTTGCCAAACTTGCAAAGCTTGCAAAACTCGCCCTGGGGGAGTTTGGGGGCGATGAGGATGTATAACTACTATAAAGGAAACTCCGGCATGATGCGCAGGGTAGAAGATACACCCGGAAGCAGACCGTCACAGTCGGCAAGGGAGAATCAGAGAAGCAGACCGTCACAGTCAGCAGGGGGGACACAAAAAAACAGAGAGCCGAGGCAGAATTCAAACATGAATTATCAGCGGCAGGCTCCTCAGAATACACCACGAAAAACATCCGGCATTCTGGAGCAGATTGGAAGCATACTTCCCAAATCTGCAGGAAATCTGGAAACGGAGGACATTATTCTGCTGCTTATACTTTACTTAATGTATAAGGACAGCGGAGACACGGAGCTGCTCATCATTATGGGAGCAATGCTTTTAATGTGAGATATTAAAAGGAGCAATGTAATCATTGCTCCTTTTACTTATACATTATGATTTTTTGTGTTCAACACCGGAGGTTTTACTGCTCTTGGCGTTTTCACCTGAATTGGAACTCACAGGTTTCTTCCTGAGGACGAAGAACCAGATGCAGATTGAAATTATAAGAGCTGTAATCAGGCAGATAAAACGTACAGAGGTTTTGGTTCCTGCCAGCAGCACAGCCATAAGACCGAGCACTGCGGAAATGCCGTAAAGCACAGCCACAGCCTGCTTCTGGTTAAGACCCATAGCCATCAGTCTGTGATGGAAATGTCCCTTGTCTGCATGGAAGGGACTCTGTCCGTGCAATATTCTGCGGAAAAATGCAAATATTGTATCTGCAAGAGGAACAGCCAGTGCAAGCAGCGGGATGAGGAAGGATATGATGGCGTGGAACTTGAAAAGTCCCAGAATTGACACGGTGGAAAGTACATATCCTAAAAACTGCGAACCTACATCACCCATGAATATCTTTGCCGGATTCATGTTGTAAGGCATGAAGCCCAGACACGCACCGGTAAGACCTGCGAGAATGATTGAAATTTTAGGCTCAGATACAAAAAGTGCCACAACGAGCATTGTAAGAGAGCTTATTCCGGAAACTCCTACTGCCAGGCCGTCCAGACCGTCAATAAGATTTACCGCATTGGTGCAGGCAACTATCCATATTATTGTCATAGGGATAGACCAGAAACCGATTGAAAACGGAGCGCCGGTAAAGGGGTTTGTTATGGCATCGAAAATGACACCGCAGCGAATGGCCACTACTGCGGCCAGAATCTGACCTGCAAGCTTGACCCATGCATTTAATGTCACTATATCATCCACTGCACCCATAACTGCTATAATTACTGCACCCAGAAGCATACCCAGCAGAGGAGTAGACATGGGGACAAAAAGCAGAACAGATAAGAAGAAGGCAAGGACTATCGCCAGGCCTCCCATGCGGGGGATAGGGTGATCGTGCATACGGCGGTCATCCTTCGGCACATCTATTGCACCCACTTTTTCAGCAAAGAGCTTAACCGGCGGAGTCATAAGCAGGGATACGCCGAAGGCAACACCTGCACTCAGCAGCAGTTTAAGCCACAGAGCCATGTTTGGAAACATAAGTTTTATATCCAGCTTTCTCTAGTATTTTAAGCTCAGAAAGGCTTTTCAACAAATCCGATTCTCTTATAGACCTTGCGAAGGGTTCTGCGTGCGATAGCACTTGCTTTCTGGGCGCCCTGAGTGTAAACATCTTTGAGATATGCCTTGTCTGCAAGCATTCTCTCGGTTTCTTCACGGACAGGTCTGAGAGTTTCAATAACAGCGTCACCTACTGCGGGCTTGAATACACCGTAGCCCATGCCGTCAAACTCTTTTTCAATCTCATCAAAGGTCTTTCCGGTTACAGATGAGTAGATAGACATGAGGTTTGAAACACCGGGCTTGTTTGCAGGATCAAAGTGTACGCAGTTTTCAGTGTCAGAGTCAGTAATGGCACGCTTGAACTTTCTTGCGATATCCTCAGGCTTATCCATGACGAATACACATCCGGCAGGATCGGACTTGGACATCTTGGCGGTAGGATTGCCGAGGCTCATTATTCTTGCGCCTACTTTGGGTATGTAGGGCTCGGGAACCTTAAAGGTTTCACCGTAAATGTTGTTGAAGCGTGTGGCAATGTCTCTGGTAAGCTCGCAATGCTGCTTCTGATCTTCACCTACGGGAATGTAGTCTGCCTGATAGAGCAGAATATCTGCTGCCATCAGAGAGGGGTAGGTGAAAAGACCGCCGTTTATATTTTCACTGTTTTTGGCACTCTTGTCCTTGAACTGGGTCATGCGGCTCAGCTCACCGAACATGGTGTAGCAGTTCAGAATCCAACCGAGTTCTGCGTGCTCGTGGACGTGACTCTGGATAAAGAGAGTATTCTTCTCGGGGTCAAGACCGCAGGCAATATACTGAGCAAGCTGAGACACAGAGCGGCGGCGGAGCTCCGCAGGGTTCTGCCGAACGGTGATGCTGTGTAAGTCAGCCATGAAATAGTAACAGTCAAATTCATCCGTAAGCTTTGTCCAGTTCTTAACTGCGCCCAGATAGTTTCCCAGATGCAGTTCACCGGAGGGCTGGATGCCGGAGAGCATAATCTTTTTTGCGGGAACAGCTGCTGTATTTTCCATTTTTAATTCCTCGCTTTCATATATAAAGTACAAATTACACAATTTAGTATTTTAACAAATAAAGTTCAGCTTGACAACAGGGAAAATGTAAAATAATATATGAAAGCAAAGATAAATGCTTAAGGAGGAAATTATGAAAGATTTGAAGTGGTTTGAGGAAATGGAGCAGCGCATCCCTCACGGTGAGGTTCGCACCCGTTTCGCACCTTCTCCCACAGGATATATGCACGTGGGTAACCTCCGCACCGCTCTCTACACCTATCTTATAGCCCGCCACAATCAGGGTAAGTTTATTCTCCGTATTGAGGATACTGACCAGGGCAGACTTGTGGAAGACGCTGTGGATGTTATATATAAGACTATGGCTCAGTGCCATCTGGAGCACGATGAAGGCCCCGATGTTGGCGGCCCTGTTGCACCTTACATTCAGACCGAGCGCAGACCCTACTATAAAGAATATGCCGAGCTTTTGATGTCCAAGGGACACGCCTACCGCTGCTTCTGCGAAAAGGCAGAGAGCGAAGAGGATTCCGGCGAATTCGACAGAGGCGACGATCCCTGCCGCTGCATGAGCATGGAGGAAAGCGACCGCAGAGCAGCTGCCGGTGAGGAATATGTTATCCGTCAGCTCATTCCCCACGAGGGAACCACCACCTTCCATGATGAGATTTTCGGCGATATCACAGTTGATAATGACACTCTGGACGATCAGGTGCTTATTAAGCGTGACGGTCTGCCTACCTATAACTTTGCAAATGTTATTGACGATCATCTGATGGGCATTACCCATGTTGTAAGAGGCAGCGAGTATCTGTCCTCCGCACCTAAGTATGACCTGCTTTACAAGGGCTTTGGCTGGGAGATTCCCAAGTATGTCCACTGCTCACCCGTTATGCGTGACGCTCATAACAAGATGTCCAAGCGCCACGGCGATCCCTCCTATGAGGATCTTATCGCTCAGGGCTATCTCACCGACGCAGTTATTAACTACGTTGCACTTCTGGGATGGAGCCCCAGAGGCGAGCAGGAGATATTCACAATGCAGGAGCTCGTTGATATCTTTGACATTTCCGGCATTTCCAAGTCACCTGCAATATTCGATATTGAAAAACTCCGTTACTTCAACAGCGAATATATCCGTGCTATGAGCCCCGAAGACTTTGCAAAGGTTGCAGAACCCTTTATAAGACAGACAGTAAAGAACGAAAAGTATGATGCAGCAGCAATAGCTTCTCTGCTCCAGCAGCGTACCGAGGTTCTCACCGAGATTCCCGAAAAGGTTGATTTCTTTGATGAACTGCCTGAATATGATGTGGAGCTCTTTACACACAAAAAGTCCAAGTCCGACAGTGCTTCTTCTCTGGAAGTGCTTAAAAAGATGGTTCCCATCTTCGAAGCTCTCCCTCAGTGGGATGACGAGCAGCTTCTTGAGAGCATGAAGAAGCTTGCAGAGGATATGGAAGTCAAAAACGCAAAGGTTATGTGGCCTGTGCGTATTGCAGCAGCCGGAAAGGCAGTTACTCCCGGCGGCGCAGTTGAGATTTGCAGAATTCTCGGCCGTGAGGAAACTCTCCGCAGAATGAATGTTGCAATCGAAAAGCTGTCATAAATTACTTGAATTAAAACACCTCTTTTGGGAAAAATATCTCAAAAGAGGTGTTTTCTTATGTCTAAAAAAGCAAAGATACTTTTATCAACATATATAGCTGCGGGACTGGCTGTTTTTTCACTCTGGATATGGCAGAGCAGGAAAAGCCTTGAAAATTACAGGATGCTTGCCGGATACAGCTACGGAAGAGCCTTTGAGGAAACGGTGAATTCGGTGGACGGACTCAGCGAAGCCCTTCAGAAAAGCCTGTATGCCACAGATTCCGGCATGAGCGGGAAGGTCTGCGCTGAGATTTATGCAAAATCGCTGGCTGCGGAAACTGCCATGTCCACGCTGCCCTTTTCCACTCAGGAGCTTGAACAGATTTCCGCATTCCTTAATATGACCGGAGATTACGCATATACGCTTAACTATAAAGCTGCGGAAGACGGGTTTAAGGATGAAGAACGGGAGATTCTCGGGGAAATGTCGGAGCTTGCTGCTGATTTTGCGGAGTATCTGCGGGAAATTCAGAGCGCTGTCAACTCCGGCGCAGTTTCCATGGACAGTCGGGAAAAGGATTTCCGGAATGTTGCAATAGAAAATGATACTGAAAAATTGAGCGCACGGCTTTTAAATTACGAAAAAGGCTTTAAGCCCATGCCGGAGCTTGTTTATGACGGAAAGTTCGGAAAAGCGGAGAAAAAACCGGCTTCCGGAAATATGAGTCAGGAGGAAATGGCGAAGGCTGCGGCTGATTTTGCAGGAGTGGAGCTGAGCGAGCTTAAAAAGGAATACGACTACGAGGGAACGTCGGGCAGAAGCTGTTTCAGCGCCGGAGATATGCATATCTGCGTCTGTCCGGGTGGAGTTGAGAGCATCTCAAACTCCAGACTTGTGGGCGATGTTAATATAAATAAGGAAGAAGCAGAGAAAAGAGCAGAGGATTTTCTTCAAAAGCACGGATATGAGAATCTGGAGCTGATGGAGAGCAGCATTAACGGAGCGGTATGCAATATGCGCTTTTCCAAGAATGAAGGGGGAGCGGCCTGCCTTGATAACTGCGTGAGCATATCAATAGCAATGGATGACGGTTCACTTTATGATTTCAATGCCATGAAATTTACTCAGGGCGACAGCGAAGCGGAGTGGAAGATAAGCGAAGAGCAGGCGGCAGGCGCATTGCCGAAAAATCTGAAGCCGGCAGGCTCCAGAAAGGTAATACTGAAAAGCCCCGGCGGAAGAGATATGGCCTGCTTTGAATTTGCGTGTACGGATAAGAACGGAAACAGCGTAAAGGTATATGTGGATGCAGAGACAGGAAAACAGTTCGATATAGAAATAGAAGAACAGCTCAGGTGACGGCTTAATCTGATTGCGGCGCAGGAGAAAATTCCGTCACAAAAATAAAATACAGGAATAAAAGCAGATACGGAAGTGGGTTTAAACTTCCTGTCTGCTTTTTTGCTGTAAAAATAATACTTTAGGCAAATTAACCCGATTGCACAAATCGTACCAACATCGAATTAAAAAAGCCTAAAAAGCTTGTTTGACATTTAATTAACGCTTATATTATAATATAACTAAAGAAATAGGTGAAAAATATGCGATCTTTGACATTGTGTAGTAAATTTGTCAATGAAATGTCCGATTATAACTTGAAACAGATGACTATATGCGGTATCATAGAGTTGTCGCGAGTATTGGCATTTCTGTAAAAGAAAACCAAATTGAACTCACCGTTTTCAAAAAATATAACAGAGGGGGTGTGCCAATGTCATTTGAAGCGATTACGAGTATTGCCGATGCTGAAGCTAATGCTAAAGCGGCTGTTGCTGCTGCAGAACTTAAATCCAAGCAGATGCTCGCAGATGCTGAAACTGCAGGCAAAGCTGCGATAGAAGCAGCTGCGGTTAAAGCAGAGGAGGAGCTGACTGAACTTCGTCGTAAGGCTGATGAAAAAGCAAAGACCGATGCCGGAGGACTTTCCGGCGAGCTTGAAAACAAGAAAGCCGCTCTCCGCGCCAAAGCGGAAGCAAATCTGGAGAAAGCAGCAGCTCTCGTAGTGGAAAGGATAGTGAACAACTGACATGGCCATTTTAAAAATGAAGAAACTCCGGCTCATGGTTGTCCGCTCACGGAAGGACGAACTGCTCAAAGAGTTAGTACGCCATGGATGTGTGGAGTTCTCCGAAATCGAGGATCAGATACAGGGTTCAGAAGTTGAAGGTGTTCTAAGCCGTGAAGATGCAAAGCTCATGGCCCTGAGAACACGCCAGAATGCTCTTACCCACGGTATCGAGACCCTCAACAAGTATGCTCCGGCCAAAACAAAGCTCCTGTCCGCAAAGCCTGAGGTTGAAAGCGACGAGCTTATATCTCAGAAAGGTATTGATGCTGCTCTGAAAATTTCCGAGGCTATTACCGAAGCCGACGATAAAATCAAGCGCATCGCTGCCGAGGAAAGCCGCCAGCGTGGCATTATTGAGTCCTTAAAGCCCTGGCTTGAACTGGATATGCCTCTTGAAACAGAGGGTACTCAGAGAGCCAGCGTGATTATAGGCTCAGTGCCTGCCAAAGTTAACCTCAGTGACATGGAAAGCGCATTGGGCGCAGTCACAGAGGAGGCAGAGCTTTTCACAGTCTCAAAGGACAAAGCCCAGAGCTATGTGCTTGTGGTCTGCGCCAAGGAAAGCCTTACGGAGATACAGGAATGCCTCCGTGGCTTCAGCTTCACTGCCGCAGCTTTCAGCGGTATGAAGGGTACAGCCAGAGAATGCACCTTGCAGGCTCAGGAAGCTCTCAAGGAGCTGGCTTCTGAGAAGGAATCCTGCGCAGAGCAGATAAGAGGCGAATCTGTACACAGAGAAGACCTTAAGCTTGCCTGCGACAGAATGAGCACTTCTCTTGCAATTGCAGAGGCCGACGACAAGCTTTACGGTACCGAATCCGTCCTTATAATGGAAGGCTGGGTGCCGGAGGCAAATGAAAAAGAAGTCGCAGAGATATTCGATAAATTCGACTGCGCTTGGGAAACCAGAGACCCGGAGGAAGATGAATACCCCGAGGTTCCTGTAAAACTCAAAAACAACAAGGTGACCAATGCACTGAATATGGTCACAAATATGTACTCACTGCCCGCTTACGGCACAGTGGATGCAAACCCCCTGATGGCCCCGTTCTTTATCCTGTTCTACGGATTGATGATGGCGGATATGGGCTACGGTATTCTTATGATAATTGCAGCTTTGGTTGCAATGGCTAAGATCAAGCCCCGTGAGGGTTCTCTGGCTTTCTGCCAGCTGCTCCTTTACGCAGGTATTTCTACATTCATTATGGGTGCCCTTACCGGCGGCCTTTTCGGCGATGCACCTTATCAGATCGTACATATGATTAACCCCGACAGCACATGGGAAGGCCTGCCTGCCCTCTTCAGCCCCGTAAGTGATTCTCAGATGGTGCTGTATGGTGCTATGGTTCTGGGTGTTATCCACCTGAACTTCGGTATGATCATCTCCTTCGTTCAGAAGAAGAAACACGGCGATCTTATAGGCGGTCTGCTTGAAGAAGGCTCCCTCTGGGTCATTCTCGTAGGCGGCATCCTGCTTGGACTTAACGCACTGGGTGTTGTTGAATCCGCAGGCATTGCAATGGCCGGAAAAGTCGTTCTTATTGTTGGTGCTGTTCTTCTGCTTGTCGGCGCAGGCCGTGGCTCCAAGGGCATCTTCGGTAAAATCGGCGCTGCTTTCGGCTGCATCTATAATACCCTTACCGGCTGGTTCGGCGATATCCTGAGCTACTCCCGTATTATGGCCCTTATGCTGGCCGGCGGTGTTGTTGCACAGGTCTTTAACTCCATCGCTGTTATGCCTGTTCAGGGCTCAGGCGTGAATGTGCTGTCTGTCATCGCATTCCTGCTTATCTTCCTTATAGGACACGCCCTTAACTTCGGCCTTAACCTCTTGGGCTGCTTCGTGCATGACCTGAGACTTCAGTGCCTGGAGTTCTTCGGCAAGTTCTACACTGACGGCGGCAAGGCTTTCAAGCCTCTGGCTGTCAGAAGCACTTATGTCAGAGCCAAAGAGGACTGACATCTAAAAAGTAATTTATTAAACCTATATACACAAAATTAGGAGGAAATTATAATGGAATTTCTGAACACTATCGGTGGTTACGCACTCGGCCTGCTGGGCGCAGGTCTGGCAGCAGTTCTTGCAGGTATCGGTTCTGCAAAAGGTACCGGTATCGCCGGTGAAGCCGGCGCAGGCATAGTATCCGAAGACCCCAGCAAGTTCGGTAAAGCAATGATCCTTCAGGTTATTCCTGGTACTCAGGGTCTGTACGGCTTCGTTATCTGGTTCCTGGCTTTCGGTAAGCTCAGCGCTCTCGGCGGTGCAGACATGACCGTTGCTCAGGGTCTGCAGGTTCTTTCTGCCTGCCTTCCTGTTGCTATCGGCGGTATGCTTTCCGGTATTGCACAGGGTAAGGTTGCAGCTGCATCCGTCAACATCCTTGCTAAGAAGCCTGACCACTGGTCCAAGGGTATGATCCTTTGTATCACTGTTGAGTTCTACGCAATCCTTGCTCTGCTGGCTTCCTTCATGATGCTCAACGCTATCTGATAGAGTAAGCTTTATTAAGAACATCAAAAATAACTTTTGACAGGAGATACTATGAAAGGCACTGAAAAAATAATCGCGCATATTAAGGCTGACGCTGAAACTCAGACCAACGCGATACTCGCTCAGGCCGAGCAGCAGTGCGCGAGTATCCGCGAGGATTACGATAAAAAAGCCAAGGATGTCTACGGTGAGAAAATACGCGTTGGCGTAAAGTCCTGCCAGGACAGAGTTGACAGCATGGAGCGTATCGCTCAGATGGAAGGCAAAAAGAGCATCCTTGCTCTTAAGCAGGAAATGGTCTCCAAGGCCTTTGATCTGGCTTGTGAGAAAATCGTTTCTCTTCCCGAAGAGCAGTACATTGAGCTTCTGGTTAAGCTTGCATCCGATGCTTCCGTTACTCACGATGAGGAAGTTATCCTCAATGAGCGTGATAAGAAGGCAATCGGCGAAAAGCTTGTTGAGAAACTTAACGCAAAGCTTAACGGCAAGCTCCATGTCTCCGAAAGCTGCGGCGATTTCGCCGGCGGCCTGATCCTTCGCAGAGGCAGCATTGAAGTTAACTGCACGGTCGAGCTTCTGGTTGAGCTTTGCCGGAGCGAGATGTCTGCAAAGATTGCAGGCGTCCTGTTTGAATAACAGCGCATATAATCCCGAGACAGGGAGGGAACAAATTGTCTAATAAAAAAGAAGCTTATCTCTGCCTATCCGCCATGCTTCGTGCCAGAGAGCCGAAGCTCTTAAATAACGACCGTGCCGAGCGTATGCTGGATGCATCCAGCTTTGAGGAGTGTGCAAAGCTCCTGACCGACTGCGGTTATGGCGATATGTCTCAGATGAGTGCAAAGGAAATCGAAGCCGAGCTTGCAGGGCACCGCAGAGACGTCTTTGCGGAAATGGATAATCTCTGCCCCGATGAGGAGCTGGTGGACGTATTCAGAATTAAATACGATTACCACAATGTTAAAGCTATCATCAAGGCCGAGGCCATGAACCTTGACGCAGAAAGGCTTTTGAGCGACTCCGGCAGAATTGCTCCGGAGCAGCTTTTAACAATCTATAACGAGGATCGCTGCACAGAGCTTCCCAAAATGCTTGCAGAGGCAGTTGAAGAGGCAAAGAGCACTCTTGCCCGCACCTCCAACCCTCAGCTGGCAGATTTTGTTCTGGATAAGGCATACTTTGCCGAATTGAGAGAAGAAGCAAAGCGACTTGGAAGCCGTTTCCTCGAGGGCTATGTTGCTGTCCTGATTGACAGCGCAAACCTCAAAAGCGCAGTAAGAACTCTCCGCATGGGTAAGCCTGCGGACTTCCTCGAAGCTGTTCTTATTCCCGGCGGCAATGTTGATGCCGACAGAATAAGCGCAGCAGGCGATGCTGAAAGCATTGCAGCACTCTTTGCCCACTCCGGCTTTGATAAAGCCGCAGGTCTTGGCGCAGAGGCTGCTGCCGGCGGAAATATGACCGAGTTTGAGCTTGCCTGCGACAACGCTGTGAACAGCTATCTGCGCGGCGCAAAGCTTGTATCCTACGGCCCTGAGGCAGTTCTTGCCTACATCGCCGCAGTGGAAGGCGAAATTACCGCTGTCAGAATGATTCTCACGGGCAGACTTTCAGGCATTGCGCCTCAGGTCATCCGGGAAAGGCTGCGTGATCTTTATGCTTAAAATTGCAGTAATAGGCGGCAGAGAAACCGTCATGGGCTTTAAAGCCCTGGGCCTTGAGACCTATCCCGTTGTGGATGCCGATGAGGCTTCTCAGGTTCTGCGTACTCTTACCCATGAGCATGATGATTATGCAATCATCTACATCGAGGAAAATATCGCAGCACAGCTCCAGCACGAGATAGATAAATTCAAGGACCACCCCACTCCGGCTATTATTCTTATACCCGGCAGAGAGGGTTCAATAGGACTGGGACAGTCAGCATTGAAGGCGGCTGTCGAGCGTGCAGTAGGCACGAATATACTGGGCGACTGAGGAAATCCTTAAGCCCCCAGTTCCCCTTCAATTACAAAAAAGGAAGGTATGTAAATGAGCGGAACTATTACCAAAGTAT
>JAHHRR010000012.1 GCA_020025655.1 Oscillospiraceae bacterium
TCTTTAACGAGAGGCAGAGGCAGTCAGGCGCTTAAAGACATGGCTCAGATAAAGTTTACGGAAGATGTGTAATAGCAGAAAAGCTGTCTTTAAACCCAGAGAATCCAAGCATATTCACAGGATTTTAAGCACACTTAAAATTTCTCTGCCTCTGCGCAGAATCCACTCAAAGCTTTTCTGAACTGTTTCATATCTTCATATATAATACAAAATGCAGGTGAGGAAAATTCCTCACCTGCATTTATTTTAGATTTAATCAGCCCATAGCTTCCACGATGGGAGCGAGCTGTTCAAGTGCAAGTTTCGCCTCTTCGGTGCTTCCCACCTCAAGATAACGTGCAATGCGGGTCTCAAGCTCCTTCTTGCGGGTTTCAAGCTCCAGATAATCCTTGCTGAAATGGTGCTTATATATCATCTTTCTGAATGCACGGATACTCATGGGGCGGATCGTGCCGTTTTCTACATACAGCACACTGTCCATGCAGTTTGCTATTGTGTAGAAATCGTGGGATACCATTAAAACAGCGCCCTCATATGCGGAAATTGCATCCTCCAGTGCAAGCTGTGCAAAGGTGTCCAGATGGCTGGACGGTTCATCCAGAAGCACAAGATTCTTCTCGCCAAGCGCAAGCTTAGCCAGCTGAAGCAGGTTCTTTTCGCCGCCTGAGAGCTGACTGATTTTTCTTCCAAGGCCCTCCGGCTCGAAGCAGTATTTTCTGAGATATTCGTCTACTTCTCCACGGGTTTCCAGTCCTGCCTCCATAAACTCATCACGTATGCTGTTATCCTCGCAGAAGGATTCCTCCTGTAACTGTGAGAAGAAGCCCGCTTTTGTCTCTTCGCCGTACTGTACAGCAGGATTCTTCGCCGCACGGATATCACGCAGAAGAGAGGTCTTTCCGGTTCCGTTAGGGCCTACAATTGCGATTTTCTGTCCGGCCCTGATTTCAAATGAAACGTGTTCAAGAAGCTTTTCCTCAAAGGAAAGGCTGTAATCCTCTACACGAAGCAGCACCGCATTTTCCTCTGCGGGTGCAGCGTGGGGAAGGCTTATTTCGGGACGGCGTATTTCCACAAAAGGCGGCTTGATGCTGCGAGCCTTCCAGCGTTCAAGATACGCAACCTTGCCCTTGAGCACCTTACCCCTCATCGGGTCTATAACCTCGGTGGCAGCATCACGGAGACGCTCAACCAGTTCCTCTGCTCTGCGAACCTCCGCTGCGTGCTTCTCCGCAGTCTCCTGAAGCTCGATTTTCTTTTCAAGCAGAGAGAAGTTATATTCTCTGAAGCTGCCGTCAAATTCCTGTAAATCGCCGTTTTCCAGATGCCATATCTTATCGAAGCAATGGCTGAGCAGATAGCGGCTGTGGGTTACCACAAGCATAGTTCCACGATAGGCATTTATAAGATCACGCAGGCCGTTAAGATTCTCAAAATCGAGGAATACATCCGGCTCGTCCATAATAAGCAGGCCGGGACGGCGAAGCATCTGCCGTATAACCTGAACAAGCTTATATTCACCGCCGCTGAGCGCTGACAGCTCAAGTCCTGCCTTATCCTCCAGCTCTGCAAGCTGAAGCTGACGGCGGATGTTTATCTCAGCGTTATCCGCATCCACTGCATCCAGCTCGTCCATCACCTGCTGATACTGCTCCATAAGCTCATCAAGCTCTTCGGCTGTCTCCATCTCAGTGCAGATTTCGTCCATTCTGCGCCGCAGCTCTTCAAAATCCTCCATGAGATAGTCCTGAACGGTCACGGAACGGTTCTTATTGCGGACGGCAAACTGGGTAACATAGCCGACACGTCCCACATCCTCGCACTTCAATGTGCCCTGATACAGGAAGTTCTCCGGCGAACGGATAAGCTCTGCCAAAGTGGTTTTACCGCTTCCGTTACTGCCGATGATCGCACAGTGGCGGCCGTCCTCCAGTGTAAATGAAATTTTATTGTACAGGTCCTTTTCGGGAAACCCGTAGGAGAGATTCTCTGCTCTTATCATAATCGGTTCCTCAAATTTTTTATATTATCGCAACTTATAATACAGATAATTGCTCCGTATTGCAAGAGGCTGGGCAAAATATCATTAAAACTGTTCAGCCGCCCTGCCCTCTGCACCCTCCGGAGATAAAACTTTTCACAGTGTTAGGCGTCTTATTTCAGTAACTTTCCGGCTTTGTCAGCTCATAATGCGCCTTGAAGCTATCCGGCTTAGGTTCCGTGGTGATAGGATAGCATTTTCAATACAACGGGAAGCATAGGTCGCAAGGCGCACTCCCTTATCGCTTTTATAGCTGTTAATAGCTTTAATAAGGCCGATAGTTCCGACGGAAATCAGGTCCTCCCCGTCCTCTCTGCTGTAATACTTCTTCATTATGTGGGCTACAAGTCTCAGATTGTGCTCTACAAGAATATTTCTGGCCTCCACATCACCGTTCTGCCATTTTTCCAGATATTCCGCCTCCTCTTCCTTGCTTAAAGGCTTCGGAAACGAATCTCCCGGAGATATTCTCAGCATCAAAAGTACAGTGTTCATAAGAAGCATAAATGCGGTTTCTACCATATAATCACCCCATACACTCTATTACGACCGGGTATGTACACATTACACTTAATTTCTCTTATTTAAAAAAGTTAATATTAAGTTGAACATTCGGAAATATAGTAAGGTAAAAGAAAAAGATTTTGAAAGGTTGAAAAACATGAAAAAAATGACCAAGAAAGAGATTTTCTCAATCCCCAACCTTATGAGCTATTTCAGGCTCCTGATGATTCCCGTATTCTGCTGTTTGTATCTGAATGCCGAAACCACTGCTGACTATCTGTGGGCGGGACTTGTGGTTGCCGTCTCATCCATAACCGATTTATTTGACGGCATGGTCGCAAGAAAGTTCAATATGATTACAGATCTGGGTAAAATACTCGACCCCGTTGCCGACAAGCTCAGCCACGCCGCCCTTGCTATCTGCCTTGCAATCCGCTATCCCCTTATGTGGGCCTTAATCGCCCTTATGGCTGTAAAAGAGGGCTATATGGCAATTATGGGCCTGCACTACATCAAAAAAGGAACCATGCTCAACGGTGCAATGTGGTTCGGCAAGGTATGCACCACCTTCCTTTTTGTGGGACTTCTGGTGCTGTTCCTGTTCCCCAATCTTAAATCCGCAGTTGTAAACGGCATCATAATTTTCCTTATGGTAATTATGCTCATTACATTTATTCTTTATATTTATGAGTACGCAAAGATAAGAAAAGGAGGCGCCGGTCAGGAGGTCAAGAAGCTTTGAAGGATGCAATTTTAAGTATAATCTACCTGCTTATTATTCTGGCGATAATCTTCCTTGAACGCAAATCCCCTGCCGAGGCAATAATGTGGGTGCTTGTTGTAACCTGTCTGCCTTATGCGGGTCTTATACTCTACCTTGTATTCGGAAGCACCGCCGCAATTAAGATTACAGCTGCCGTGCGTGCAAAGCGCCTTAAATCCCAGCTCCAGATTCCCCAGCATCAGCAGCCTGCAACCATCAGAAATTTCAGCACTTCGGAAGAGGACAGAGAGGTTATCCGCTTCAATGAAAACTACAACGGCAGCCGCCTCACAAGCCTTGAGGATATAAAGCTCCTTACAAGCGGTGAGGCACATTACCGCAGTCTTTTCAAGGATATAAAGGAAGCTAAAGAGTGCATTTATATCGAGTTTTACACCATTCATCACGACCTTATGGGTGAGGCACTTGTAAAAGCTCTTACTGAAAAAGCCCAGCAAGGCCTCAAGGTCATTGTTATGTGCGATTATCTGGCCAATATTTCAACGCCTAAAAAGATGTTCCGTCCTCTTATAAATGCCGGCGGCGAGGTAATCAGAATAAAGCCCTATCTTACCCATTACCGCAGTCACCGCAAGATAGTTGCAATAGACCATAAGATCTCCTACATAGGCGGAATGAACATCGGCAAGCAGTACGCAAATCTTCACGAAAAGAAAACTCCATGGCGTGACACACAGGTTCGTATAACCGGTGCCGCCACGCTGAACCTTGAAAACTACCTGCTTACCGACTGGCTCACAGCCGTTCCCCGCAAGAGATGGAAAGAAAGCCTCTCCTATATTGAAACTCTTAAACGCCGTGATATTCCTCACAGCAAAAAGCTCTGCCAGTTTATAATCGGAGGAGTAGATAACAATAAAGAGGGCGCAAAAATGTGCTACCTCAGCATGATACGCAGTGCAAAAAAGCGTATCCGCATCCAGACACCCTATTTTATCCCCGATGCCTCCACGCTGGATGCCCTTAAAACCGCCGCCGCTGCGGGCGTTCAGATTGAGCTTATGATTCCCGGAATAAGCGCCAGCTTCTTCCTTGACCCCATTACGAACTACTATGCAGGTCAGCTCATGGAATACGGCGCAAAGGTCTACCGCTACAAGGGCTACATTCATGCAAAAACAATGACCGTGGATGATGAGCTGTGCTGTATAGGCTCTGTTAATATGGATATGCGCAGTCTGCAGGTTGACGATGAGGTCTGCGGCGTATTCTATGAAAACTCCTTTGCGGAGAGCTATAACAGAATATTCGACGAGGACATTACCCACTGCACCGAATTTAAATGGGAGGACTACAAAAACAGAAGCACCTTTGACCGCTTCAAAGAAAGCATCTTCCTTCCCTTTGCGCCTCTTATGTAAACTAAAACCCCGTAAGCCCAATGAACAGGTTCATTAAGCTTACGGGGATATTTTTATTTATGCTTTTGTTCTTCTTCTGTGAGGATTCCACTTGCCTATAACCGCACCGACTGTGGAGACTGTTACAAAGGCTTCCGGGTCAGTCTGACTTATAAATTCAAGCAGCTGGGCATATTCGTTTTTCTGGAGTATAGTTACCAGTTCAAACTTTTCACTGCCGTCCCATGCACCTATGGCTCTGTAAAGGGTTGCACCTCTGTTAAGCTTCTCAACTATAAATTTCTGGATTTCAGGGTACTTGGGGCTGATTACATTAACCCGCTTTCTTATATGGGAGCCATCCATGAACTGATCAAGAATAACTCCGCCGAAGTAGGTTCCGAGAAGGCTTACAATAAGGGTGTTTTTGTCATAGACTAGAATTGAGCTTCCTGCGATAACAAAGCCTGCAATCATACAGCTTTTGCCGATATCTATATAAAGATATTTATTCAATATCTTACCCACTATATCCAGACCGCCGGAAGATGCGTTTATATTAAACAGAATCATCTGACCGAGGCTGAGCATAATAACATAGCAGAACAGGTTTACAAGGATGTCATTTGTAAGCTCGGCGGGATTGGGGCTTATATGCTCAAAAATCCAGAAATATAACGGCATCAGCAAAGAAGTAATGACCGTTTTAGCGCCGAATTCTTTTCCGATCAAAATAAATCCCAGAATAAGCAGGATAACATTCAAAATCAGAGTCAGCGTTGAAATTTTAAGCGGTATAAACTGAGCCAGCACCAGAACCAGACCGGAAAGCGAACCGATTACCATATGGCTTGGCATCATAATGTAATAAATGGCACCTGACACAATGAGCATACCGCCCAGCATTATCAGGATCTCCTTGAGGCTGATCTTTTCTCGCATCATTTTCTCCCCCGTTTTGCTGAAGTTTTAGATATTCTATCAGATTTTTCTCCCGATAACAAGTAAAAAAAAGAGGCAGATATACTGCCTCTTTTTATTTTATAGTTTCGCTGTTATTGATGACACCTGTGCTGTACAGGAAAAGGACATCCTGAGAGTCAAAATCTATATATCTGCCCAGAACATCGGGGTTCATATATCGTATATCCACAAGTGTAATCTTGTTATAGCCCGAAGCCAGAAGCGGTGCAATGGAGCTTCCGAAGGAATCACGGAAAATAACAAGCTCCCTGTTGCCTTTTGCCTCAGGATTTTCGATGGTCACAAGTGAAAGCGGGCCTGAAAGGAACATCTCGTACGGGTCCTTCCCTGCGGCCTTATCCATATTATATACCGGAATATCCTTATCATTCTGGTAATCATGGACAATGTAGCCGTCCATCTCGGGGGAATAGAGATAGGAAATTCTGTCGGGACTGAGGTTCAGTGCCGACTGGCCGTAATAAACACCGTAAAAATCTCCGGGAATGGTCTTTTTGCTGAATTCTGCCGTAATCGGTGCGCCCATTGCCTTTGCAAGCTTCTCTGCAACCGGCAGAATGTTCTCCTGCATCCAGTGGGCATCGGTTTTATAGTAATCATCCAGCTCAAGCAGATCGAAGATATCAATATACTTTGCAAAACCGCAGTCGGCTTTAAGCTGTTCGATAAGCTTGCCGTAATCATAGGTCAGCGCACCTGACTGAGCTGCCATATAGTAATTTTTATCGGGTATAACGGAGAGATATACTTTAGTATCGCTGTTTTTCAGGAACTTTTCATACACATGGTTAAACCGCTCTCCCGCTCTGTGCACAGAATCGGTGTTGAGGGGATAATCCATTTTTGAAGCATGGCCGTCCAGAACATAAATGTCATTATTGGCGCTTCTGTTAAATACATGAAGCGCAAAATTGGCTTTCAGGCTTCTGAAGCCGTCACGCAGCGGGAACTGGTCAAGGGTATAGCTCTCAAAATCCTTCATAAACCTGCCTGACATTACAGTTTTAAGACTCAGGTCCGGAAACTGGGCAAGCTTCCGCCTCTCCGCATCTGAGAAGCTGTCCGCAGGCTTAAACCACGCCAGTATGGACATTACCCCGAAAAATACCACCATAACAAGGCTCAGTATAATATTTTTATTTTTCATATTATACCTCCTCAGAATCTGAAATACAAAAAGGGATTGAATGAGCCGTCAACAAGAAAGGCTGTCATCACAAGCATCAGTCCCACCAGAAAAACAGGTGTAGCATAATCTATTACCATGCCGCATATTCTGTTTTCCCGAAGTCTCAGGAAGGTGTTTTTAACAAGCGGCGTTGCACCTATGCAGGCAATCACCAGTACAACTGCGTAATCCTTCAGATAGTACAGAAACTCCTGTGAAACAAGGGGAACGTCTCCTGCGCCGAACATGGCGGCAATATAGGAAAATGCCTCCTTCATATCCGCAGCATTAAACACTACAAAGCTTATTACAAGCAGAAGGAACGTGTAAATTCTGCTCAGTATCTTTGATTTTTCCAGATATTTAAGCAGAAACAGCTTTTCAATAAGCAGGAGAACCGCAAAATATAGTCCCCATATAATAAAGTTCCATGCCGCACCATGCCAGAAGCCGGTCAGCATCCAGACAATGAAAATATTCAGAATCTGTCTTGCCTTTCCGTGCCTGTTGCCGCCCAGAGGGATGTAAACATAGTCTCTGAACCATGTTCCGAGGCTCATGTGCCAGCGGCGCCAGAACTCGGTTATAGATTTTGAAACATAGGGATAATCGAAGTTTTCCGGGAAATGGAAGCCGAACATTCTGCCAAGGCCTATGGCCATATCGGAATAACCGGAAAAATCGAAGTATATATGCAGGGCAAAGCTCAGCGCATACAGCCAGTAGAAAAGCACGGACTTATCGCCTGATGCTCTGAATACATCGCAAAGCTCGCCCAAGAGATTGGCAATAAGAATCTTCTTGCCAAGTCCCAGAACAAACCTCTGCATACCGCAGGCAAAATTGTCAAAGCTCTCTTTGCGCTCGGTCAGCTCAGCTTCTATCTGGCTGTAACGGACGATAGGGCCTGCAATCAGCTGGGGGAAAAATGAAATATATGCCGCAAGGTTAATTATATTTCTCTGTGCCCTGACCTCACCCCTGTAAACATCAACTGCATAGCTTAAAATCTGGAATGTATAGAAGCTTATGCCTATGGGAAGTGCGATTTTAAGCAGCGGCACAGACAGCCCGAAAATACTGTTAAAGTTCTCAATAAAGAAGTTTGTATACTTGAAATAAGCCAGAAAGCCCAGATTTATTACAATATCAGCTATTAAAACCGCTTTTCTGGCTGCCGGCTTTTTAAAGGCCTCAATCATAAGGCCGGCAAAATAGCCGATTATGATTGAGGCGCTCATTAAAACAACATATTTCGGTTCGCCCCAGCCGTAAAACACAAGGCTTGCAATTAAAAGCACAGTGTTTCTCAGCTTTTTAGGGGCTATAAAATACAATAACAGTGCAAGGGGCAGATAGTAGTATAAAAACGGTATACCGGAAAATAACATATTCTGATCTCTTGCCTTACTTAGAATTTATCAGACAGCTTCGTCAAAGGCGATAACTGCATTCTCACCGTAAATGTCGCTCATGGCAAGCTTGAAATTCTCAACGATTCCACCCTCGCCCAGTGCGTAAACTACATAGTCACCCAGAGTGTAGACAAGCAGAGTCTCAGGGAAGCCGCACATCCACTGGGTTGCAAGAACCTCATCCTTTACGGCAGCGGCAAAAGCCTCTGCATCAGTACCCTCTGCAAGATGGAAAGCAGCGCCGGTAAAGGTGTTTGCATTCATAGCATGAATGAGGGATGCAGCAGCATCGCTCATCTTTGCGGTCTGCTCGGAAATGTGGAGGCTGCTTAACACGAGATCGGTATTTGCAAGGTCAAAACTGCCTGCGCCGTTCTCGACCATGTTGTCCATATCGCCGCCCATTGCGGGGAACTGCTTATCCTCACCCCAGTTTTCCCAGACAGCATTAAGGATGTCTGCGGGGTTTTCGATGTTGATGCCTGCTGCCTCTTCTGCGGGTGCCTTTTCACCGCAGCCGGCAAGGGCAAAAATCATCACAAGGGATAAAACAAGTGCTGTAATTTTCTTCATATCAATCATTAACTCCTTTTTTAGTCTGACAGTTTGATAGAGTAACATCCGCAGGCATTTTTTGCAAGCGGTTTTTCAATATTATGTAAATTCAACTGTCTTGAATATATATACGTTATAAAAGCCAAAATGTTCCCATGGTTTTTAAAATTTTTTTGATGAAGCCTGTGCATCAAAGAAAATCCTATCCTCCCTCAATTTTTCCTTCAAGCTGTGACTTGCAGTAACTGCCGTTTAAGTTAGACCTATAACCCGCCATTTCTGATGCATGGTTAATTTTCACTATCAGTTGACACTGCTCTTTTTGTCTATTATAATTAAGTCAAGGGTTATATTCTGTCGTAAAACTATACAAAAATACTATGGGAGCCTTATTTTCAGCCCCCCGAAGATTGGAGAATGCTGTGCCATGGAAAATACAGCCGAAGATATAGTCGAAACCTTCAAAATTCACGCTTCCGTACCTGAAAACTGGCGGGACGTCAGTGTCTGGGCATGGGATTACAAAAGCAGCCGTGATGCCTCCGAGGTCTGGCCCGGAATTCCCCTTGAGCCGGAGGGCAACGGATGGTTTACAGGTGAGCTTCCCTGCTGGGTTAATTCCATGATTCTGTGCGGCAACAGAGGCAGTGTTCAGTCTGTTAAGGTTTCCTTCCGTTCTAAGGAAATCTGGGTTATCGTAACAGGTGATCTGCGCTGTGATGTGAGCTATTCAATGCCCGATCTTATTTCTGTTTACGCAAAGGTGCCTGTTTTCTGGCGTAACCCCCACCTGTGGGCATGGAACGGAGGGCATGATAAAAACGCTTTCTACGCATGGCCCGGCGGTCTTATGATAAACGACGGGGATTATTTCCGCCTCTCCGCCCCTGCATGGATTGACCACGTCATCATTAACGGCAAGGACGGCGGTGTTAAAACCGTGGATATCGAGGTAGAAAAGGGACGGAATGTTTATATAAATGTCAATCGGCAGGGCGATTACAGCCTGAGCTATGAGCAGATGCCCGCAGCCCCCGATGAGCCGGAGCCTGATTTTGAAGAAGGACGTCAGACGGTGCAGGATGATTTCAAGGCAGGAAAAAGCTCTTCTGTATCCGGACGCAAAACGGCCTTTAAAAAAGCCGCAGTTACTGCCGCTGCTTTAATACTGAGCGCCGCCGCATTAGGCTTTGCCCTTCACAGCAGGCATAATAGAAAGTGAAAATATAACCGGTGTACTTTTGTACACCGGTTTTCTTATTTATCGAGGAATTTAATTCTTACAATGCCTTTATCATGCAGATCCTTTATAAACGCAAGCAGCAGCGGACAGCCCAGCATACCGAAGAAGCCGAAGAACTGCAAGCCTGTAAGCATTGCGGCAAAGGTCAGCACATGGTGCAGATTTATCTGATGCCCCACAAGCTTTGGCTCCAGAGTATTTCTTATAAAGGTAATTACAACATAAAGAACCGCAAGCCCGATACCAAGGCCGATTTTATGTCTCAGCAGAGAAATGAGCGACCACGGGATGAGGAATGTGCCAGTTCCAAGCACAGGCAGAATATCCATTAGGGCAATCATAATTGCGATTGTTGCAGAGCTTTTCACCTTTAAAAGTGCAAGACCTATCCAGATTTCAAGGAATGTAATCGTAAAAATCAGAATATACGGCAGGATGCACTTTGAAACAGTCCTGCTGAAAAAGCATCCGCATTCATGGAAAACGGGCTTTGCCTTTTCGGGCATGAGCTTATCTATAAAGCCCTTTACGTTTGCAAAGTCAGCGGCAATGAAAACGCTTGCGATAATAGTAATAACTGTTTTCAGAAGTCCCTTGGGAACTGAGCTTATAAAGCCGCCGAAGGGGCCTATCAGCATACTTCCCAGAGAAATTGCGCTTTTACTTATGAGAGGAATAATATTTTCCGCCGTCTGCTCCATTCTTTCTCCGGCGGTGGGGTCAAAGCCTACCACAAAATCCTGAATCAGCCCGAAAACATAATTTATGTCAGGGACAATACTCTCCTCAAACACCTGCGGAAGATGCTTTATGAGCTTTTCAATTCCCGACACAAGGGGCGTGCCTATAAGCACCAGCAGCAGCGCAGCCACCGTGAAAAACAGCAGAACCAGTATAAGCGCCGAGACCGCTCTTGGAATTTTCGTTTTTCTCGCCAGAAAGCTTATGGGTCTGTTAAGCACCCATGCGGCTGCATACGCAATAATAAAAGGCAGCAGAACCGGCAGAAGATATTTTACACCCAGAAATACAAAAACGCCTATAATGCCCCAATACAGGAAGCTTATAACGGCTTTTCTCTGTTTTTCGGTCTTTAACAATTCTTCATTATCCATTTGCCCACCTCATATATACAGCTGATTTACTAAAGTATATCACCTAATGGGCTCATGTCAATAAAACATATTTATAAAAAATGCCGGGCATAGCCCGGCATCTGTTTTATTTAATATCATCTCTGAGGAACTTCTTGTTTTCCTCCGGAATATCCAGTCCCAGTGTACCGCCGGGATTCATGATATTATCAGGGTCAAAGTGCTGCTTCAGCGCTCTCAGAACATCATATTCGTTTCTGCCCACGCTGCCCTCAAGCCACGGGCCGAACATCTTGCCGATTCCGTGATGGTGGCTCATAGATGCACCTGATTTCTGGATCGCATCAAGAATACCTGCGTGGTATGCTCTGTACTCCTCCGGATCGCTCATCTTGGCAATGAAAATCCAGTAAAGGTTTGCGCCCTGAGGATATACATGGCTCATATGTGTCATTACTATGGTATTGGGTCTTGACTTGCAGTATGCTCTCACGGCACTGTGAACCTGAGTCATGTTGCTCCAGTTAACGGAGCATTCCATAGTATCGGTTACAAGGCCGAAGTCCTGAATGGTGTCACGCATAAACGGGTCGCTGAAACGTCCCTTTTCCCATGACTTTGTGACATAGCTTGTAAGGCTCATACCGCCGAAGCTTTTTGCTATTCTGCCCATAACCTTTGCGCAGTTTCTTGAAAAGCCCTTTTCGCCGTTGGTAAAGCCCAGATACAGGCACATCTCACCCTCTTTAAAGCCTTTGAGCTTGAAGAGCTTCATCAGCGGAGTGTCATCCACGCCGTAAAGACGAAGCATTATTCTTGTCTCCTCAGGGTCGGAGAGTCTGAAAACGGAGGGGTGGCCTGCCTCGCACTGCATCATCTCTCTTGCAGCCGCCTGAGCAGTCTGCCAGTCGGGGAACATATAGGAGTAGCGCTTAATGGTTTCGGGCATATGGCGGAAGATTTTAAGTGTTACATGAGTAAGAACACCGAAAGCACCCTCGCCGCCCATCATAATCTGTCCCAGATCCGGACCGGTGGCCTTTCTGGGGTAGGTATCGGTTTTGATGTTTCCGACAGGGGTTGCATACTCCTGTGCAAGCACGATATCGCTTATACAGCCGTAATAGCTGCTGTTCTGGCCTGCGCCTCTTGTAACTACCCAGCCGCCCACAGAGGAATATTCAAAGCTCTGGGGGAAATGGCCGCAGGTATATGCACGCTTTGCGCCGAAAAGCTCAACTGCATTATTAAGAGTTTCCTCAAGCTTGGGGCCGCTCATACCGGCTTCAACTGTAATAGTCTGGTCTACTTCATTAAAGGAGATAACCTTATTGAAGCGAAGGCGCATATCAAGCGAAATTCCGCCCTTTACGCACTCCACGCCCCTTGTAACCGATGAGCCGCCGCCGTAGACATAGACGGGAATCTTCTCCTGTGCGCAGAAGGCAACTATCTTTTCAATCTGCTCCTTATTATCAGGATACAGAACCGCATCGGGAATATTCTCGATTATTTTATTGCGCAGTCTGAGGATATCGTACATGGTCTTGCCGTATGCAACGGAAAGGCGGGCATAGGGGTCGGTACGCAAAAACTCATCACCGACGATAGCACGCAGAGCGGCAAGCTGAGTCTCGGTCAGAGTGATTGGAACATCGAAATCCACCTCATCAAGGCCGAGATTTTCAGTGTAATGGTCAAAATCCTTATCTGTAAGGCCGAACTCCTCTTTAATCATCTGATAAAGAGTCTCTTTAGGCGGTTTAATCTGGTCAGGGCCGCCCCATTTGAAGATTGAGCGATAAGACTTGTCGGAATAGTTTTCATGGAACCACTTGGGCTCGAATCCCTTATATGCTTTAGCCATTTTTATTTACTCCCTTAATGAGTTTTTCTTTTTTAAACAGCGGCAGCAGCCGCGGGAATATCCGCTGGAAAACACGATTGAAAAGTTCTTCATACATTATGTGCTCTGTCATATCCGGCACGAACCTGTCTCTTACTCTTACCATGGCTTTAACCGCCTGCTCCATGTTCTTATGTACGCCAAGCGAAATGAAAGCAACCATCGAGCTTCCCAGACCGCTTGCCTCATAGGTCTGGATGCGGTTAACCGGCAGGCCGAACATATTGGCGCATATCTGGCATATCTCGTCACTCTGGGCACCGCCGCCTGCAACAAAAAGCTCCTTCACCTTGAAGCGGCCTCTTCTCTCCAGTGTGCGAAGTCCGTCCATAAGTGCAAAGATTATGCCCTCGATTATCGCCCTGTAAAGGTGCATTCTGGTGTGAGCATCGGAAATGCCGATAATGGAGCCTCGTGCTGTGGGCATTATGATTCCGGGTGTAAAATAGGGCTGGAACACAAGGCCGTCGCATCCGGGCGGAATCTCTTTAAGCCTTGAATTCAGGTGCTGCTCAACGCTCACGCCCATTCGCTCTGCCGCTGCAAACTCACCGCCGGCAAATTCCTTTTTAAACCACGAAATCAGCCAGAAGCCCCTGTAAATCTGCACCTCAGGATTATAGCAGTTTTTTGCGACCGCAGGATAAGCCGGAATAAAGGGCAGCGGCTCCATATAGTAATCGGTTGTGAGTGCAACGGTGGCAGTAGTGCCGAAGCTTAAAGCGGCTTTATCCGGTGTGAGACATCCAAGGCCGATTATCTCACAGCCCTTATCGGAACCCGTCGCTATAAGGTTAAGCCCTGCGGGAATACCCGTTTCCTCAGAGGCTTTTTCGGTAATTGTACCTATAACCTCGCCCGGCTCGTAAACATCGTAAAGCTTATCCTCATCCACATCAAATATCACCCGTCTCATGTCCCCACGCTTCATCCAGCGTCGGGCCTTGGAGTCAAAGGGAATATGACCGATGAGGTTTGCACATGAGTCTGCAAACCTGCCGGTGAATTTAAAATTCAGATATGCAGACAGCATGAGAAATTTATATGTTTTCGCCCATAGCTCGGGCTGATGATATTTAAGATAGTTACAGCAGGACATCTTTCGCTGAAGCTTTACGGTTTCGGTCATGCCGCCGGCGGCAAAGCTCAGCTTCTGGGCCGGATTCAGCTCAGGAAGCTTAACCGCTTCCCGCTTATCGAGCCAGAGTATAACATCGTTGAGGGGATTGCCCTCGCTGTCAACGCAGACACAGCTGTCACGGATGCAGGTCATTGTTACGGCCGCTATTCTTTCCCAGCACTCCTCTGCTTTCTGTCTCAGGTTTTTGCTGACCTTACACAGATTTTCCCAGTAGAAGTCCGCTTTCTGCTCAGCCCATCCCGGGTTGCGGGAAAAATAAGGTTCAGCATAGCGGATCTGGGATTTATGGACGATATGTCCGGAGGAATCCACCAGCATCGCTCTTGCACTCTGTGTTCCCATATCAAACGTCAGAACAAGCGGCTCGGCACAGCAGTTCATTTCTCATGCCTTCTTTCTTTTAGTCGCCGTGGAAATCAGCCGAACCCCCGTCCCCGCAATATTTTCAAGAACAACAGCTCCGCATTCCACAGGCGCATTTATTTTTATTTTAGAAGTTTCTTTCATGGCCTGAGATATTTTAGCTTTTGGTATATCCTTCTCACTGCGGACCGGCAGCACAGGAGTGTCACCGCCCACAAGAGTTACAGTAGTTGTAAGGGTACGCATAGGGCATTTAAGCTCCGAAAGAGCAAAATCCCTGCCCTTTTTGCAGCGGTTGCCGGAAACCTGCGGCTCTTCCTCAGTTCCACTGAGTATAAGAGAACAGCTGTTCGGACAGCCTATGCACACCAGTTCTTTATAAATTTCACTCAAGCCCGCTCGCCTCCTTTAATTCAAGTATAATTCTGCTGTCGGGTCTTATTTCTTCATCCGACAGATTCAGCTTTACCGATACCATCTCAGGAGGACGGAGCATTTTACAGTTTACAGTATAAACTTCCCTTCCGTCAAGGCTTATGGAAATTCTTGTATTTTTCATTGTTCCGGCTGTACGGAAAAACAGCCTTATATCATTTAACGGTGAATTTATATCCAGTCTCTGAGGCACGCAGTAGGCAATGCCGTCTCCGATGCTGATATCCACCGTCTGACGGGGCTTTCTGTGGCCGAGAGCATACTCAGCCGCATTTTTTCCTGCCAGACTGCCGCTCATGCTCACATAGTCCACAAGGTCGTTTACGTGCTGGGAATTACCGCAGGAGAAAACGCCCTCAACATCCGTGCATGAGCTCTGGTCGCAGAACGGGCCTGAGCTTCGGCGGTCGATATTTACTCCCAGACTCTCTGCAAGCTCATTTTCGGGAATAAGTCCTACGGACAAAATCAGGCAGTCGCAGGGGATAATTTTCTCTGTACCCGCTATGGGGCGGAAGCTTTCATCCACCTCGGCGGTTTCCACCGCCTCAAGTCTGTCTCTGCCAAATGTCTTTGTAACCGTGTGGCTCAGATGCAGAGGAATATCGAAATCCACAAGGCAGGAGTTAATATTTCTCCGCAGACCGCCCGGCTCTGACTTAGCCTCGTACACCCCCAGAACCTCCGCTCCCTCAAGAGTGAGTCTGCGTGCCATAATGAGGCCTATATCGCCTGAACCAAGAATAACGCAGCGTTTTCCCGGAAGCTGACCGAGAATATTGACGTAATGCTGAGCTGCTCCTGCGGTATATATGCCGGCGGGTCTGTCGCCGTGTATCTGAACCTGAACGGCTGTCCTTTCACGGCAGCCGCTTGCAAGCACCAGCGCCTTACAGCGGATTTTTCTGATTCCCTTTTCGCTGATTATTTTTAATATGAAGCCGCTATCGCTTTTCTCGACTTTTGAGACAAAGCTTTTAAGCGCAATCTCAACAGAGCTGTTTTCCACTCTGTCTATATAATTCTGGGCATATTCGGGGCCTGCCATCTTACGCCCCATGCTTATAAGCCCGAAGCCGTCATGGACGCACTGCTTTAAAATTCCGCCCAGTGCCCCCTCACGTTCTATTATAATAGTATCTGCGCCCTTTTCCACGGCCGCAAGTGCAGCCGCCATACCGGAGGGTCCGCCGCCGATAACAGCGCAATCGTAAAAATCTTTCATTTTACTCCTCCTTAGTAGGGCCTGCCAGAAGCTCAGAGCCTATGCCGCTTTTTCTGACCTGATTGAGAGCAATTCCCATTTCCTCGGAAATTATCTGCGTAACCTGCGGGCCGCAGAAGCCGCCCTGACATCTGCCCATGCCTGCTCTCACTCTGCGCTTGACTCCGTCCACAGTATCGCAGGGAATACTGCGGTGCAGCGCCTCAATTATCTCTCCCCTGCTTATCTCCTCGCAGCGGCAGACAATCACTCCGTAGTCAGGATTTTCTTCAATAAGCTTCTCCCGCTCCTCATCGCTGAGCATGGCGGCTCTGGGAATAGGTTTTCTTACGGGATTGAAGCTTTTATTTTCCTCTGCACCGCCCAGAACCTCTAAGCAGAGCTTTGCAAGCTCCACTGCGATTGCAGGCGCCGCCGTAAGTCCCGGAGACTGGATGCCTGCGGCGTGTACAATATTTTTAACCCACTTCCCCTTTCGGATTATAAAATCCTCCTCATAGTTCGGGGCACGGACACCGGTAAAGTACCTGATGCCGTCTTTGAGATTAAGCTCCGGCAGAACTCCCGACTGCTTTTTGAATACTGCCTCGATTTCCTCTCTATGGGTGGAATAGTCCTCGCAATCGGGGGTTTCCACCGCATTGGGGCCTATAAGCAGGTTATCATCCACTGTATGAACTATGCCGCCGCCTTTGGTATGACCTTTCTTAGTATCCGCTGTTCCGAAAATGGATGCGATGGCGTTCACCTGACGGGAAGCTTTTTTATCAAGAATAGTATTGCTGCCCCGTCTGGGGTGGATAGTGAAAAATCTGTCTCCTGCCATTTCGGCTATATCATCCGAAAAGACTCCCGCTGCATTTATTACAGCCCTTGTCTTTATACGTCCTCTGTTTGTGTTTAAGCTCTTTATGCTGCCGTTTTCGGTTTCCATGCCGATAACCGCAGTGTCGAAGAAAAATTCCGCTCCGTTATCTGCCGCATTTTCCGCATAGGCAATGCTCAGGCCGTATGGGCAGACAACGCCTGCCGTGGGATAGAGCAGACCGCAGGTAATTGCTCCGTTCAATTCCGGCTCACGCTTCATGACCTCCCTACGGTTTAGATATTTGCAGGGAACCTTTAATATTCTGTTCCAGTACGGAGTAAACAGCGGCAGCAGAAACTTCCAGTATTTTTTATCGAAGCATATTATCTGCCCTGTATATCTGAAATCCACGCCCAGCTCTCTGCACACCTCAGGATACATAGCATTTCCCAGATGGTTGAACTTCTGCTTCATGCTGCCGGGTTTAAGATCAATTCCGGGGTGTATCATTCCGTCATTTCTCGAAGATGCCTGCATGGCTACATCATGGCATTTGTCAAGCACTGCGACTTTAAGATTATACCGCATAAGCTCTCTTGCAGCGGAGCAGCCTATAATTCCCGCTCCCACAATGACTACGTCAAACTCTCTGCCCTCAAGGCTGCTGTCATGCACCTCGGGCAGTATCATTTTAGATTTTTGAGCCGTTTTGCAGACTATATCATTAACCACTGTGTACTTTTTCCTGTTTGCGCACAGAAGTCCGGCCTCCACAACCTCCGACCACTCATCCAGCTCTCCGTGCAGAGTGAGTACATCGTCAGTCAGTTCTGCCTGTACCCTGCTGCCGAAGTTTTCTTTCAGTATCTTGTTGACTCTCTTTAAATCTGACACAGTCTCGACCCCTTTTGGTTTGAAGTTAGCCAGTCGACCGACTTACTTTATACAATATTATTATATTTGTCCCTTAAATACAAGTGACAATGCAGTTCAAATGTATAAATTGTATAATTTCATGTCTCAGATGCAGATTTAGATACAATATTTTTCCAAAATATCCCTGTTTAACTTATTATTACAATCTTATAATTGACTATCCTATACACTTAAAGTATACTGAAATTCAGAAATCAGGAAGGTGTTAAACTATGGCTGCACCACGTTATGAAAATTTAAAATCTCAGATTCTGGATGCCACAGCCTCTCTGCTGCGTGAAAACGACTTTGAAAGCATTTCCCTTGCTAAAATTGCTGCCGCCGCCGGTGTCAGCAAGGGTACTGTATATTACTATTACTCGAATAAAGACGATATTCTCTTTGATGTTGCCGACCGCTATCTGTGTTCACTTATGGATGAGCTTTTGGAGTGGGTTGACAACAGAGATAAGGATACTAATCTGCAAAGGCTTCTGGGCTTTGTTTTGAAGCGTGGTATGGGTGATGAATTCGGTAATCTGCGGCTGTACCTTATTGGTGCCAGTGTTTCAGGCCATAATGCCCTGCGTGAGCGGTACATCGATCTGTACGCCCAGTTCCAGAAAACCCTCGCAAGCCGTCTTGCCCAGCGTGCGCCTGAATCCGATGCTGATTTTATCGCATGGCTGACCCTTGTTATTACCGACGGTCTGCTCATTCAGAAGCAGCTTGACCCTCCCAGTCTCGATATTGATGTATTTTTAAATAAAACTGCCGGTCTATTGACCTCAACGGCTGAAAATAATTAAAAAAAGAGCGTATCCAATGATACGCCCCATAAAACAGCTAAAGGTACGGTGCAGCTCCGCTTTGTGAGCACACCGTACCTTATCTTTTTCTGCTGAGCGAAGGTGATATGCAAATGATATCTGCGTTATATCTCCTCGCTTAAAGCATTCTTTTATTCAGCAGCACCGGCAGATGCTGTTTTTATATAATTTTCTTGCTTTTTAAAATTTCAATCTGCTCGTCACTGAAGCCGGAATCTTTAAGAACCTGCTCGGTGTCTTCGCCGATTTTGCCGGTAGGCTTGATTTCCCGTCTGGTATACTCGCTGAATGTTATAGGCGGTACAGGAACTTGTAGTTTAAGGCCGTCCTTAAACTCAACCTCCTCCAGGAAGTTATTCGCCTTTACCTGCTCGTCATCCACAATCTCATTGATCTGTGAAACAACCTCGCAGGCAATATCATGGGCAGTAAGGAGCTTTTTCCATTCAGCACTGGTTTTCTGAAGGAAAATCTTATTAAGTCTTAAAACTGCTTCATGGGCAGAGCCGTATTTCCTGAGGGTATCGTAACTTTCAAATCTGGGATCATCCGCAATGTCCTCAATACCCAGAAGTTTGGATATCTTGCGCAGCTCAGCCTCATAGTTATTTACAAACAGTCCCAGCCAGCGTCCGTCACTGCAAAGATAGTAGTTTGCAAACATATCCAGCGGATAAAGCTGATCGGGATTGTGGTGCTGGTGGAACTGGCTTTTTATAAGTGCATTGCCGTTGCACCACACTCCGCCCGCCATGAGAGATGTGCTAAGTTCTGTACCATGGCCGGTGCGTTCTCTTGCAACAAGCGCCATGAGAATACCTGAGAGGAAAATAAAGCTTACAGCAATATCTCCGAAGCCGTAGGCAGGTGTAAAGGGAACGCTGCCCTTTGCAACCCAGTCGCTTACCGCACCGGAACGCATCCAGAAAGCTGTTGCATCATAGGCACGCCTTCTTGCATCGGGTCCTTTCTTGCCGAAGCCGGAAAAATCTGCGAAAATAAGTCTGGGGAAACGATCTTTCAAAGCCTTGTAATTAAATCCAAGATTTTTAAGCGGCTGAAGGCGCATATTGGTTATGAAAATATCTGCATCTTCAAGAAGCTTCATCAGGGCTTCCTTGCCGTCTTTTTTCTTGAGGTCAATACTTATAAGCTTTTTGCCGTTATTATGCATGGTAAAAATCGGATTGCGGTAGTCCTCGCAGGGAATATCCAGCTGCTCGCCGGAGCGGCGCAGTATATCGCCTGATGCTGCCTCAACCTTAATTACCTCCGCACCGTAGGCACACAGCATCTCCGAGGCAGAAGGTGCAGCAACAACATTTGCCAGTTCAATTACTTTTATCCCGCTCAGCGGCATATCTTTGAGTTTTTCCATATTTCCTCCTTGTCTGGGCTAAACATTATCATAATTTTATCACACTTTTTTCCAAGTTTAAAGCTATTTTTTCAAATAAATGGATTCTGCCGGCCTTTAAAGTTGTGCTTTCATCAAATTATTTATTAAACGGCTCAAAATCTGTTGACAAAAATTCTGTCTCTTGTTATATTAGTTAGCGGATTCTAACCGGGATTTTTCCCATAAATACACAGTTTTTCAGAGGTACAGCATATGATGATAAACAAAAGGCTCATTAACACTGTGAGCGAAAGCAAAAAATATATTGCTTTAAACTTATGCTTCCAATGGCTTTCACTTGCCGCCAACATCGTTATGATGTGGACTGTGACCGCCTTTTTGGGAGCTCTTTTTACTGATTCAAACAGCGCAGACTGGGTTTTAACTATCTGCGTTTCCGCAGGATGCGTAATTGTCAGATACGTCTGTTCGGTTCTATCCGCAAAGATGAGCTATCTTTCCGGCAAAACCGTCAAAATCAGGCTCAGACAGATGATTTACGAAAAGCTCCTCCGTCTGGGCAGCTCATATAAGGAAAAAGTACAGAGTTCTGAGCTTGTTCAGCTCAGCGTCGAGGGTGTTGACCAGCTGGAAACCTATTTCGGCTCCTACCTGCCTCAGTTTTTCTATGCTACTCTTGCTCCCCTTACACTCTTTATAGTGCTGAGCTTTGTTAACTTCCCCTCCGCAATCGTGCTTATGGTATGCGTGCCCCTTATACCTGTTTCCATTGCTCTGGTGCAGACATGGGCTAAAAAGCTTCTTTCTAAATACTGGGACAAGTACACCGGGCTGGGTGACAGCTTCCTTGAAAATCTTCAGGGTCTTACCACCCTTAAAATCTACAAGGCTGACGAGGCAAAGCACAAGCAGATGAACGAAGAGGCCGAAAGCTTCCGCCGCATCACCATGCGTGTGCTTATTATGCAGCTTAACTCCATCTCCGTTATGGATCTTGTGGCTTACGGCGGCGCTGCACTGGGTATTATCATGGCAGTTACTCAGATGGCAAAAAACAATATCGGTCTTTCACAGTGTCTGCTGATTATACTGCTTTCCGCAGATTTCTTCATTCCCATGCGTATGCTCGGCAGCTACTTCCACATTGCCATGAACGGCATGGCTGCATCCGACAAGATGTTCAAGATTCTCGATCTGCCCGAGGGCGAGCCTAAAACCGCCGAGGTCGGTTCCGACTGTTCCATTACCGCAGAGGGTTTAAGCTTCTCCTATGACGAGTCCCGTGAGATTCTCAAAAACATCAGCTTCACCTTCCCCATGGGCAAGCTTACCGCTCTTGTAGGTAAAAGCGGCTGCGGTAAATCAACTGTTGCAGGTCTTATTTCCGGCAGAAACAGGAATTATTCCGGCAGTCTTAAAGTCGGTGATACTGAGATAAGCGAAATTGCCGAGAGCAGCCTTATGCAGAATTTCTGCTACATCTCAAACCGCTCCCACCTCTTTAAAGGTACTGTCAGGGAAAATCTGCTTCTGGGCAATCCTCAGGCAGACGAAAAGAGCATGATCGACGTGCTTTCCCGTGTAAAGCTCTGGGACTTTTTGAAGTCTGAAAAGGGTCTTGATACCGAAATTCTTGAGGGCGGCTCTAATTTCTCCGGCGGTCAGCGCCAGAGACTCGCCCTTGCAAGGGCTATTATTCACAACAGCCCCGCCTATATTTTCGACGAGGCAAGCTCCAATATCGATGTAGAAAGTGAAAACGACATCATGGCTCAGATTCATGAGCTTGCTAAGACCAAAACCGTTATTCTTATCTCCCACCGCCTTGCAAATGTTGTTGATGCAGATAACATTTATGCTATGGAGGACGGAGAAATTAAGGAAAGCGGTACTCACGCTGAACTTTTGAGCCGCAAAGGCTTATACAGCAGACTCTGGGATGCACAAAGCTCCCTTGAGGAATATGTTAAGGAGGTTGAATAATGAAAAGATCCGGTTTAAAAGTAATGTTTCGACTCTCCGGCCTTGTAAAGCCGCTTATGGGCTATATGTGCCTTGCGGTTCTTATGGGTATTCTGGGTAATCTCGCCGCAAGCTTTATTACCATTCTCGGCTCATTTGCAGTTACCAAGCTTATCGGGTTTGATTTTTCACTGAGCTTTACATGGATTTTTGTGCTGCTCGGTGTGTTCGCACTTTTCAGAGGTCTGCTCCGCTACGGTGAGCAGGGCTGCAACCACTACATTGCATTCAAGCTTCTGGCTATCATCCGTGACAAGGTTTTTGCCGCTCTGCGCAGACTCTGCCCCGCAAAGCTTGAAGGAAGAGACAAGGGCGATCTTATCTCCCTTATCACCTCCGACGTTGAGCTTCTGGAGGTCTTTTACGCCCACACAATCTCTCCTATTCTGATTGCAACAATCTTTTCCATAATAATGTGCTGCTTCATCGGCTCCTACTCCTACATTTTAGGTCTTATCGCCCTTGCAGCCTATCTTTTCGTGGGACTTGCGGTTCCTGTTATCGTGTCAAAGCTCAGCGGCGACAAGGGACTGAGATTCAGAGATAAATCAGGCCGTCTCAGCGCCTTTGTTCTGGACAGCCTTCGTGGACTTTCCGAGACTATTCAGTTCGGCGCCGGTCAGCAGAGACTTGAGGAAATCACCTCCCGCAGTAAGGAGCTTGCAGGCGAGGAAGAGAGCATCAAGCGCCGTGGCGCACACGGAACTGCTGCTGTGGGTCTTATAATCATTGCCTTTGACCTTGCAATGCTCTTCAGCTCCGCACACCTCTATTCTCAGGGCGTTATAGTCTTCGACGGTGTAATCATCTCAACTGTTGCACTTATGAGCTCCTTCGGCCCTGTTGTATCTCTTGCAAATCTTGGCTCAGGCTTGCAGCTCACCTTTGCAGCAGGAAACAGAATTCTCGATATTCTCGACGAAGAACCCGTAACCGAGGACGTTGAGGGAATGCAGGATATAGACTTTGAGGGTGCTGAGGTCAAAAACCTCTCCTTCTCATACGGAAACGAAGAAATTCTTTCCGATTTAAGCCTTACTATTCCCAAGGGTAAAATTGTCGGCATAATCGGCCGCAGCGGAAGCGGAAAATCCACCCTGCTCAAGCTTCTGATGCGCTTCTGGGAGGCAGGCTCCGGCGAGGTTTTGATCTCCGGTAAAAACATAAACTCCGTCAACACAGACAATCTCAGAGATATGGAGAGCTTCGTAACTCAGGAAACCGAGCTTTTCCATGACAGCATCAAAAATAACCTGCTTATCGCAAAGCAGGATGCAAGCGACGAGGAAATAATCGCCGCCTGCAAGAAAGCTTCAATCCATGACTTCATAATGACTCTTCCTCAGGGCTATGACACAAATGTCGGCGAGCTTGGTGACACCCTCTCCGGCGGTGAGCGTCAGAGACTGGGTCTTGCAAGAGCATTTCTGCATGAATCCGATTTCATGCTGCTGGATGAGCCCAGCTCAAATCTTGACAGCTTAAACGAGGCCGTAATTCTGAAAGCGCTCGACGAGCAGAGAGAAAACAAAACCGTCGTTCTTGTTTCTCACCGCAAGTCAACTATGGGCATTGCAGACAAGGTCTATTCAGTCGAAAACGGGAGACTCAGCTAATGAAAAAACAAAGCACCGAAGAAAAACGAGAAAACGAGAAATTTGTGGTTGGGCAGATGATCTCCCTCTACTGCCGCCGCAATCATCACTCTAAAGGCTTCTGTCCTGAGTGTCAGGAGCTGTATGACTATGCAAGGCTGCGTATCGACAAATGTCCGTTCATGGAGACCAAAACCTTCTGCTCCAACTGCAAGGTTCACTGCTACAAGCCCGATTATCGGGAGAAAATCCGTGCAGTAATGCGCTGGTCCGGCCCCAGAATGTTATTTGTCCACCCTGTTATGGCAATCAGACATCTGATTCTCAGCATAAAAGAAAAAAGGAGATTTGCCAATGAATCTTAAAAAAGTTATTTTCATCGTTCTGGGCTCCATAGGTCTTGCCGTGGGCGCAGTAGGAGCTGTGGTTCCCATGCTCCCCTCATTCCCCTTTTTGCTTCTGGCTGCTTTCTGCTATGCCCAGAGCTCAGAAAAACTTCATACCTGGTTTATAAACACAAACCTCTACAAGAAAAATCTTGAATCCTATGTTCAGGGTAAGGGTATGACGGTTAAAACCAAAAGCAGAATCCTGCTTACTGTTACAGCACTTATGTCCATCGGCTTTATAATGATGAGTGAGGTTCCTGTGGGACGCATTGTTCTCTCTGTTGTCTGGGCATTGCATCTTATCTACTTCGTCTTTGGTGTACGAACTATCCCTGAAAGCGACACTGCTGAATAAGCCTGAAAATCCCCTCTATCACCTGCACACTGTTCAGGCTGTATAAAAATATTTTTCACACAAAAATCATCGGGCAGAACAAAAGTTCTGCCCGATGATTTTATTTTTTGTTTAATTGAGTTTCAGCTTCCAGACAAAGTCTGTTCTGTCTCTGCCGTCATCATATTTTCCTGCGCCGGATTCAAATAATACAAGAATATTATTGTCCGCATCAAGGCTTAATCCTTCTGTCATCGGCATGGCTGTAATCGCCTCGACAAAGTTTTTGCTGTCAAGCACATAAGTATTAACCTCTGCCCCGCAGATATCTGCAACAAGCTTCGGTTCATCCTCAGGATTGAACCCATGAACTATAATGGTCGAATCGCTTTTTCTGCCATAGGACTGGCTCAGATAAATATTGCTGCCGTTAAAGCACATACCCTGAATTTTATCAGGTGCCAGAACCGCAAAGGACGGCTCGGGGTACTTTTCGCCCATTTTCAGATTTCCGTTTTCATCTGTCTTGTAGGCAAGAATCACACAGCCGTATTCTGTTCCGTCATTTTCAAAAGGCTTGTCAAAGGTTCGGGGAAGCTCATACTTTCCGTTAGGATGATAGAAGTTTCCGACCCAGAGATATCCGCCGGAGCAGTTTATAAACGAGGGTGAAGTCTGAACATTTATAAATTCCTTTACTTCGACCTCATGTCTGCCCTGACGGGTAAGATCCTCAAGCGAAAGCTTTGCGATACGGTAATTATCACCATCGCTTCCGGCGGAGACATAGACATAATCACCCACTGCGGCTATGCCGCCCATGTGGCTTGTGAACGGGGTTCCGTCACTGTTAAACACGGGAAATTCACCTGTAATCTTACCGCTCTTTGCATCAACTGCCGCAACAGTGGAGGGAGCATCAGGCACTGCGGAATAGTTTGAAATGAAAACATGACTGCTTTGCGCATCAAAGGTAATTCCCTGAGGAATTATAAACTGCGCAAGCCCCGGAACGAGAAATTCCTGCTCAGAGCGTGAGAGGAAGTCTGAATACGCTTCATTTTCGAGGAATTTATCCTTCTTGACCACCTTTTCCTGAGTGAATTTCAGTTCTGTGCTTTCTTCACCGCTTTCTGCGGCAGTCTGGTTCAGGATTTCGCTTTCAGCTTCGGGAGTCGGTGCGGGTGCTTTCTCTGTCCCGCAGGCGCTCAGCGCTGCCGCAAGAGCTGTGGCGCATATAATTGTGCTAAGTATTTTTTTCATCGAAAATCTCCAATACAAGGAATTCAAAAAGGCAGACAAATGTCTGCCTTTTATTGATTTGATTATTTCATGGCTGCCTTGGAGTAACCGGTCATCATGTATTTCTGGAAGATGATAAACAGCACAACCAGAGGTATGATTGCAAGAACAGCTCCTGCCATGATTTCATGGTAGTTTGAAACCGCCTGTCCGGCGAAGGTGTTTTTCAGCTGTGCAAGACCGACTGTCAGAACTCTTCTGACCTCATTCTTTGCAATGATTTTCGGCCAGAAGTATGCGTTCCAGCCATTTGAGAATGTAACCAGAGTAACTGTAAATATTGTAGATTTACTCATCGGCACAAGCACATGGCGGATAACACCCAGCTTGCCCAGACCGTCAATCTTACCTGCGTCCACATAGCTCTGGTCTATGGCAAGGAACGAGTTCCTCATCATAAATATGTAGTATGCGGAAACGGACTCAGGCAGGATAAGGCCCAGGAAGGTATCATTAAGACCCCAGTTTGCACACATGATATAGATAGGAATAAATGTAACCTGAAGCGGTATCATAAGTGCGCCAAGCACCAGATAGAAAAGAACATTTCTGCCCTTGAAGTTACCGCAGGCAAAGCCGTATGCGGCAAGAGTTCCGGTGCCGACCTGAAGGATAAGTATACCGGCGGTCATAACAATGGTATTCCAGTAATAGTGCAGGAAGTTTGCCTTGGTTAAAACCGCAACGTAGTTTTCCGGATGGAAGGAGTGAGGAAACAGCGTGGGGATTACACGCTGTACCTCCTCTGCGGATTTAACAGAGGTTGCAATCATCCAGTAAAGGGGGAAAATCATAACAAGCGTGACCAGCACAGCCAGAACAGTCTGGATATGATACCATGCGCTTTTACGCTTTTTGCTCACGATGGTTTCGTTCATTTGTTATCCCCCTTTCTCAAGAATCATAGTTAACTGAATTCTGCGAGAACTTCATCGTGCAGACAGTTACCAGAAGCAAAATGATAAAGAACATTACCGCCGAGGTAGCAGCTCGATCCATACGGAAGTCAACCATTGCATACTTGTAAATGAGGTATACAAAAACCTCTGTTGAACGGGCGGGGCCGCCGGAGGTAAGAATATCTACCGACTGGAACACCTTCATGGATGACAGGAAGGTTGTTACCAGCAGGAACAGCGTTGTAGGTGAAAGCAGAGGCAGAGTGATTCTGAAGAACTGCTGTGACTTGCTTGCACCGTCCAGTGACGCTGCTTCATAATACTGCGGTGAAATGCCGATCATGGCTGACATATAAATCATCATGCCATAGCCGACCACTCGCCAGCAGGTTGTCATCAAAACTGATATAAGTGCCGTGGACTGTGAGTTGAGCCAGTCAACAGGGGCAATGCCCACAAGGCTCAGCAGGTAGTTTAATACACCATAGTCGGTATTGAGTATCCAAAGGAATACAACAGCGCAGGATGACATTGCCACATACTTAGGTACAAATATGACGGCACGCATAGCGCTGAAGGAACGGGTCATTCTTCTGAAGAGCAGTGCAAAAAGCATACCGCCCACAAGTGTTGCGAAAATTTCTCCGCAGGAATAGAGGAAAGTCACCTTCAGGGAGTTCCAGAGATATTTTGCTCCGGAGCCTTCAAAAAGCCATTTCCAGTTTTTAAGTCCTACAAATTTCCATTCGGGCTTCAGAAGATTCCAGTCAGTAAAGCTAATCTGAACAAGTTTCGCTATGGGATAATAGGTAAAAACCGCCAGAAGGATTATCGCAGGAAGGACAAACATGAAATCCCCGATCTTAGATCTGGTGCTGTTTGACATTCTCCGTCCTTTACCGTTTTTTGCTGTACTAACCGGTTTAAGATTTTTTGTATCGGTCATTACAACATCCCTTTCAAATAATAAATTCCTCAGGCCCCGCAAAAGCAGGGCTTGAGGTAAGTTTTACTATAAAGTGATCAGCTGACAGAGTCCTCCAGAATTTCGTTGATTTCAACGACCATATTCTTGGACTCTTCATCAATGTCGCCGCCCTGGTTGAGCATTACATCCATGTAGTTCTTCCAGGTGGAAGCCAGTTCGCTCCATGCAGCGTTCTGGATACGGGGGTTAATGAGATCGAGGTTATCAAATACGCACTGGAATGCGGGCTTCTCTTCGAGGAACTTGATACCCTCATCAGTGGTGAGGACGCTCAGACGGGTGGGAGTGTAGCCGGTGCCCTTTGCCCACTTCATGTTAACTTCTTTACCGCAGAGGAACTGCAGGAACTGCCATGCAGCGTTCTTGGTAGCCTGATCGTTCAGAGCAGGGATGCCCAGTACGCAGCCGCCGACTTCGGAATTCTTGCTTCCGGTGGAAGCGGCAGGATACCATGCCATGCCGACTTCAAAGTCGCACTTGTCGCAGTAGTTGTTGTACAGAGAAGAGGTGTGCATGGTGGAGAAAGCTTCGCCGTCATAGAACTTCTGACGCATTGCAGCAGAAGCATCAGTGCCGGTTGCCAGATATGCCCAGCCCTTATCGCACCAGTCTTTAAGCATCTTGGTTACATTGACTGCGGTTTCGCTGTCCAGATCGCAGGTATTGTCATCGTTGATGATATTAACACCTTCGTTGAGGTACAGAGTCTCGAAGTACCACTGATCCCAGCCGGGAATAACAGTACCGTAACCGCAGGCCTTTGCACCTGCTTCAAGGAATGCAGGGAAGTCCTCGATAGTTTCGGGGATCTCAATGTTGTTTTCATCTGCAACAGTCTTGTTGTAGTAAATTACCTGAGTGGAGTGAAGGAAAGGCATTGCAACCTGTTTTCCGTCATACTGAGAGGACAGCAGAAGGCCCTTGGAGAAGTCATCTACATCATATCCGGTAGCAGCAATGTAGGGATCGAGGTTTTCAAAAACACCGCCTGCGCCATAGGATGCAACATAGTCGGTGTTGGCAACGCACAGTGCGGGAAGGCCGGTGCCGGCAGCATGAGCTGCAACAAGAGCCTCGTTAACATCCTTGTATGCGCCGATGTACTGGGGCTTTACGGTGATGAGGTCCTGAGAGTTATTGAACTCTTCAACTACCTCATTGACCAGATCGTTATACTGTTCTTCAAGAGCGTGCCACCAGACAATCTCGATGGGCTCATTAACAGCATATTTGTCAGCGGATTCTGCGGGTTCCTCAGCGGGAGTCTCGGCCGGAGCCTCTTCGGGAGTCTCGGCAGCGGGAGCGCCGGTGGAGCCGCCACAGGCACAGAGTGCAAATACCATGCACGCTGTAAGTAAGAGTGCGAGCAGTTTTTTCATTTTTTTCTCCTTTTTAATAAATATTTTTTCCGCGGCTGGCATTAGCTCAACCGTATTACTTGCACGTATATTAACATATTGTTAATATTCATTCAATTCACTAAATAAACTAAACTGCGGTGTCAATTTTAAGCAACATAACCAAACAAAATTGAGCCTTTTCGCAATCTTGTCATATTCTTGGATATTTTGCTGTATTTATTTGCGGAATTTCAAAAATATGGGTTTTTTGATATATTTTTGACGTTTTATTGAAAATATATGTTCATAATGCTATACTGTGAGCATAACTTTATGCCCGATAAGGACGTATTTTTTGATTGTGAGGAACTATATAATGAATACTATCAAAATTAACAGCGGTAATGTCAAAATGATCGCTCACAGAGGTCTCAGCGGTCTTGAAAAGGAAAACACCCTGTCCGCATTTGTTGCAGCAGGCAACAGAGAGAAGTATTTCGGCATTGAAACAGATGTTCACAAAACAAAAGACGGCAGATTTGTCATATTCCATGATGACAACACCGCCAGAGTTGCTCTGGACAGCCTTATTATAGAAGATACCACCTTTGATACCCTCCGCAAGCTCCAGCTGACCGATATTGACGGCAAGCGTGGCCGCATTGATCTGCTCATTCCTACCGTTGAGGAATATCTGGATGTCTGCAAGAAGTACGGCAAGACCTGCGTCTTTGAATTCAAGAATGAGTTCGAGGAAGAGGACATCTACCGTCTGGTAGAGATTTTTGAAAAGGCCGATTATCTGGATCACGTTATTTTCATTTCCTTCCAGCTTATTAACCTTATTTATCTCCGCCGCCGCTATCCTCAGGTAAATTCTCAGTATCTTGTGGAGCATGAGTGGAAGGACGAATACTTCGAGGATCTGGAAAAGTATAATCTGGGCCTTGATATTGACCATAAGCTTCTCACCCGTGAAATCGTAGACAGAGTTCACGCAATGGGCAAGGAAGTCAACGTCTGGACCGTCAACACCCTTGAGGACGGAGAGAGAGCTATTTCTCTCGGCGTCGATTACATCACTTCAAATATTCTGGAGTAAGTATGCAGCACTTCTTTAACCCGGAAAACAAGTTCTGGGAATTCATGGGCAAAATTACGGATATTGCCTGTATGAGCTTTCTCTGGCTGTTTACCAGCATTCCTTTAATCACAATGGGCGCATCCACTACCGCTTTTTATGAGTTTACCTTAAATCAGGTCAAGGATACTGAGGGCAAGGTATGGAAGAGCTATTTTACATCATTTAAAAAGCACTTCAAAAAGGCAACCGTACTTTGGATTATACAGCTGCTCGGCATTGCTTTCTTTCTGGCTGATCTGTGGGCGGCGTGGAACTTTATTATCACAAAAGGCGGCATCGCCGGCATTGCGGTTTTCGGTATCTGCATTTTCTGTGCAGTAGTTTTCTTTTCCTGCTGCTACTATATATATCCTACTCTCGCCCTTTACGATTTCCCGATTAAAAAGCTGATTACCAATTCGTTTATTATGGCTGTGGGCAATCTGCCGGTTACGATAACTCTGGTTGTGCTTACCGCCGCCCTCTTCGGGCTAATATACTATATGAGCGGTCTTTTCTTTTTATGGATTGCCCTGTTTATCTTCTTCTCCTCATACTTCATAATCGGCGTCTTTATTAAGTATACCGAAAAAGATGATGACAGCGAGGAAGCACCCGCAGAGCTTTCCGACGACGAGAAGTGGCTGGTGTAATATGGGCAGAATTTCATACTGGTATCAGGATTTGAAGGAAAAGCTTAAACCGATGAGCTTTCGCCAGAAGCTTTCCTATTTCTTTACATATTATAAGGGCTGGCTTCTGGGGCTGCTTGTTCTCATACTTTTTGCAGGCTATATCGGTGATTTTCTCGTCCAGCGAAACAAAGAGACGGTGCTTGAGGGCTTTTTCACCAATGATGACTACGGCGTATTCAATGCCAAAGAGATTCTTGATGATTTTGCCGATACTCTGACGCTTCAGAAAAACCAGAATATAATAATGGATGATGACCTCTACATTGATCTTGAGGGCGGAGCCAGAGATTATTCCGCCGCAAGCAACGGCAAAATCATTGCCTATATGTCAGTGGGCGAGCTGGATTTTGTTGTAACCTGCAAGGAAATATATGAGCATTATGCAGGTAATGTGCCGATGCTTGACCTGAGTTCTGTTCTGTCTCCTGAACTTAATTCGGAGCTTGCTCCTTATTATGTTTATGGGAGCAATATTGATTCCGAGGGCAAAGAGGGCAGCGCCTTCCCCGCCGCTGTGGAATTATCTCAAAGCAGATTCTTGAAGGACAGGCCTGATGTTCCCGAGGGCACTTACTATCTCTTTGCTCCCTATCAGGCACCGCACAGAGAGGCTCTTGCAGATTTCATTGAATTCTGTTTCGCTGGCTGAAGCAGCAGCTCTTTGTGTTCTGCATAAAAATTCGTTTCTATTTAAAGAGGGAGTCTGCACTCCCTCTTTTTTCCGCAATCAGCAAAGCCGCCGGGTTAAGGCCCGGCGGCTTTTTTGCAGGAGGTTTCAGCTGGCTTTCTTCCATTTTGGAAGTCCATTATAATAATACAGAGAATTTTCCGACTTTTCAGCGGAATTTTTCGTGTATTTTTACATCTTGGGTTCAAATGACTAGGTATGGAATATTTACTTTTTTTGTTAGTCAGTGTATAATTTAACTAATAAAATGAAAGTAGTGATAGTTATTAAAAAACACTTATTTTTAACCGGCCCCTCCGGCTGCGGTAAGACCACTATGATAAGAAAAGCGCTTGGCGACAACCTCATGTACGCAGGCGGTTTTATAACCGAAAGGGCGCTTGATGAAAGCGGTAAGGTTCTGGGCTATGATCTGCTTCCTGCCGCAGCAGCAGGCGGCGTTCAGGGCTTCGAACAGCTGAGATTTCTCGATTATACTGTGGAGCCGCCCAAAAACGACAACGAGATTTTCCGCAATCAGGGTGCTGAGCTTTTGAAGGAAGCCGAGTTCTATCCCTTCTCTTTAATTGATGAATTCGGCGGCTTTGAGCTGGTTATTCCCCAGTTCCGCAAGGCTCTTGAAGATTTTCTTAATATGGATCAGCCCATTATAGGCGTCATAAAGGATTTCAAGAACGCAGACGAGCTTCGTCAGCACATCGGCCTCGGCGAGCGCTATATGCTGCTGCTTGATAACCTGCACAAGGTTCTTGCCGCCGACCCCGATACTCAGATTGTCAGAGTTCACGGCAGAAATGACATTCTCGCTATGAAAAAGGTACAGAAGTGGGCCGAGGAGTACGGTCACGCCTGATTATTCCGGAGGAACGCTGATACGGAGGGCAGATTTCCGCCTTCTCCCGTGCAGCCTGCATTATGAAATACGACAACATAGTTGAAGGTCGCTTCATCGAGCGGCCGAATCGCTTTATTGCAATGTGCGAAATTGACGGCGAGATAAAGCGCTGTCATGTGAAAAATACCGGTCGGTGCAGAGAACTTCTTACCCCGGATGCAAGAGTTTTTCTGAACCACTGTCCCGGCGAAAACCGAAAAACAGACTATGATCTTATAGCTGTATACAAGGGTGACAGGCTTATAAATATGGATTCCTATGCGCCCAACATTGTTTTCGGTGAATTTTTAAGAGCCGGCGGTCTGGGCTTCATTCCCGACTGCGTAAAGCCTGAATGTACCCACGGCGACTCCCGCTTTGACTTTTACTTTGAAAAAGACGGCAGAAAATGCTTTGCAGAGGTTAAGGGCGTAACCCTTGAGGAAAACGGATATGTGCGCTTTCCGGATGCACCTACTCAGCGTGGAGCAAAGCATTTGCGTGGACTCATCAAGTGTAAGGAAGAGGGCTATGATGCCATGGCTGTATTTGTAATACAGATGGAAAATGTCATAAGCTTCTCCCCTAATGAAAAAACTGATCCCGACTTCGCCGCCGCATTAAGAGATGCCGACAGGGCCGGCGTTAATTTAGCAGCATTTAACTGTAATGTTCAGAAAGATTCCCTGATATTAGGGGAAAAAGTTTCTATTATTCTGTAATATATCCCCTCCGGGGGCTTGTTTAAAAAAACAGTATAGTATATACTTTATACTTAATGAATACATAGTTCCGGAGGGTATTATGAGTCAAGATAACGAAAAAATTGAGTATCCTATGCACAAGCATATTGACGAGTATGGTCACGAGTACTGGCACAGCCATGCCCCCGGGCAGCACGTAGAGCCTGACCACGAGCATTATCATGTTGACGATCTGGGCAATCTTTACAGCCATGTTCACGACCACGGTGAGCCGGTCTGTACGCACGGCGATGCTGTTCCAGATTGTCCCCACGTCCATCCTCATGATGAACCTCACAATCATGTTCACGACCATGAATCCGAGCATGAGCATGACCACGTCCACAACGAGCTTCACCCCCACAGCCATGAGCATACACAGACCAAGGCTGTTATAAACCGTCTTTCCCGTGCAATCGGTCATCTGGAAAGCGTAAAGCGGATGGTTGAGAGCGGAAGAGACTGCACCGAGGTTCTTATTCAGCTTGCGGCCGTTCGCTCAGCTCTTTCAAGCACCGCCAAGGTCATCCTCAAGGATCATCTGGAGCATTGCATTTCTGAAGTTGAACCGGGTAATCCCGATCAGTTCAAGGCTCTCAATGATGCGATAGATAGATTTATGTAAACCGCATTATGTTCCCTGATTTGAATACAGTACAGACGCAAAAACAGGCAGAGAATAAATCTCTGCCTGTTTTTTTATACAAATTTAATTGTCAAACACACGCCTGCTGTCTGGCTCTTTCCCTGAAGAACTGGACAAAGGAATATACAACGCTGAACCATATAACGGTCAGAAGTGTCACCCAGCCCCATATACCGTGAATCACATTCCAACTCAGAATAATGCCCACAGTCAGTGCCGCCGCCACAGCAAGCGCAAGGATGCCCTCGCCCAGTCTTGCAGACTTTTTGTCCCTTGCGAGACAGCCCACAATAAAAAGGCCGATAAACACCACTGCGCAGAGGATATTTGTCAAGCAGTTAAATCTCTGGTTCAGTATATACTCGCTCAGCTTCTCGGGAGTGAAAATATCTGCTTCAATTACTATATTATAATTCGCAATATTTCGCAGAAGCAGCGGAATCTGGATAATACCTGCTGCAAAAACAATCCATTTATGCCAAGCCTTTTTCCAGTAGGAAAACTCATTCTTATTATCCATAAGAACCTCCTTAGCTATGTTCAAACTGATTTTTAACTAATTTCGTCAAACATACGGCGCTAAAATGCCGGGTGGGCTAAATGAGCCGTGCAGAGGACCGTGTAGAGTTTTTATTTGCTGTCTTTCTTTTTTCTGTATCTGCCTTTGTGAACGTGCTTTTTGCCTGCGCTGGAATTGAACAGCTTCAGCTTGCCTGTGGTGTTTTTTATGAGGGCTCTGTACTCGTAGTATTTCTCCCTCACTTCGTTTATTCTGATTCTGCCGCCGGTAAGGAGGTTCTTCTCCTCCGCAAGCTTCTCGTTTCTGATTGCAACATTCAGCGCCGCCCCGATATAAATAATCTGGCAGCAGGCATAAAGCCAAAGCATCAGCATGATTATAGATGCAAGTGACCCGTAAACCAGTGAATATTTGGTTGAAATTTCAATGAATACTGAGAAAAATGCACTCATCGCAACTGTTGCAAAGCTTGCAAGAAGCGCACCGGGATAGGTTCTGTACCTGTCCCCTTTTTTAAGCGCCATGCAGTAGATTATCCAGAGTATCAGGAACATTATACCTGCCATAATTAAAAATCGCAGGTACACCCATGACGAGCTAATATCATAAAACGGCAGTTTGGCATTTATAAAATCCAGCACTGCTCTGCCGGTTATGATGATAACCATGGATAGATACATGGCGACAAGCAGCAGAAGTGAAAACAGGACGCTGAAGGCAAAGTAAATAATCCCCTTGTAGCGCTGTCCGCCCTGCATCTCACCTATGGTAGACTGCAGGCTTCGCACAGCAGCAGATGACGAGGTAATCAGGACCGTAATACCTGCAATCAGCAGCGCCGGACTTTTACTCTGCGCCACATGGCCCAGAAAGCCCTCCATGGTAGCCACAGTTTCAGGCGTCATGAAGCTGTAAAGTACCTCTATTCCCTCTTCCACCTTACCGATGTTGCTGCCTAGCAGATAATAAAGGCAGATAACTGTGGGGAAAAAAGTCATGGTCAGATAGTAAGAAAGGGACGAAGCTGCTCTGGCTATTTTCTTTTCGGAGTATATTCCTGCCACATCGGCAGCAATATACAGGGTTTTATTCTTCATAGTAGTATGCCTTAACGAAAAAGCCCCCTTAGTAGGGGGCTTTCCAATTTATAAAATTATTTGCTGTTAAAGATCTTGAAGATGCTGTCGAAAGGATCTTCGCTCTCGGAAGCTGCGCTGTCATCCACGATGGGAGGAGGAACAGCAGCTGCGCTTGCAGCCTTCTCAGCAGCACCGCTGAAAAGTCCTGCGGGCTTGGGAACGGAAGAATTTACGACAGGAGCAGCTGCGCTTGCAGCCTTGGCCTCGGCAGTCTCTGCTGCGGCGTGCTCCTCAAAGCCTGTTGCGATAACAGTAACTCTGATCTCATCCTGAAGAGATTCGTCAAAGGTTGCACCGAAGATGATGTTTGCATCGGGATGTGCAGCCTCCTGAACCAGGTTTGCAGCAGCCTCAACATCCTCAAGGCCCATATCCTCAGAGCCGGTGATGTTGATGAGCACACCACGTGCGCCGTTGATAGAGGTCTCCATAAGGGGAGATGCAACTGCCATACGGGCTGCATCCTCAGCCTTGCCCTTACCTGCGGCATGGCCGACACCCATGTGAGCAAATCCTGCATCCTTCATAATGCAGGTAACGTCTGCAAAGTCAAGGTTAATGAAGCCTGTATTCTTAATAAGATTGGAGATACTTGTAACTGCCTGACGGAGTACATCATCAGCAATCTCAAATGCGTTAGCCAGAGTAACCTTCTGGTCGGTAGCGTATTTCAGTCTGTCGTTGGGGATAATAAGCAGAGAGTCGACCTTGCCGAGAAGCTCCTTAATACCGCCGTTTGCCTGATCCATGCGGCGCTTACCCTCAAACTTGAAGGGCTTGGTCACAACGCCGACAGTCAGAATACCTGCCTCACGGGCAATTTCTGCAACAGTAGGTGCAGCACCGGTACCGGTACCGCCGCCCATGCCGGCAGTGATGAACACCATGTCAGCATCCTCGATTGCCTTTGCAATGTTATTGCGGCTCTCTTCTGCTGAACGCTTACCAACCTCAGGATCAGAACCTGCGCCCTGTCCGTGGGTCATCTTTTCACCGATCTGCAGCTTCTGGTCTGCGTTAGAAACAGCCAGAGCCTGCTTGTCAGTATTTATTGCAATAAATTCGACACCCTGAGTGCCTGCTTTTACCATTCTGTTTACGACATTATTACCGGCGCCGCCAACACCAACAACTTTTATTGTGACAACATTTTCCGGTCCTGCTTCGGCTTTGAATTCCATGTCCATGCCTCCCTGTATATTCTTCATCACACAACGGTGACAATTTAGCTTTCGGTATACCTTATATTATTACATTTTTTCTCTAAGGTCAATACATTTTTTTATTTTTCCGAAAACCTTTGTAATTTTTTTGTAATTTATATCTTAATAGGGTCTGAAATGAGCAACTGAGCCGTCAGATACATCAATAATGCCCATATCTCCCTCTTTAAGCTTAGACATAACGGATACAAACATACCCATTTTTCTATCTGTGTCCCTGTTTGAGCCAAGGACAACAGTATATTTACCGCCATAGGAAAACTTGACGTTCTGCGGATCACTGAAATCAATTCTGGTAACGGAGCTGTTAAGCTCACGTCCCTCCAGCTGACCCAGCACTTCTGCCAGATAATCCACCGTAGCCTCGTTTCCGTCGGCAATATTCATTTTTTCACCAATGAGCAGCGTACCCGGTTCAAGACCTACAACAGGTATCAGCTTCTGGTCCTCATCCGCAGTTGCTTTACCCAGCATCTTGCAGCTGTGGTCAAAGGTCCACAGCTCATCACCCAGCGGAATGTATGCCAGAGCTTCACTCTCGGTTATAATAATCTTAACCTTATTGGGGAGCTTACGCTCGATTGTAACCTCCTCGATATAAGGAAGCTTTGCAAAAGCGCGGCTCAGGGCGGCAAAACGGTCAAAGAAAAACAGGTTGTCGCCCTGCTCTATATCAAGCGCGCGAATTATCTCTTCATCTGTGTAGTGCAGGTTTCCCTCCACCTTAACATCGGAAACACGGAAGAAAACAGACATCACAAATATTATTGCCACCATTACCAGAAAAAACATCAGAGGTCCGGCAATACTGCTTTTTTTGCGTGGAAGTCTGAATTTTTCCATTCGCCGGTTTTCCGGCGGCTGCTTGGTATTTATTGAAGCTGCCATTATAAACTCCAATCTTTAGCTTTCAAGTATAATATCTCCGCCCAGACTACTAAGGCACAAATCAAAATCCTCATAACCCCGGCGGACATGGCCGTCATCTAAAATAACGCTTTCCCCATCTGCCGACAGCGCAGCAATTATCATTGCCGCTCCGCCCCGAAGGTCGGTTGCGCTCAGCGCCGCACCGTGAAGCTCATTCACGCCCCTTATAAGAGCGGTTCTGCCCTCCACCTCGATCTCAGCTCCAAGCCTTCTCAGCTCCGGCACCTGCCGGTAGCGGTTGGAAAAGATATTCTCCTCTATCTCGCTCTCGCCGTCTGCCTTTAAAAGCGCAGCCATTAAAACCGGCTGGGCATCGGTGGGAAAGCCGGGATAGGGTGCAGTTGAAATGCCTTTCACAGCTCTGAGTTTTCCGTTTGAAACCACCCTCAAAGAATGCGTGCTGTTTATTATATCACAACCTGCTTCATTTAGGAAGTACAAAACCGTAGAAAATTGTGACGGATTTGAAACTTTTAATTCGATATCTCCCCCGCAGGCAGCACAGGCGCAGCATAAACTGGCTGCCGCTATCCTGTCGGGAATGATACGGCACACTGCGCTTTTTCTTGCGTGCATACCTGATATCTCTATTTTATCCGTTCCTGCGCCGGATATTTCCGCTCCTGCGGAGCGCAGAAAATCCGCAAGCGCTATAATTTCGGGTTCCCGTGCGGCATTATGTATAACCGTCCTGCCCTTTGCAGCACAGGCTGCAAGCATCAGGTTTTCCGTCGCACCGACGCTTGGAAACGGGAAAGAAATGTCCCTGCCTTTAAGCGCTCTGCTTTTGCAGATTATCTCCCCCTCATCCTCCACTATATCAGCCCCCAGCTCTCTGAGAGCTTTAAGGTGCAGGTCTATGGGTCTTTTGCCCAGCTGACAGCCGCCGGGCGGCGAAAGCTTTGCCTCTCCGCAGCGTGCAAGCAGCGCACCCATAAAAATAACCGAGGAACGCATCTCCTCCATAAGCTCGTTGGGAATATATGTTGCGGAAAGGGGTCTTGAGTCTATGTAGGCCTCATTCCCCTGCTGCTCCGCCCTGCATCCCAGATGGCGCAGAATGGAAAGCGCTGCATCAACATCATAGAGCTTAGGCAGGTTATAAAGCCTGCATTCCATCGGTGTAACTATACTTGCAGCAATAATGGGGAGTGATGCATTCTTAGAGCCCTGAACATTGCAGGAACCTTCAAGCCCTCTTCCGCCCTTTACGTGCCATATATCCATAATAATACCCCCCGCATCAATCTCTCAGACCATAATATGCAGCGGGGGGATAGATTGTTAAATCAGCTGTTTTTATTCTTTCTGGCAAGCTCCAGAATTGTATCGCAAATCTGATCGGTTGCCTTGGGAACCGCAAGTGAGCGCATAGCCAGAGACATCTGTTCAAGCTTCTGCTGATCATTTATAAGACTGCGGATTTTTTCAAGCAGCACATCCTCATCAAACTCACCCTCAAGCATAACCACAGCACCGCCTGCTTTTTCAAGCACTCTGGCGTTTTTCTCCTGATGATTATTCGTTACATTGGGTGACGGCACAATAAGCACCGGCTTACCCATATAGCACAGCTCTGCAAGTGTGGATGCACCGGCACGGCACATTATAAGGTCAGCTGCGGCCATAACTCTTGGCATATCGTAAATGTACTCTCTCACATCGACGCTGCAATCGGCAGGCCTGAGATTTCTGGCGCTCATGTTATCGCAGAAGTCCTCATAATACATTTTGCCCACGGAATGAATCATGTTGAAGTCATGCTGGCCTTTCATTTTAACCAGCATTTTGCCTACCACGTCATTCATATGTCCTGCGCCGAGGGAACCCCAGACGGAAACCACCAGCGGCTTATCAATGGGGAAGCCAAGCTCGGCCTTAGCGGAGTTTTTGGTATACAGCGCAAAGTCGCCCCTGACGGGAGTGCCCGTTACCTGACAGGCTTCGGGATCGGGATAATACTGCCTGCTCTCCTCAAAGCCCAGCATAATTCTGTCCATGTTTTTAGCGAGCATCTTTGTGGTAAGGCCGGGAACTGCATTGCTCTCATGTATAAGGGTGGGAACGTGCAGCGAGGCGGCAGCCTTCAAAACCGGATAGCAGACATAGCCGCCGGTTCCGATAACGGCATCGGGCTTAAACTCCTTAATGAGCTTTTTTGCCTTTGAGGTAGCAGCCATGACATTCCTGAGGCTCTCAATATTATGTTTAATGCCGCTGAAGCTTTTGCTGCGGCTGAGGTTTGTAACCTTTAATGCTTCTATCTTATATCCCTCTCTGGGAACAAGCTCCATCTCCATTTTGCCTTCGGCACCAATAAAAAGGAATTCGCTGTCGGGCAGAAGCTCCTTTATTCTTCCCGCAATGGCAAGAGCGGGGTTAACATGACCGGCTGTACCTCCGCAGGCGAGAATCAACTTCATATCTATATCATTCCTTTCAGTCCAGAATATCTCTGGACGCACTGAGTATTATGCCCATCTGGAAAAGCTCCATCATAAGGGCCGTCCCTCCGTAAGAGAAAAACGGCAGAGAAATTCCGGTGCAGGGCACAAGATTTGTGACAACAGCCACATTGAGAAAAACCTGAATAAAAAGCAGACTTGTAATTCCTGCGCACAGCAGGAATGAAAATCTGTCAGGGCAGTGCATAGCAATGTAGTAGCCCCTGATAATAAGCAGGGCGAACAGGCACAGCAGCAGCGCCGCACCGATAAAGCCCATTTCTTCACACCAGACGGAGAATATAAAATCGTTATGCTCCTCCGGCAGAAACATATATTTCTGAACGCTTCTTCCGAATCCAAGTCCGCTTAATCCCCCTGAGCCGATAGAGTACAGTGACTGCACAATCTGATACCCCTCATCGGAGGAGCTGGCAAAAGGGACAAGCCAGGTTGAGACTCTGCTTGAAGCGTAGGGAAAAAACAAAAGAACAACTGCGACAGCGGAGCCCATAACTCCGAATGCCGCAACAAACCACCCCAGATTAACACCGCCGAGAAACAACATTACGCCGCCGACGGCAATTATAATAACTGAGGCGGAAAAGTGAGGCTCCAGAATTAAAAGCCCCACAATCAGGGCGAGGATAACTGCAAAAGGCAGGATACCCTCTTTAAAGCTCCTCATCCTCCCCTGCTTTGAGGCAATCATTGCAGAGAAAGAAAGGATAACTGCAAGCTTAGCCAGCTCCGAGGGCTGGATTCTGATACCCGGCAGACCGAGCCAGCGGCGGGAGCCGTTTACAGTAGTACCAATAAATGGCACTAAAAGCAGTAATATTATACTAAAGAGCAGGAAGTGAAAAGCGTATTTTCTGTAAACTTCCATCGGTATATGTGACGAGATCCACATAAGAAATGTTCCCAGCACGGCAAAAGCCAGCTGACGGATGAAAAAATAATACGCTTTTCCTCCGGTAATCTTTCCCGGATCGTAGTAAGCCCTTGCAAAGCTTGATGACAGAATCATCATAAGACCCATTGATAAGAGCAGCAGCACCAGAAAGGCAAAGCCTCTGTCCGGTTCTCCTCTCTTTCTGTCAGCCTTAACATCAGAAAAGTCGGCAAGGCGGGCGCTTTCATAACGCAAACTACCACCTCCCCGACTTTAAATCAAAAATTTACATGGGGAAGCGATTACTTACCCCTATAAATGATATGATTGCAAAGATCAAAGATATGCCTGTAAACAGAAGAAAAATTTCTTTTTCTTTCCACTTGTGTCCGGTCCAGCCGCCCATCTCAAGATGGTGATGGAAAGGAGCCATGCGGAACACTCTCTTGCCGTGGCTCAGCTTAAAGTAGCCGATCTGAATAATATCAGAGAGAGTTTCAATAATGTAGATAATGCCCAGAGTGATAAGGATAAGGGGCATATCGTAAGCAAAGGCAAGGCCGGCAATAGCTCCGCCGAGGAAGAGTGAGCCGGTATCGCCCATAAAGCACTGAGCCGGATTAAAGTTGTAGACAAGGAAGCCCAGAAGTCCGCCCAGAAGTGCGGAGGCAAATATACCCAGCTCCAGATACTCCTGACCCCACATGAATGTGACGGTCACGAAGAAAAGGCAGACAGGCATGGAGGTTCCGGCTGCAAGGCCGTCGATGCCGTCGGTAATGTTAACCGCATTAACAGTACCTACAATAATAAATGCAGCAAGAACGAAGTAAAGCCATTCGGGCATCAGGATGCTTGTGTTAAAGAAAGGAACATAGAGGTTGGGGCTTACAAAGCCGATCTGACGCATGAGGAAAAGGAAGCACAGTGCGGCTGCAAGCTGTAAAAGGAACTTTGCTTTTGCGGTAAGACCCAGATTTCTCTTGTTCTTTACCTTCTCCCAGTCATCCATGAAGCCGATAAAGCCAAAGACGGCTGCAAAAAGGAACACGAAGATATGCACAAAGTTTCCCTGAAGCATACCGGAAAAGCCCACTGTCAGCAGCACAAACAGAACCGCCAGAATGAACATAACTCCGCCCATGGTAGGTGTGCCGCTTTTGGACATATGCCATGTGGGGCCGTTTTCTTTAATCTCCTGTCCGGCTTTCTGCTTTCTGAGCCACGGAATATAGTATTTTCCGAAGGCGGTTGCAAAAAGGAAGGCTAAAACAAATGCGCATATCAGCTGAATCATCATAATATTTCTCCAAATTTCAGGTCTTTCGACCGTTTATCTATTAGTTGCGTGAAAGGTAATCTGCAACGATTTCACGCTCATCCATGTGGTGCTTTTCATGGCCGACAATCTGGTAATCCTCGTGGCCTTTGCCGGCAAGTAATATTACATCTCCCTCACGGGCGTTGTCAAGCGCCCAGTGAATTGCCTCCACACGGTCCTCAATCTCCTGACAGGGTGTTCTGAACTCCTTAACGCCCTCCATTATCTGATCGATAATGCTCTGTGGCTCCTCAGTTCTGGGATTATCGGATGTGACAATCACCAGATCTGCGTTCTGAGCCGCAATCCTGCCCATTATGGGACGTTTGAGCTTATCTCTGTCACCGCCGCAGCCGAAGAGGCAGATGAGCCTGCCGGATGTTACGGGGCGGAGAGTCTTTAACACCTTTTCGAGCGCATCAGGCTTGTGAGAATAATCAATAATCACTGAGAAATCTTTTCCTGTGTTCACAGTCTCCAGTCTGCCCTTAACACCGGGTGCGGTGCCGATTGCATCTGAAAGTGTCTGTAAATCAATCCCCAGGCAGAGTCCCGCAGCTGCAACGCCCATTGCGTTGTAAACCGAAAACTCACCGGGAATACCCAGCTTTATAAGTGCGAGGCTGTCGCCATATACACCGGCAAAGCGCACGGAATTTGCAGTCATCCGGATATCCTTTGCCACAAGACCTGCATCATTATCCTCGGTCGAATATGTAAGCACGGGGCATTCGCAGCCCTCAAGCATGAACTGTCCCCACTTGTCGTCTATATTCACGGCTGCCCTGTCGCAGCGTGAAAACAGCAGGCGCTTTGCGGCGGCATAGTCCTCCATATCCTTATGGAAATCCAGATGATCCTGACTGAGATTTGTGAAAACAGCCACATCATAATGAATGCCTGCCACTCTGTCCAGCGTAAGAGCGTGGGAGGAAACCTCCATCACCACATGGGTGCAGCCCTCGCAGTACATCTCATTCAAAAGTTCCTGAAGCTCAAGGCTCTCGGGAGTAGTGCGTTCGGAGTGCAGAAGCTTATCGCCTATCATGTTGCCGTTGGTGCCGATAAGGCCCACTTTTGCGCCTACCGCCTGCTCGAGAACGTGCTTTAAAATATATGTGGAGCTGGTTTTACCGGAGGTGCCGGTAAAGCCTATCATCTTCATTTTCCGTGCGGGGTGGTCATAAAAGCTGCATGACAGAAGCGCAAGCGCAAGGCGGCTGTTTTTGACCAGTATATACGGGATATCAATTTCCGGCTTTTCCTCGCACACAACGGCGCAGGCGCCCAGCTCCGCAGCCTTGGGGATATACCTGTGTCCGTCGGTTTCAAAGCCCCTGACTGCAACAAACAGGAAACCCGGCTTTGCAAGCCTTGAATCATAGCAGATACCCTTAATATCGGTGTCTGCGTCTGCCGTACACTCAAGAATTTCAATATCCTTTATCAGTTTATTTAAGTTCATTGTGACCTCAATACTTTCCGAGCATAGCTTCTGCGCTGTCGCAGAGCATAAGCTCAATAACCGTTCCCGGCGGCACTTTGCTGCCTGCCGGAAGGCTCTGGCTCAGAATTTTCTGTGCCGTTCCCGGAATAACCGGGCTTAAGCTTTTGATATAAATACCCATATCGGATAAATAGCCTATTGTATTATTATAGTCCTTACCCTTAAGGTCAGGCAAGACCCTTTCTACATTTGTAGGCGATTTATCTGCATAAATGATAATTTCAGAACCTGCGGCAATAAGATTTCCCGATTCAGGCAGCTGATCGGTGACAATTTCGCCATCGCCCAGAACACGGCAGTTAAGCTCTGCCTCCCGAACCGCCTTTTTGGCATCCTCCACCGTCATGCCCTCAATTGCCGGCACCTTTGCAAGTCCGCTTTCGTCCCGCTGAGGGAAGAAGCCCATGTAGGGCAGAATATCCGCAAACATCCTGCCAACTGTCGGCGCTGCCATCTGACCTCCGCTGACGTACACTCCGGATTTATCCGAGGGTGTATCCAGAAAAACCAGAAGCGCAATTTCCGGCTTATCCGCAGGCGCAAAGCCTATAAACGAAACTATGTATTCCTTTTTTCCCGTCTGGGCTTCCAGACTTACCTTTTCACTGGTACCTGTCTTTCCGCCGATGCGGTAGCCTGTAACTGCGGCATTTCTGCCCGTACCCTCCTTGGGATCGCCTACAACCTGCTCAAGAATACCTCTCACCTTTGCGCTGGTTTCCTCGCTTATTACCTGCCGCAGCTCCTGCGGCTCACGGCTGAAGGCTATTGTGCCGTCAGGGTTCAGCATCCGCTCCACCACATAGGGCTTCATAAGATGACCGCCGTTTACGCAGGCGGAAACAGCAGTTATAAGCTGCAGGGGGCTGATTGTAAAGGTCTGGCCGAAGGATGCGGCGGCGAGCTGGGAGAGGTTCTTTTCCGAGCAGAACACATTTTCACTCCAGAAAATACTGCCCGTTTCCCCCGTCAGGTCAATGCCGCTTTTGGCGCTTAAATTATCATCCGGGTTTCCTGTTTTATTGAGAAAACCGAAGGCTTCAAGATAATCGTAAAAACGCTCAGCGCCGATTTGAAGTCCGATATTTACAAACGCCGCATTGCAGGAATGCTGCACAGCCTGTGTCAGATCCTGCGAGCCGTGTCCGCCGTGCTTCCAGCAGCGGATAGGCGCTGTTCTGCCTCGCACGGACACATTGCCGCCGCAGTAATAGCGGCTGTTAAGGTCTGCCGCTCCCTCTTCAAGAGCGGTTGCCAGAGTAATTATTTTAAATGTGGAGCCCGGCTCATAGCTGTCGCAGAGAGCCTTGTTTCTCCATTGCAGAAGCTGCGCCTCTTTTAAAAGCGCCTCCCGCTCCCCATCGGGGGCTGCGGCAATCTGAGCCTTTGCATCTTCCGAAATCTCCAGAAAATTATTCGGGTCAAAGCCCCCTATGGATGCCATCGCAAGGATGCCGCCGGTATTTACGTCCATGGCGATAGCCCCTGCGCCGTTTTGGATATCATAATCCTCCACCGCCTGTTTAAGGTGCTTTTCCACAAAATACTGAATTCCGGAATCCAGACTCAGAACAAGGGATTTGCCCTCCTGCCCCGGATAATGCTCCTCATAGGTCTTAAAAAGAAGCTCTGTTCCGTAAGCATTGGTAAGGCGCAGACTGCGTCCGGCTGAGCCTGCAAGCTTCTTTTCATACTCAGCCTCAAGACCCTCAAGGCCCTGATTATCAGTCCCTACAAAGCCAAGCACATGGCAGGCAAGGGACGAATTCGGATAAAACCGCT
>JAHHRR010000013.1 GCA_020025655.1 Oscillospiraceae bacterium
TCTGTTTAAATCTCCTTTGGAATAAGCAGCAGGCCTAAATCTGCGTTTTCTCCGTCGGGGTTCATAAGCTCGATACTCTCTACACTGGAATGATACCTTTTTGCAAGCTCCCATATGCTTTCATTATCCCTGCGAACCATGCACAAGCCGGGGAATCTGGAGATATCATAGGCCTTATCATCCTGAAGCTCCAGCTCATCCACGCAGCAGATTTCCCTCTGCTCATAGCTCTGGTAAGTGAATTCAAGCTGAGTCTTGCACATCAGATTCTCACCATTCGGCTTTACATCAAGCTCTGAAATTCTTCCGTCAAGGATTCGGGTGCTTACACTAAGGCTGTCATCTTCAATATTTATTATCCGTCTTGCAGAGGATAGCTTGCTGTCCTTTGTTCTGTACACAATGTCCAGATTTATAAGCGCAGTAATCTTTCCTTTATTTGCGCCTGCCTGAGAAATCGCCGCAAAAACAGCCAGAACATCCTCACAGTCGTCGGCAATATTTACCTCTGTATCCTTGTCAATAATCCGTTTTTGAATAGGTGCAGCTTCATTCAGCTGAACAGACCTCATTTTGCAGACTGCCGGCATGGAATTACTGTAAGCGTCCGCAATGTATGAAATTTTCTGTTTATTGCGTGCAACGAACTGCAATACTGCGTGCAGCTCTGCATCAAGGGCTTTCTCGCCGTTGATTGTGTCTATCAGTTCATAGTAGGCAGAACTCATCTGAATAACAGCGGTAAATGTATCCATGTCTTCCTCGCCGCTGTCTATAATCTGGGAAAATGCCGAATTAAATCTTGTCCTTATGGGGTAATTTACATCATCCGATAAATAACAGCACTCTATGCTCAGACTGCCCTTAATGATTATTTTACTGCCGATATGCTGAGCATCATCTATTGAAAATTCAGGGTTCTGGAATAACAATTCTCTGGGGGCAGGTTTTTCAGACGGGAAGGCATACTGTTCATTCAGAGCAAAGCTCTTTTCGCTCACATTACTTGCAAGCATTACTTCCGTACTGTCACACTTTGTATGTACAGCCTTTCGATGCTCCTGCGGAAGCTCAGTCTCGATGCTGACTGTTTCGGGTCTGAAGCAGCTCAGCTCTCCCATAATTTCAAATGTCACCGAGACTTTTCTGGGATTGAGTATCCGTGCTTCGGCATTATTGATCCTGAGGTTTATCTGTGACAGAGTTTCTGCATCCATATCTCCGATTTCGTACTCTATTTCAAAATCTTTTTTGATATTCAGTGCAGAGATCTTATCTTCGCCTTCGGTTATGTACAGCAGGACAGCGCAGGCTTCGCCTGTGACCTTCACTCCCCTGCCGCTCACATCCTTACTTTTAAGAAGCACAGACGTGTGGACTGATGCGATTTTGCCGATATCATCGTTTGTATCAGGTACAACACTGTCGCAGCTTTCCTGTACCCTCTTGAGCTGGTGGCTTACTTCTCTGTAAGTTCCCAGCATTTTATTTTCAAATTTTATCTCCATATCAAAACGCTCCTTACTGTACAGTTTGTACAGCATATGCAAGGCAGGTCTTTGATATTACTTTTTAGTATGCTTCTTAAAAAATACGCTAAGAAATCTAGGAAGTTTAAAAATATATACCTTCATGTAACTATCTCCCTTCCCTAGCAGCCCCTCATATGCCACAGGCCAAGTCCGATAAGCAATGCGGCAAATACGAACCACCAGAATTCAGTAGGCAGTATGAGCTTCATGATTATAATAACGCCTACGCAAATCGCAATATATCCCCACTTGTTCCGGCATCTCCTGCGCATGGAAAACCGCCCCCCGCGTATAATGTATTCCAATCCATTATACGCAGAGAGCGGTAATTTGAGACTGTTTATTTAAGTTCCCATGACTTATGCTGAGCACTCAGCTCATAAAGTCTTACATATGAATCATATCTGCTTTGTGAAATCTCGCCTTTTTCAAGAGCTTCTCTCACAGCGCAGCCAGGTTCTTTCAGATGAGCGCAGTTATTAAACCTGCACTTGCCTATGTACGGTCTGAAATCAATAAAATCATACTGAAGCTCCTCCTTGGGAATTACATTCATCATCTCAATATCAAATGAAGCAAATCCCGGAGTATCGACCACATAGGTATCCTCACCCAGAGAATACAGTTCAACGTGTCTTGTAGTGTGGCGGCCTCTGCCCAGCTTTTCACTGACCTCGCCCACAGGGATATTTACCCCCGGTAAAAGCACATTCAAAATGCTGGACTTGCCTACGCCTGAATTGCCGGTAAAGGCAGAAATTTTGCCTTTGATTTCATTTCTCAGCTCTTCCACACCTTCGCCGGTTTTGGCGCTGACCGGAATGACCTTGTAGCCTGCAAGCTCAAAAATATTGCAGAGCTCTTTTCCCTCATCAATATCCGTCTTGTTGACACAGACTATAAGCTCACAGTCTGCATCTTCTGCAATAACTGAAACTCTGTCGATCAGGAACGGATCGGTGACGGGATTTGTATTGGCTGCAATGAACACAAGGCAGTCAATATTTGCAACTGAAGGCCTTATAAAGAAATTTTTTCTTTCCTCCAGTTTATCAATGCGTCCTTTGCCATGGGCATCAATGCTGCACTGTACCTTATCACCTACAAGCGGTGAAGTGCCGTCCATACGAAAGCGGCCTCTGGCTTTGCATTCAAGAACGCCGTCAGCAGTCTGAACGTAGTAAAACCCGCTCAGTGCTTTTATTATAACATTCTCTCTCATCAGCCCTCCGGTCCGCTTGAAACCGTAAGGGTAATACGGCTGTGTTCGTCAACGTCTGTAAATGCATCAATATTCTGAGCAACTACTGTTCCACGCATAACATCGGCAGTAACACGCTCAGAACCGCCATAACTCAGTCCGCTGCTTTCTATCTGAGAGATTGCAGCTTCTTCCGGCAGACCTATAAGGTTAGGCATGGACACTGTATTAAGCTCAGTTCCCACGCTTACAGTCAGATATACAGTAGAACCGGTGCTTATTTCCTCGCCTATTGCAGGCTGAGCTGAAATTACACAGTCCTGAGTTACAGAATCAGAGATACTGTTTTCAATTTCAACATAGAAACCTGACTGCTTAAGCAGTGCGCTGGCTTCTCTGTAATCCATGTTGCTCACATCCGGTACCGGAACAAGAGTTGCACCGGAGCTTACAGTAAGCTCCACATTAACTCCTCCGGGGCTCAGCATCATGCTTCTGCCGCTGTTAGGAGTCTGACTCAGAACTACTCCCGGTTCGCTCTCCGTGTCTACAACAAACGTAACCTGGAAGCTGTAAACTGAGTTGAATTCAGGGTCATTTAAAAGCTGTTCGTAATTTCTGCCTGTGAAATCCGGCAGATTTATTCTTTCAGCCGGTGAGAATATATCCTCAAGCCAGAACCTCCAGAGGAACGAGAACAGGCCTAATCCGACAGCCATTACGGCAAAGCAGCCCAGAAGGAAGCTTACTTTTGAAGCCGCTTTACGATTTTCATGTAGTTTCTGCCTATCCATCTGTTTAGCTTTGCGTTTTTCCTTTCTCTCTTCAGCCTCGAGAGCCTCTTCATCTGATACAGTCTGAGACTGGATAAAGGCTTCCATATCATTGTACATTTCGTTTGCAGACTGATAGCGCTCATCAAGATCAGCGCACATAGCCTTTAAGGTGATGTACTCAACCTGCTCGGGAATATCAGGAATTTTGCTCTTCATAGGTGCCGGCTGAGCATTCATATGCTGTACAGCAATCTCACCCAGAGTTTCACCGTTATAAGGCTTCTCTCCTGTGAGCATTTCGTACATCACAACACCAAGAGAGTAAATATCACTTCTGGCATCAGGGCATTCGCCTCTTGCCTGCTCGGGTGCAATATAATGAATTGAACCGATTGCCTGACCGGTATCCTCATAAATTTCGTTTTCAAGGGCTGCAATGCCAAAGTCACCGACTTTAACAGTGCCGTCACGCAGCAGCATGATGTTCTGGGGTTTAATATCTCTGTGGATAATTCCTCGCTCATGTGCATGAGAGAGTGCCTGAGCGATCTGCTTTGCAAAGTGCAGAGCTTCATGCCATTCCAGAGCGCCCTTCTTTTCCATATACTGTTTAAGGGTAATGCCGTTTACAAGTTCCATGACTATGTATTCAATGGCATCATTGTGGCTCACATCATAAACAGCCACGATATTGGGATGTGACAGCATAGCAACTGCATGAGATTCTGCGCAGAATCTGCGTCTGACTTCCTCATCCGCTGCCAGATCATCACGCATAATCTTAACTGCCACGTATCGGTCAAGTCTGTGACAGAGGGCCTTGTATACAACGGCCATTCCGCCCTCGCCTATGCGCTCAATGATCTCATACCTGTCATCAAGCATCATACCAATGTATTTATCATTGTTATCCATTTTAGTCTCCGTTCACAGCGTTATTTCATAACCGCAACCACTGTCACGTTATCTCTGGCGCCTCTGTTCAGGGCTTTGCTCAAAAGCGCACCGCAGAGAAGTTCAGGTTCCGGATACTCCTCAACGTAGTCGAGCATTTCAAAATCACTTATAGTGTTTGAAAGGCCGTCTGAGCAGAGAAGAAGCATATCTCCGCTCTGAAGTTTAAATTCAAAATAGTCTGCGTTAACTTTAGGTTCAGAACCCAATGCTCTTGTAATAACATTTTTCTGCGGATGGACCTTAGCCTGCTCTCTTGTAATTACGCCGCATTCCAAAAGCTCTTCAACCAGTGAATGATCTCTGGTTATCTGGTAAATGCTGTGTGAGCGTCGGGAAATATGGTATGCCCTGCTGTCCCCCACATTTATAATATAACCGCTGCCGTCAGTCTTAATCACTCCGCCTACTATTGTAGTGCCCATACCGTTAAACTGTTCATCAAACTGGGAATATTCATATGCAACAGTATTTGCCTCGGAACAGGCGTCCTTCAGAATTTTCTGATAGTCAGGAGCTTTTTTTATTCTGGAATTCAGCTTTGCAAAAACCTCGGAAACGAAAGCCTTGTTTGCCAGATGGCTTGCAAGCCCCCCTGCCTTGGCTCCTCCCATTCCGTCACAAAGGCCGACAATCAGGCAGTCCTTAGCCTCTACTTTTTTGATTATGAAACTGTCCTGGTTATCTTTCCTGACTTTGCCTTTGTCAGTAATACCGAAACTTTTCATATGTTCCTCGCTTTATCTATAAGGCTTAGCCTTGTATCTTCTGAATCTTGCGTCGGAGCTGTCCGCAGGAAGCATCAACATCGCTTCCAAGCTTACGTCTGACAGTGACGTTAACTCCGGCTTCCTCGAGTATTTTTATAAATGCTCTCATATGTCCGGGGGTAGTGGGCTTGAATTGTCTTTCTTCTACATGGTTGAGAGGAATAAGGTTTACGTGGGCACCGACCATATTGGCTCTCTTAGCCAGAAGCTTTGCATGATATTCAGAGTCATTAACTCCATCAATCATAGCGTATTCAAAGGAAATACGTCTGCCTGTTCTGTCATAGTACCGCTTGCAGCAGCGCATAAGCTCATCCACGCCTCTTGAGCGGTTTGCAGGCATAATTTTGGATCTGGTTTCGTCATCAGGTGCATGAAGAGAAACAGTAAGAGTAATCTGGAGGTTTTCATCTGCCAGCTTATCAAACATCTCTGTAATTCCGCAGGTTGAGAGGGTAATATGTCTCATACCTATGTTCATACCCTTGGGATGATTTACAAGATGCAGGAAGCGCATCACGTTATCAAAGTTATCAAGCGGTTCTCCAATGCCCATAAGAACTATATTGGAAATATGTTTGCCGGAATCAAGCTCTGAGTATAAAACCTCATCCAGAATCTCAGACGGCTCAAGAGAACGAACAAGTCCGCCGATTGTTGAAGCGCAGAAGGCGCATCCCTGACGGCATCCAACCTGACATGAAACGCAGATAGTATTGCCGTATTCGTAGCTCATTACAACAGTCTCGACGGCATTTCCGTCTTTAAGTTCCCAAAGATATTTAATTGTGCCGTCATATTCCGAAACCTGCTTTGAAAGCACCTTCGGTTTATACAGAGTGTAACGCTCCTTGAGTTTTTCTCTCAGAGACTTTGAGAGATTGGTCATCTCGTCAAAATCTCTTACGCCCTTGGTGAGCCAGTTAAAGACCTGTCCGGCTCTGTATTTTGCTTCCCCCATCTCGACGAAATCTTTTTCGATTTCCTCAGGAAGCATAGACAGAATATCAATTCCCATTACTTTATCCTTCTCATTCTGGCTGCAAAGAAGCCGTCACAGCCGTCTGTATTGGGCCAGAATGTATACATACCGTTTACTGATTTTATCTCTCCGGCTGTAAATTCAACAGCCTGAAAATCGGGATTTTCCTTAAGGAAATTCTCGACTATATCTTCATTTTCACATTTTAAAACTGTGCAGGTGGAATAAATAAGCCAGCCCTCAGGCTTAACATACTCTGCCAGAGTATGTAGTATATCCTTCTGAATCTGGGGCAGATTGGCAATTTCTTTTTCGTCTTTCTGCCTTATTTCAGGTTTTTTGCCTATAACGCCAAGGCCGGAACACGGTACATCCGCAATAACAAGATCAAACGCCTTTTTCAGGCTTTCGTCAGGCTTTCTGGCATCATTTGCTCTTGTACTGATGATCTCAATACCGAGCCGTTCGGCACCCGCTTCAATAAGTGAAAGCTTTTTTTCATGGATATCGCAGGACAGAATGCTGCCCTTATTATCCATATTTATTGCAGATGCAAAGGACTTTCCTCCCGGTGCGGCACACGCATCAAGAACTTTCATGCCCGGCTTTGCCTCCGCAATCTCAGCTGCTATGCGTGCAGCCCTGTCCTGAACGTAAAACAGGCCTTCCTCAAAGCCCGGCAGCCTGCTTACATTTCCGCCTTTAAGCTCAAGGCAGCCCACGGGCCACTGATTTTCAGTGTACGGAATTTCTGCCTCATCAAGCATCTTCATGTATGCTTCGGGGCTGATTTTCAGTCTGTTAACCTGAATATTCAGCGGAGACGGCTCGTTATTCTCCCGCAGGAAGGCCTCTGCAAAGTCATATCCTTTTTCTTCAATAATACGCTCTGCAAGCCACTGCGGATGGCTGTATCTCACGCTAAGGTATTTTGCTGAGCCTTTACCCGGAATTTCCGGCAGGTTTTCCTTATTCTCGGCAATTCTTCGCAGTATGGCGTTTACAAGTCCGGAAGCTCTTGAATATCCGGATTTCTTGCTAAGCGCAACACTCTCGTTTACAGCTGCGCTCTCGGGAATTTTATCCATGAACAGCAGCTGATATGCACCCAGGCGCAGAACATCTCTAAGTTTAGGCTCCAGCTTAGTGCCGCCCCTGCGGTACAGATCAATATAATAATCCAGAAAACTGCTGTTTTGCAGTACACCTAAGCAAAGTCGGGAGGCCAAAGCCGCCTCACGTCTGTCCAGTTCATATTTTCTTATGAGTTTGTCAATAGCTTCACCCGACCATGCACCGTCTTTGCGGCATCTCTGCAAAGCAGTAAGGGCAGCTTCTCTCCCGCTAATCTGCATTATTCCTCAACCTTTATCTTGTGCCCTCTGAGGAAATCCGCTGCTTTCATGCGCTTCTTTCCGGGGGCCTGAATTTCTGTAATCATGATGGTTTTGCCCTCGGCACAGGCAATTTCTATACCATCGTTTCCGGTGGATACAACAGCACCGGGCTGTTTTTTGCTTGTATGCTCAGTATACTCAGCATCAAACACTCTGTAAGTTTTGCCTTCCAGCTCCATAGTGGCAACAGGCCACGGCTGAAGGCCGTAAATCCATTTCATAACCTCTCTGGGGCTGCGGTTAAAATCAATGGGGCTTATAGACTTGTCAAGAGTTGAAACATAGCTTGCCTTGCTGTGATCCTGCGGAACTCTTGGAGCTGTACCTGCTTCAATATCTCTCAGAGTCTTTGCAAGGAGATCTGCACCCATGTACATAAGTCTGTCGAAGAGTTCACCGGATGTCTCTTTCTCGCCGATTTCTGTCTCTGCGGTGTAAATAACATCACCTGTATCCATATCATGTCCCAGATACATCGTGCTGACACCTGTAACCTTATCGCCGTTCAGAACAGCCCACTGAATAGGAGCTGCACCTCTGTACTTGGGCAGCAGTGAGCCATGTACATTTATAGCGCCGTATTTAGGCAGAGCCAGAATATCATCAGGCAGAATTCTGCCATAAGCAACTACAACCAGAATATCAGGATTTAATGCCTTAATCTGCTCATAGGCTGTACCGTCACGCATTTTAGTCGGCTGATAAACAGGCAGATTATGCTCAAGTGCCAGAGTCTTTACAGGAGAAAAGCTCATCTCCATACCTCTGCCCTTGGGTTTATCAGGCTGAGTAAATACAGCTGCTACATCGAATTTATCGTCCAGAAGCTTCTGGAGTGAGGCTGCCGCAAAATCCGGCGTGCCCATAAAAACTATTCGCATATATTCCCTCCGGATTATGCCATTTCCTCAGGGCTGAGCATACGCTCGCACTTAGAGGTGAAAAGTATACCATCGAGATGGTCAATTTCATGAGCAAAGCAGCGTGCAGTAAGGCCTGTGCCCTCTACCTCAAACCATTCGCCGTAACGATCCTGTGCTCTTACCTTAACATTCATCGGACGGGTAACCATTCCGAACTCTTCGGGAACGCTGAGGCAGCCTTCGGGGCCTGTCTGAGTGCCGGACTGCTCTATAATTTCAGGGTTAATGAGCTCAATAATGTATTCATCTTCATCGGGCTCAACATTAGTCTCTATAACAATAACTGCTCTTTTAAGAATACCAACCTGAGGAGCAGCAAGTCCAACTCCGTTTGCCTTTAAAAGAGTATCTGCCATATCATCAAGGAGCTGATGAAGTCTGGGATTGAACTCAGTTACGGTGCGGCAGACTTTGTGCAGAACCGGTTCTTCTTTGGTCATGATATTTCTAAGTGCCATATTAAATCTCCATTCTGCCGTAAAACGGCTCATTAGTCCATGGGGTCATTATCCGCAAAAACGGAAACACCTTTAAAGCGCTTATCCCCGCTGCATTCTATGATAATCTGAGAGATAACACTTCTTATCTCAGATGACGCTTTACAGCTTATATTTATTCTGTATCTGTATCTGTTATTGACCTTCACCACCGCAAGCGGTGTCGGGCCAAACACCTCAAGTTCATGTGCAACGCTTGAATTTTCAAGCAGCTGTTTAGCGAAGCGGCAGGTATTATAAACCTGCACCTCATCCTGTCCTGAGGCTGTTATTGCTAAAAAATCCGTAAACGGCGGAGCATTCTGCAGCTTGCGCATCTGAATTTCAGAAATGTAGAAATCCTCATAATCCTGCTTTGCTGCCTGAACAATAGTTTCATTTTCAGGAGTGAATGTCTGAATGACTGCTCTTCCCGGCTTATCACCACGTCCGCTTCTGCCCACGACCTGAGTTATAAGGGAGAAGGTTCTCTCTCCTGCCCGATAATCTCCGGCATAAAGGCTCTGATCCGCAGAAATTACGCCAACAAGGGTAACATTTTCAAAATTCAGTCCCTTTGTGACCATTTGGGTTCCAACCATTATAGGAATATTTTCGTTTTTAAATTTATCAAAAAGCTCTTCATGCGAACCGGCCGGTGCTACCGTGTCAGTATCCATTCTCAGAACTTCTGTATCGGGAAACAGCTGATGAAGTTCCTCTTCAACCAGCTGTGTGCCTGCACCTATATGCTTCAGAATACCTCCGCATTCAGGGCAGCAGCTGTCGAGCTTTCTGGAATATCCGCAGTAATGACACATAAGCCTGTCATTTACGCTGTGGTAGGTAAGAGAAACGCTGCAGCGAGGGCACTTATAAGTGTAACCGCAATCACCGCAGGAAATAAGCTTATGGGTTCCTCTCCGGTTTATAAAAAGTATGCTTTGCTCTCCCCGGGAAATATTTTCCCGCAGAGAATCCTCAAGATAACGGCTGATATTGCTGCCGTTACCATGCCTCAGTTCACGTTTCATATCAACGATCTGAACCTCAGGCAAATCCTTTTCATTATACCGGTTATTAAGTGCAAAATAGGAATACGCTCCTGTCTCAGCCTTATATCTGCTGCACACATCAGGCGTTGCAGAGCCAAGCAGAAGCAGGCAATGTTCCTTGAAGCAGCGGAATTTTGCTACTTCAATGGCATTATATCGGGGAGTATTTTCTGATTTATAGGTTTCTTCCTGTTCCTCATCTATAATCACTATACCCAGATTTTCCAGTGGTGCAAACACAGCACTTCTTGTTCCTATGACAAGCTTTGCCTTTCCGCACTTGATTCTCTTCCACTCGTCATATCTTTCTCCGGTAGAGAGGCTGCTGTGAAGTACAGCTACTGTATCTCCGAAGTGTGAAGAGAAGGTCTGAATCATCTGAGGAGTCAGGGCAATTTCGGGTACCAGAAGCATTGCCGTTTTACCCTTATCCAAGGCTCTTCTTATAAGGTGGATGTAAACGCTTGTTTTTCCGCTGCCGGTAACACCAAACAGCAGCGCAGCCTGAGCTTTTTCGGAGTCAGCCAATGCGGAAAGGCCATTGAAAGCCTGGCTCTGCTCATCATTAAGCACCGGCAAAGGCAGTATTTCGTCTACTATTATGTCCGGCCGCCTGTAAACCTCTTTTTTAAAAAGTTCAACCACCTCTGAGTTGCATAGTGCTTTCAGTGATGGTCTTGAAGCGCCGGTAAACCTTAGAAGCTCATTGCTGGGAAGGCACTCAAAGCCGCAAAGCATTTCTATAAGATTAGCCTGCTGAGGTGATCGCCTTCGCTTGTTATCGGCAATAATCTGTGCATCCTCAGGAGAGATTGCTAGCCTTGCCATTTCAATATATTTGTCATTAACACGGCGTTTTCCGCTTTCATCAAACCATAGTCCTGCTGGGAGCATGGCTTTAACCGCATCATACACCGTGCAGAAAAAGCGTTCCCTCATAAAAAGGGCAAGCTTAATCTGTTCCTGACTTAAAAGCGGGGTATCATCCAACACCGAGATAATACTTTTAAGCTTTTTATAGTCGCTGCTCTCACTGAGAGCCAGAATTACGCCTTCACTCCTTCGATTACCTCTGGAGAAGGGCACATACACTCTGACACCGGGAACCGCTTTGTCTGCCAGTTCCTCAGGAATCAGATAGTCATACGGCCTGTCTATCTGATATACAGCAGCCGAAACCGCAATTTTTGCCACCTTAACAGACACAGGCGCACCACCTTTAACTCATATAATTCAAAACAGCGGCAGCTTAAGGGCGAAGCAATGCATAAAATGCATTTGCTTTTCATGCCCTCTCAGCCCCCGCTGATTTTCACTTATTATTTATAGTAAGATCTCCGGTGTAAACCTCTTTGATAGCGGTGGAAACGGGCTTCTCATCCAAAGGAATCTGATTTTCCTCAGCCTCAGCAGAAATCTCTCTAGCTCTCTTGGCAACAAGATTTACAAGCTGATAACGGCTTCCGACTTTTTCAACCAGATCTGCCACGGGGGGATAAAGCATCATAATAATTCTCCATTCTGCCGCATAAGCGGCAACTAAAATATATTGGGCTTAAAGCCCGGAAGGGTTCCGGGCCCCAGCCATAATAAACTAAAATCAGGTATTCTTGAGAATATCTTTTCTGTCTGCAAATTTGCAGTGTTCTGCTGTAATAATTGCGGAAAATTCTGCTGCCGCTCTGTCGGCATCATCATTTACAATGAGGTAATCATAAAAATCAGCCTCTTCGTATTCCTGACGGGCTCTTATAAGGCGGGCCTCAACAGCTCTTTGGGTCTCAGTGCCACGCTTTTCAAGTCTGTTCCTAAGTTCATCAAGAGAGGGAGGAACAATAAAGATCATAAGTGCTTCAGGCATTTTCTCATGAATCTGTCTTGCACCCTGAACTTCAATATCCAGAAGTACATTCATGCCGCTCTCAAGCTTCTGCTCGACGTAGGCTTTGGGAGTGCCGTAAGAGTTGGCCACATACTCAGCGTGCTCTAAGAGCTCATCATTTTCGACCATCTCTCTGAATCTGTCAAGGTCGACAAAGAAATATTCCTTACCATCGACCTCACCGGGTCTGGGTTTGCGGGTAGTTACAGAGGTAGAAAAACATACATCACTTCGATTTTCAATTGCCTTAAAAACGACTGTACTTTTTCCTGCACCGGAAGGGCCGGAAATAACTATAAGTTTGCCTTTTTCATTCATTTGCCTTACCTACTTCCTCTTCTGATTTTTCTTCAAAACGCAGCGCCAGTGTTTCCGGCGGGAGCGCTGATAAGACTACATTACCGCTGTCCATTATTATAACTGACCTTGTGCTTCTGCCGAAGGAGGCATCAATTAAAAGTCCCTTTTCTCTGACATCCTGAACCATTCGTTTAATTGGCGCAGACTCCGGGCTTACTATGGAAATAACTCTCTCGGCTGAAATGAGATTTCCAAATCCTATTCCCACAAGCTTCAAGATATCTCTCCTTACTCTATGTTCTGAATCTGCTCACGAATCTTTTCGATTTCAGATTTAAGGTCAACAACCGTATGAGCAATATCGGAATTCTGGCACTTGGAGCCGATTGTATTTGCTTCACGATTGAATTCCTGAATAAGAAAATCGATCTTTCTGCCGGTAGGTGAATTGCCGTTAACCATGGTTTTGAGCTGAGACATATGGCTTCTGAGTCTGACAGTCTCCTCATCCACTGCGATATGGTCTGCAAAAACAGCAGCCTCAGCAAGAATTCTGTTCTCATCAACGCCTGCGCTGCCCAGAACCTCTGCCATCTTCTGCTCAAGTCTCTTTCTGTACTCTGCAACGGTTTCGGGGGCCTTGGTTTCCACTGTTGTAACAAGAGCATCAATTGTATCGAGTCTGTTGAGAACATCCTCTCTGAGCTTTGCTCCCTCACGCTCACGCATTGCATCAAAGTCGCAGAGAGCCTGTTCAGCTATTGCAGCAATGCCGGCAGTAATTGCCTCGGCATCCATATCCTTCTTCTCGACGGTGAGAACGTCGGGGAAACGTGCAACGCTCATAGCTGTCATATCATTGGGGAGCTTGTACTCCTGAGCGATATGAGAAAGAGCTTCAATATAGCCCTTCAAAAGGGCCTCATTTACCTTGACATTCATCTCTTCTGTTTCAGAAGCGTCAACGCTCACGAAAACATCCACCTTACCGCGGCTTATGTGAGACTGAACCACAGATTTAACTGCGTCCTCTGCAAACAGAAAGCTTCTGGGCATTCTGACAGAAGTGTCAAGATAACGGTTATTTACACTTTTAAGTTCTACTGTAATTTCAAGGGCTTCAACAGTGCCTTTGGCACTGCCGTAGCCGGTCATGCTTTTAATCATACTCTCTCCGAACCTTCCTGATAATCAACTATATCAAAAGTAATAGGATTTTTTTCTTTCCATTTCTTGTAAGTTAAAATCAGTACAACTGCACCTACTGCAAGGCCAAAGAAGCTGAAGAAAATACGCAGTCCCTCGCTTGCACTTAAAGCAGCAGCAATTGCATAGCCTGCAATAAACAGAATTAGCGGCATTACATAAACCAGCATTGCAGCGCTGAAAACTCTGGAGGACTTACTGGCTATGACAACTCTGTCTCCGGGCTTTGCCTTAATGCAGTTAAAAGCCGGTGTTTTAAGCTGGCTGTCAAACATACAGCTCTCACAGTTGCCGCAGTTTGCACCGCAGGCAGTGCCTCTGGTAACTACTACCTCGGCCATATTTTCGTCTAAGATTCTTGTTACAATTGCATCTTGTGTCATATATTACGCCTTTCTGATTTCTACGGAAACCGGGTTCTTTCCTATGGCTCCAACGGTTGCGCTGTCGCCGATATAAATTTTTGCTTCCGGCATATATGTGCCGGTAGATTCCTTAAAGTCTGCCAGATCAACAACCGCTCTGAGGCTTTCGGGTTTAATCTTATCAAGCTCGCTGGGTACACCTCGGATTGTTACATCAATAGTTTCAGAGAGAATCTGTACATCTGATCCCTCGGCAGCATTTACATACGATATATTTTTGACCTTGAATACTCTGGTTTCCAATCCTGTAATCTCAATTGTAACCTTTGCCTCACTTACACCTGTAAGATTTTTAAGCTCATTATCAAGCGGAATCACATAAGTCTCGGACAATGTCGCCGCAAAATCGGTGAGGTCGATGGTATCCAGAACAATTCTGTTAATACCGGCCAGAATTGAAGAGTCACCGGCAAGAGTAATGCTCGGAGGTTCAATCTTAATCTTTGTATTTGAATTAAGCGCTCCGGCGCCCTCAATGAGATCAACGCCCAAAGCAACATCTTTAATTTCAAGCAAAGGCAGAGTAGCTTTTACTGTGTCATTTGAAACGAAGATATTTTCCATCGAGCACGGCTCGCCGTCAGCATTCATAAGTGTGAATGCCGAATCAACCGAATATGTGCTGGAAACGGTTACATCCTTACCGAATGTGACCCATGCGTAATCTACATCCTTAAGATAAGACTCTGCACCGGAAACGGTAATAGTAGAGGGCTCAAATATCGGAGTTTCTGCAGTGTGATTTTCAGCCAGCTCACCTTCAAAGCCGCCTCGTACCTGAACGGTCTTTGAAACCAGCTGAGAAACCATAAAGTTTACAGTATTGGGAGTGCTTCTCACAACCCTGACACCGGTTTTATCAATTCCGTCAGGGAAAGAAATATAATAGGGCTGAGATGTGTATGCAGCCTGAGTAAGCTTGCTGACGTCGATTTTAGCTACGAGGTCAGATGACGAAAGGCTGCCCACAACTCTTCTGGGGCCTACCAGATTGACATTTACAGTATTGGTGTCCAGGTCCGTAATAATAAGATTACGGGATTCTCTCAGGATATCTTCTCCCTCAAGCTCTACCCTGACACCGTAAAAAGTCTGATTGTGTTCCTCTTTATCCACGTCTGTAACATAGATCCAGATAGCAATAGAAGCAAGAAGAGAAATTACAATCCAGAAAGTTCTGCTGTCATATATTTTCTTCATCAGACTTTTCTTCTTCATTCTTGTTCACCTTGAAAAATTTCTTAATAGTATCTATCCAGCTGGTAGATTTATTTACTTCATTTTCGTCAACGACAAGTTCCTTATGAAGTATCTTATCCAGCATTGCAGCTGTAAGATGTCTTTTAAGCATACCCTCAACTGCAACAGAGATAGAGCCTGTCTCCTCTGAAACAATAACGACCACCGCATCTGACTGCTCACTGAGTCCTATACCTGCACGGTGTCTCATTCCCAGATCCTTACTGAGGTTTGTGCTCTGGGTAAGCGGCAGCACGCAGCCTGCCGCAGCAATTCTTGCATCACGCATAATAACTGCGCCGTCGTGGAGAGGAGCTTTATTATAGAACAGATTCTTTATAAGTTCGGCGGTAATGTCCGCATTGACAATAGTTCCGGTAGTCATTATGTTATCAAGACTTACATTTCTCTCAAAAATCATAAGTGCACCGGTTCTTGAAGCTGACATATCAGTGCAGGCCATAACAATTTGAGCGATTGCAGTCTCAAATGCAGTACCGGAAACCTTCCTTGAAGAAGTAAACCGGCTGCCCATTCTTTCCAGAATACGCCGCAGTTCCGGCTGGAACAGAATAAGAAGTGCAATTAGGCCTAGCTCAACCGCTTTCCGCAATATAAAGTTTATCATTGTAAGATGCAGAAGGTCCGAAACCATAAACACAATGAGCACCACAATAATGCCCTTTGCAAGGTTATAGGAATTCGTTTTTCTTACGAAGCGGATTGCCTTATAAATAAGGTAGGCGACTATAAGGATGTCGATTACATCTGCTGCGCCTATGGTCGCCATTAAGTTTAAAGTACGCCTGAAAGCGTTACTGATTGCTTCCATAATAATTCCCCGTTTAAAATAGCTTTATATGTGTCTGCATACCTCCACATATACTTATCACTGTATTATAAAACATTTTTCAAGAAAACGCAACAAGTCAGGGAAATATATTGTATAAATTTCCTTTAAACAATTTTTCTTAGCTGCTGGCAGCAATATCTGACCTGCTGAGGGGTATTAAACGGAGAGAAGCTGAATCTGACCGTTCCGCTTTCGATAGTTCCTGCGCTTTCATGGGCAAGAGGTGCGCAGTGAAGCCCGCTTCTTACGCATATTCCTGCTTTTGCCAGTGTTTCGGCTATGGTTTCAGGTTCATATTTTTTATGCCTCAAGGACACAACTCCGCCCTGCGGTTCTCCTGTAAAAAGTTCGTATTCTGAATCTTTCAGGTTGGAAACCATTATATTTGAAAGCTTTTTCTCATGTTCAAAAATGTTTTTTGTCCCCCTGTGCTTTACAAATTCTATTCCCGCCCTCAGTCCGGCAATACCGCATACATTGTGCGTTCCTGCCTCCAGTCTGTCCGGAAGATACTCCGGCATAAACTTTGAAGCGCTGTCTGAACCCGAACCGCCCTCCATAAGCGGTTTAGCTCCGTTTCCGGCAATCAAAATTCCAGTCCCCTGCGGGCCATACAGTCCTTTATGCCCCGGCATTGCAATAAATTCTGCGCCCAGTTCTTTCATGTTAACATCCAGTATTCCCGCCGACTGCGACGCATCCACAATAAGCGGCACGGAATTTTCACGACAGATTTCTGCCACTTCATAGATAGGGAGAATAAATCCGAATGCGTTTGAGACATGGGTGCAGACTGCAAAATCCGCTCTTTTTATATTTTCCTTAAACTCGTCTATGACTTTTTGCTTGTTAAACAATTCCCTGCCGACAACAATTACATTTGCCTCCGCCGCATAAAGTGGTCTTACAACTGAATTATGCTCAAACCCCGAAACAAGTACATTACTGCCTTTATGCACCATGGATTTTATCGCAATATTGAGACCATGTGTTGCATTCATTGTAAACACTATATTTTCAGGATCATCAACATCAAAAAGCTCTGCCGCCGCTATTCTGCAATCAAAAAGTTCTTTTGCGGCTCGCATAGCCGGTTCGTGGGCTCCCCTGCCGGGACTTGCCATGGTTTTCATGGCATTCATAGATGCTTTATAAACAGCTTGGGGCTTCAGAAGGCTTGTTGCCGCATTATCGAAATATATCATACCGGCATCTCCTCATAATCTCCGTCCCCGTTCTGTTTATATACCTTGCCTCTCAGCATTCCGTTATTTTTAAGAACCAGAACAGCCTGATCTAAAAATTTATAAATACTCAGCGCATAGCCGCAGCCGGCCGGAGTCAGACATTGTGGCGCTTTTACGATGGATGAGCTCAGTCCGAAATGCTCAAGCAGCCGTTTTGACCGCTGTGCATAGGTCAGAGATCTGCACATAATAAGATAGTGATTCATATAGACTCCACTCCCGTTATAAAAAACTCCGCAGGACAGTTCTGTCCTGCGGAGCAGTTATTTTTAATATATCCAAACAGAGAACTGCTATAACATTCTATGCTGCAATTCTCAATTTGCTAAATCAGGCTTTTTCGATAAGGGCCACAGCATGAGCTGAAATTCCAAGTCCCTCGCCTGTAAAGCCCATTTTTTCCTCAGTGGTAGCCTTTACGCTTACATCATCCACGGATATCTCCATTGCCTCTGCAAGTCTCTTTCTCATATTCTCTATGTAAGGAGAGAGCTTAGGACGCTGTGCAATAACAGTGCAGTCTACATTTGAAATTCTATATCCGTGTTCTGCAACAACCTTGCACACTTCCTTCAAAAGCTCAATACTGTCTGCGCCGGAATACTCCGGATCGTTATCGGGAAAGAGCTTTCCGATATCGCCCAGTGCAGCAGCACCCAGAAGAGAATCCATAAGCGCATGGGTCAGCACATCGGCATCCGAATGACCCAGAAGTCCCTTTTCATAAGGTATTTCAATTCCGCCCAGAATGAGCTTTCTGTCCTCTACCAGTCGGTGAACATCATAGCCGTGACCGATTCTCACTTGATTTCACCCCTGTTCCTTAAAATTGCCTCTGCAATAAAGAAATCTCTGGGAGTGGTAAGCTTGATATTATCCTCGTCACCGGTGACCGTAAATGTCTTTACACCCATCATAGCCATAGCAGAGCAGTCATCAGTAAGCTGAAGTTTTTCGGTTACAGCTTTAGTAAGTGCGCCCTTTATAAGGTCGGCACTGAACACCTGAGGAGTCTGAACTCTGACGACCTTTTCTCTGTCAACGGAGTTAACGACTACGCCCTCTTCGTCAACTTCTTTCAGGGTATCGGTATTTTTAAGCACAGGAACGGCGGATAAATGCTCCCATGCGGAATATACAGTGCGTTTAATTATAAGATCGGTTACAAGCGGTCTTGCGCCGTCATGGATAGCAATAAGCTTTGCTTTGGGATTCACCTCAGATACACCGGCAAGAGCAGATTCCATACGGCTTGAACCGCCGCAGACGACTTTCTGAACCTTTGTTATACCGAATTTTGTGCAGGCATCGGCAATTTCTTCGATTCTGTCTGCTTTGGTAACAACGATGATCTCATCCACAAGCTTAGAATTTTCAAAGGCTTTGAGTGTTCTGGCAAGAACAGGCATACCGCCCAGATTTGCCATAATCTTATCACTGCCCATACGCTTGGAGCTGCCTGCGGCAACTACAACAACAGAGCAATGAGGGGTCTCTTCCTTTTTCTTGAACAGATTGTTTAAATTCATAAAAAGCTCCTCCCAATCCTACGCCGAAGTTAAGCCTTAAGCTGTCTCCGGCGATAGAAGTTCATCATACCGTCCTGCATATCATCAAGGTATTTGAGCATTTTACCTGCGCCGTATGCTGCGCATGAAATGGCATCATCTACAACTACTGTACGGATTTCGGTACTGCGCTCAATCAACCTGTCGATACCGTAAATAAGGCTTCCGCCGCCTGACATTATTATACCGTTTTTATCAAGGTCCCCGATCAGCTGAGGAGGAGTTCTCTCCAAAACAGCATGAATTGCTTCGAGAATAGAGTTCATAGGCTCGACAAAAGCTTCTATAAGCTCATTTGCGCTGATTTCAACAGTCTTGGGGCGACCATTTGCGAGATTTCTGCCCTTGATTTCTTCAACGCCGATATCAGGGTGCTGAATAAGGCATCCTATATTTCTCTTGAGTTCCTCCGCAGCGGTAATGCCTACAAGCATATTATACTTGCGGCGGATATACTTTACAATAGCTTCATCAAAGCTGCTTCCTGCGACTTTGACAGACTCACATTCAACGACACCGCCTGCGGATACAACTGCAATATCAGTTGTGCCGCCGCCGATATCAATAATCATGTGACCGTCGGGCTTTGAGATATCAACGCCTGCACCAAGTGCAGTTGCAACCGCAGTTTCAAGAAGGTAAACCTTTCTTGCACCGGCTTCGATTGCAGCGTCAATAACAGCTCTCTCTTCAACACCTGTAATGCTGCTGGGAACGCAGCAGAGAATACGGGGTTTAAAGAAGCTGAAGGAAGTAATTCTGTTAACAAGCTCTCTGAGCATCTGGGATGCCATCTCATAGTCAGAGATAACACCGTTGCAGATAGGATGAATATCAACAATATTGGCAGGAGTACGTCCGAGCATTTTCTGAGCATCCTGTCCGACCTTTAAAATCTTACCGCTGAACTTATCCACGGCAACCACGGTAGGCTCTCTTGAAACGACACCCTTACCCTGCTCAAAAAGCATGGTGGATGAAGTACCCATATCAACTGCAATATCTCTTTCAACTATGAGCATTAAATTTCACCTCAAAAATTATCTTAATTTGCTGCTGCACGCCACAGTCGCCGCAAATATCTCAGCAGCACCGTTTTCGTGCAGGATTCGGGCACACTCCGAAAGGGTTGCCCCGGTAGTAACTATATCATCTATTAAAAGTATACGTTTCCCTTTTATGCTGTCCGGTGCGCAGGCTTTATAAACGCCTTTTACATTAGCCCTGCGCCGTGCAGGACCGCCGGTACCCGACTGAGCAGGATTATCTACTGTCTTTTCAATAAGCTTACGGCTTTCAATGCCAAAACGTCCGCTTAAATCTTCCGCAAGAAGTTCTGCCTGATCGTATCCCCGATGGCGATATCGTTTTTTACTTAACGGTACCCAAGAGATAATATCGCAGGTAATGCCCATTTCGTCAATAGATTTTGCCATAAATTCACCATAAATTTCCGAATATGCGGATAATCCGTGGAATTTATAGCGCCGAAGGGAATGTTTTACGTGCTTCATATAATAAAACGGCGCAGCGCAGCAGGCTGCATAACGGATATTAACATGAACCGCATGATCAACATTATAAGGAAGTTCATCAATACATCTGCTGCATACCTTCTGCCCGTTTTCCGTAAAACTATGACAGAAAGCGCAGCGGGTGGGGTAAATCAGTTCCAGAACATAGTCAAGCAGGCTCATGATTTTATCCCGCAGAGTTCTCTGATTCTGGCTCTCAGGGCAGAATATCTGTTTGCGACATGGTAGCTGTCAATCATCTGGTAGGCAGTTCTGTCATCGCCCACAAGCACAAGCAGCTCCCTTGCTCTTGTAACAGCCGTATAAAGCACACCCCTTGTCATAAGTCTCTGAGAACCGTTATTAAGAGCCAGAATTACCGCTCTGTATTCACTTCCCTGAGATTTATGCACTGTCATCGCCCATGCGTGTTCAAGCTCCGTCAGAAGTTCAAAGCCGTATGTAGCAATTCTGCCGTCAAAGTCCAGTGTCAGGCTTTCGGTTTCATTATCAATAGACTTTATAAAGCCTATATCTCCGTTGAAGATTCCGCTGCCGCTTTCCAGACCGTTGCTGCTCTTCCACATTATATCATAGTCATTGCGGATTTGCATAACTCTATCTCCCTCACGGAAGACAAAATCACCGAAAAGTTTTTCCTTTTTATCTTTGGACGGCGGATTTAAAACAGACTGCAGCTTCTTATTAAGATTAATTGTTCCGAGTTCGCCTTTTCTTTGCGGCGTCAGAACCTGTATATCCTCAGACGGGATATGCATTTTATTCGGAAGTCTTGTAGAGCACAGTTCTGCAATAGTTTCTATTGCGCTTGTCGCATCAAGCCTTTTAAGGCGGAAGAAATCGCCCCGATTTTCAGAAAGATTAGGATGCTCTCCCCTGTTTATCATGTGGGCATTGCGTACAATCCTGCTGTCCTCATCCTGTCTGAAAATCTCTGTCAGGCGGACAACCGGCACAACCCCGCTCCGTATAACAGCCGAAAAAACCTTGCCCGGTCCCACTGAGGGCAGCTGATCTGCGTCACCTACCATTACAAGTCTTGCATCAATCGGCATTGCCTTCAAAAGTGCATCCATCAGTGATATATCTACCATAGAGCTTTCATCAAGGATAACAGCACCGCAATCCAGCTGGTCATCTTCATTTTTAGTGAATACAACCCTGTCCCCGTCCTCGTCAAACTTCGCCTCCAGCAGTCTGTGAATGGTGGAAGCATCCCGTCCTGTCAGTTCGCTCATTCTCTTGGCAGCTCTTCCGGTCGGCGCAGTAAGCACGGTTTTAATGTTCAGTTTATCGAACATCGTGAGAATTGCTTTTATAATAGTAGTCTTACCTGTTCCGGGGCCGCCGGTAATAACTACAATCTGATTATCAAGTGCAAGATGCAGAGTTTCCTTCTGGCGCTCTGCATATTTTATTTTCTGTGAAGCTTCAAGTTCGCTTATAATTTTCGGAATATCGACATTTTCTATGGGCTTATTTTTGCACATATGTGCAATTCTTTCCGCCGCATCACTTTCGGCTTCATACAGCTCGGGAAGGTAACAGGCTTCACAGCCCGCAACCACATCATACTTTAACATACCGTTCTGTATAAGCTTATCAATACTTTCATACGTATCCTCAGGTTCAACGCCTATAAGCTGTGCAGTTACTGCCGCCAGTTTATTTTTCGGAATAAAGCAGTGGCCGTTTCCGGTATTGTATTTAAGCTCGAATATAACCGCCGCATCTATTCTGCTGCGGCTGAAAGAATCAAAGCCCATCTCAAGTGCCAGCCTGTCCGCTTCGGAGAAGCTGCCGCCTATGTGGGCGGATGCCAGAATATACGGATTGTCTCTGAGAATTTCCAGTGCCGTATCTCCGTAGTATTTATACATTCTCATGGCAAGAATAGGCCGCAGTCCGAATGAGCACACGAATTCCATGAGACGTCTGACTCCGGCCTGCTGGCTGAAGTTTTTAGAAATCTGGATTGCCTTCTGACGGCTGATTCCACGAATCGTACACAGCTCCTCAGGGCTGCTTTCCAGAACATCAAGGCTTCTCTCGCCGAACCTGTCAACTATTACAGCAGCAGTGGCAGGGCCGATGCCCTTTACCGCTCCTCCGGCAAGGTATTCGTATATAGCCTTTGTGCCGGTAGGCATAAGTCTCTGGGCAAATTCCGCCGCAAACTGTCTGCCGTGGACACTGTGGGTTTTCCAGTTGCCGCTTACTATCATAGTTTCGCCTGCGGAAGCATAAGGGAAAACACCCACCACTGTCACAAGCTCACCGTTTTCGTCCTGAAGCCGTAAAACGGTGTAGCCGTTCTCTTCGTTTTTATATATAACGGAGTCTACTGTACCCGCCAATTCAATTAGTTCATTTTCCTGATCCATATCAGCATTTCTCCGTTTCTCTTTCTGTATTTCAGTCAAGCAAAGGCTTCAGGAACTGGCCTGTGTAGCTACTCTCGCAGCGGGCGCAGTCCTCCGGAGTACCTGCAAAAACAAGCTCTCCGCCGCCGTCGCCCCCCTCAGGTCCAAGATCAATAATATGGTCTGCAACCTTGATGACATCAAGATTATGCTCAATTACAACCGCTGTATTTCCTACATCCACAAGTCTGTTCAGTATATCAATAAGCTTATGGACATCAGCCACATGAAGTCCGGTTGTCGGCTCGTCCAGAACATATACAGTATTTCCCGTGCTGCGCTTGGAAAGCTCTGTTGCAAGTTTTACTCGCTGAGCTTCGCCGCCGGAAAGCGTTGTGCTTGACTGTCCGAGCTTTACATATCCCAGACCTACATCATAAAGAGTCTGAAGCTTGTTTATGATTTTGGGCTGAGCCGCAAAGAAGGAGCAGGCCTCCTCAACAGTCATTTCAAGCACATCTGCAATACTTTTTCCTTTATATTTGACCTGCAAAGTCTCCCTGTTATATCTCTTGCCGCCGCATACATCGCAGGGCACATAAACATCGGGCAGAAAATGCATTTCTATTTTCACAAGTCCGTCACCGGCGCAGGCTTCGCAGCGTCCGCCTTTTACGTTAAAGGAAAAACGTCCCTGAGTATAACCCCTGAGCTTTGCATCCTGAGTGGAAGCAAAAAGCTCCCTTATATCATTGAATACGCCCGTATAGGTAGCAGGGTTTGAACGGGGTGTTCTTCCAATGGGGCTCTGGTCAAGGCAAATTACCTTATCCACGTTTTCGAGTCCCAGAATTCCGTCGGATTTTCCGGGTCTTACCTTAACTCTGTTCTTTTCCGCCGCAAGAGTCTTGTAGAAAATCTCATTTATAAGCGAGGACTTTCCGCTGCCGGAAACTCCTGTAACGCACACGAGCTTTCCGAGGGGAATTTCAACGTCAATGCCCTTGAGGTTATTTTCTCTGGCATTTTTTATTATAAGGCTTTTCCCTTTGCCCGCTCTGCGTTTTTCCGGTACAGGTATTTTCTTCCTGCCGCTTAAATACTGTCCGGTGATGGATTCCTCACAGGCACAAATATCATCAATAGTACCTGCGCAAACCACTTCTCCGCCTTTGAGTCCCGCTCCGGGGCCTATATCTACAATATAATCGGCGGCCCGCATAGTATCCTCATCATGCTCTACAACAATGAGAGTGTTACCCAGATCACGAAGCCTTTTCAGAGTATTTAAAAGCTTTTCGTTATCTCTCTGATGCAGTCCTATACTGGGTTCATCCAGAATGTAAAGCACACCCATGAGGCTGGAGCCGATCTGTGTTGCAAGTCTTATTCGCTGGCTTTCACCGCCGGAAAGAGTTGCCGCACTTCTGGAAAGAGTGAGGTATCCAAGACCTACACTCTGTAAAAATCCAAGTCTGGCTTTGATTTCCTTAATAATGCGCTCGGCAATTATCATATCTTTTTCGCTGAGCTGAAGGTTATCTATAAATTCTATTGCCTTTATCACAGATAAGTCAGTAAAATCAGCAATATTCATGCCGCCGACAGTAACCGCAAGGGGAGCTTTTTTAAGTCTCCTGCCGCCGCATTCCTTGCACGGAATCTGCGACATACACTCTTCAATCTCAGCCCGCACAGCAGGGCTCTGGCTTTCTTTATATCTGCGCTCAAGGTTATTTACAAGGCCCTCGAACTCACGGTTAATAACTCCGTAGCCATCAGTCTTTTCGTACTTGAGCTGTAAAGGCTGACCTTTTGTGCCGTAAAGTATGGCGTCAATGGCCTCTTTAGAGAAATTCTTAACCGGCTCTGTAAGCTTGAATTTATAGCGTTTTGCAAGAGCCTCGAAGTACATTCTCGAAATGCTGTCACCCTTTACATTTCCCCAGCCTGGAGCGGTAATGGCGCCTTCCATTATACTCAGCTCTGGATTTGGAATTATAAGCTCAGGGTCAACCAGCATCTGCATACCAAGGCCCGTACAGCTGGGGCACGCACCCTGAGGGCTGTTGAATGAGAACATTCTTGGAGTAAGCTCTTCTATCGAAATACCGCAGTCCTCACAGGCATAGTTCTGGGAAAACACCAGAAGTTCTTCCTCTTTCACAAGGTCGATATACAGGATACCTCCTGAAAGTGAAAGGGCAGTTTCCGCCGAATCTGTAAGTCTTCTTTCGATTTCAGGCTTTATTACAAGTCTGTCTACAACAATTTCGATGTTGTGTTTTTTATTTTTTTCAAGCTTTATTTCCTCTGAGAGGTCGTAAATTATTCCGTCCACTCTCACTCGAACATAGCCTGATTTTTTTGCATCCTCAAAAACCTTTACGTGCTCCCCTTTTCTGCCGCGCACAACGGGAGACAGCACCTGAATTCTGCTGCCTTCGGGAAGCTCCATAATTTTATCAACCATCTGGTCGATGCTCTGCTGCTTAATCTCTTTTCCGCACTTCGGGCAATGGGGCACACCGACTCTTGCCCACAGAAGTCTCAGATAGTCATAAATTTCAGTAACCGTACCTATTGTGGAGCGGGGATTCTTTGAAGTTGTTTTCTGATCTATTGAAATAGCAGGAGAAAGGCCCTCAATATAGTCTACATCGGGCTTGTCCATCTGTCCCAGAAACATTCTGGCATATGCGCTCAGGCTCTCCACATATCTGCGCTGGCCCTCGGCATAAATGGTATCAAAAGCAAGGCTTGACTTACCGCTGCCTGAGAGGCCGGTAAAAACAATCATCTTGTCTCGTGGAATTTCAAGATCAATATTTTTCAGATTATTTTCTCTTGCACCTTTTATAAAAATGCTGTTCTGCATACATTATTCCTTTGAAGCTATATCTGCAATTTTACCGGAAGTGATTTTAATAAGGTCATCAGGAGCAAGTTCAACCTGATAACCTATCTTTCCGGCACTGACCATAACGGTTTCACCTTCTATTATGCTGCTGTGGTATACAGTTTCATACCTTTTTTTCATGCCGACAGGAGAGCAGCCGCCTCTGACATATCCGGTAAGCGCATTTATATCGTTAACGTGAACCATGGCAATAGATTTTTCTCCGACTGCTTTAGCTGCAACTTTAAGCTCAAGCTTCATTGCAACCGGTATAACGAAAACATAAATTTTCTTGCTGGCGCCCTGAGCTACCAGTGTTTTGAAAACTCTGTCAGGGTCCTGTCCCAGAATCTCTGCAACAGTAACACCATCCACAGCCTCCTGACCGTGTTCATACTCATGGGCAGTATACTTTATTTTTTTCTGCTCAAGTGTTCTCATTACGTTAGTTTTAAATTCTGCCAAAGCTGTCACTCCCCATTCTATAATCAGTTCATTATACACTTCTATTCCTGTTTTTTCAAGTTTTGCGGCTTTGATTTTTCCTTATTCACGGTTTATTGGAGGAAAACTCTGCGGCATATTCATTCGGGCTTATGCCATATTCAGCTTTGAACGCCCGATAAAAATTTGCATAATCGCCGAAGCCGCATCGTCTGTAAACCTCTCCCGGAGCCTCTCCGCTTTCCATAAGTCCTCTTGCTGCCATAAGTCTGCGGAATATTATATATCTGTATATGCTGATGCCCACACGGCTTGAAAACGTGTGAGAGAGGTAGTATTTACTGACGAAAAATTCAGAGGCCAAAGCATCAAGAGATATATTTTCTTTATAATGATTTCCTATGTATGTAAGGGTGCGGCTGATAAGATCAGGTTCTTCATTTTCGTCTGTATCACCGGTCTCTTTACGGGCCATGCGGTTCACTTCAATGAGGATTTGTATCAAAAGGCTCTTTGCGTATAATGCGCTGTCGGGTCTGTCCCGATGGCTCTCCAGATTGAGCTTTTCCATAAGTTCAATCAGCTTTGCACGCTGAACCATATCAGGGCGCAAAAGATTTGTTGGCTTTGCAGGATCATGTACAAAGCACTCTTCAAGTCCTGCATCAAATTCGCCCAGTTCCGCAAGGTAATTTCTGTTTATCCATATAACGATACGCTCATACAAAGTATCAGGCTTAATATGAGCCTGATGAAGCTCCAGCGGGTTTATCAGCAATATATCCCCCTGCTCCAGATCATAGGTTCTGCCCTCAATTCTGTACCGAACACTGCCGCCCAGAAAGAAGTAGATTTCATAAAAATCATGGTGGTGGACACCTATGTCGGACGGCCTTCTATCTTTGTAATAAAAGACTTCAAACTGTCCGTTTTTCATGCTTTGACGGCTGTCAAAAATCTGTGCCTTGTTTGACATATTCCCACTCCTTTCTCGGTAAGATTACAGCAAGATTCGCAATAAGTCAAACAATATTTGCAATTTGAATTATAGGCTCTGTGTGCTATACTCTGAAAACGCACAGAGGTAAAAATACGAGATAAAAATACTCAATGATTTTTACCTCAGCATACTTTTTTAATTTTGAATAAGCAGAAATAACAGGAGGGAATTTTCTATGCCTATGCAGATGGGATTCCGTTGGTTCGGTAAAGGAAATGACAACATTTCACTATCAGATATTAAGCAGATTCCGGGTGTAACCAGTATAGTCTGGGCTCTGCATCACAAGATGCCCGGAGAAATCTGGGAAGTTGACGAAATCGCCGAAGTCAAGAAGCAGCTTGATGAATACGGCTTCAATATGGACGTTGTAGAATCCGTTAATGTCCACGATGATATTAAAATAGGTCTCCCCAGTCGTGATATGTACATTGAAAACTACAAACAGACTATTCGCAATCTGTCCAAATTCGGTGTCAAGGTTATCTGCTATAACTTTATGCCTGTTTTCGACTGGACTCGTTCCGATCTTTTCCATCCCGTAGGTGATGGTTCTACCGCTCTTTACTATGAAAAGAACATGATTCAGGATGATTACAAGGCAATGGCTGAGTACATCATGAATCTCACCGAAAAGCACAATATGTCTTTCCCCGGCTGGGAGCCGGAAAGAATGGCCAAGCTGGACGAGCTGTTTCAGGCATACAAAGATGTTGACCACGAAAAGCTCTGGGCAAACCTCAAGTATTTCCTTGAAGCAATTATGCCCACCTGCCACGAGTGCGACATCAAAATGGCTATTCACATGGACGATCCCCCTTGGGATATTTTCGGTTTACCCCGCCTTATGGTCAACGCAGCCAACATCGACCGCTTCCTCGCTATGGTAGATGACGAGTATAACTGCCTTACTCTCTGCTCCGGTTCTTTAAATGCTAACCCCGAAAATAATGTAGCATCCATAATCCGCAAGCACTGCGACCGCATTGCTTTTGCACATATTCGCAATGTAAAACACTTCCCCAACGGAGATTTTTCGGAAGCCAGTCACCGTGACTGCGACGGCGATACAGGTATTCTTGAAATTCTCAAGGCATACCACGACTGCGGATACGAAGGATATATCAGACCCGACCACGGAAGACATCTCTGGGGTGAGGGTCCCGGAACCGTTCGTCCGGGTTACGGCCTCTATGACCGTGCTCTCGGCATAATGTATATGCTGGGTGTGTGGGATATGCTTGACAGACTTGACGGGAAAATATAAGTAAAGAGGGAAAGCAAAATGGTAAATCTTCCGCTTAATATTGATTACAAAGATAAAGTTGTTGTAATTACCGGTGCAGGTGGACTTATCTGCTCTGCAATGGCTCATGCATTCGCACAGAGCGGCGCAAAAGTAGCCGCCCTTGGTCGCAGACTTGAAAATGTTCAGGCTCTGGCTGACGAAATCAAAGCCGAAGGCTTCATCTGTGAGGGCTACAAGGCAAATGTTCTTGACCCTGAGGAATTAGAGCTTGCCCGTCAGGCTATTCACCGTGATTTTGGCTCTGTTGACATTCTCATAAACGGCGCAGGCGGTAACAACCCCCGTGCAACCACCGATAACGAGTATCAGCACGAGGCAAAAGACGGTGACAAGACTTTCTTTGATCTCGATCCTTCCGGTGTCGACATGGTCTTTAAACTGAATTTTCAGGGAAGCCTCATTCCCACTCAGATATTTGCAAAGGATATGGTTGAAAAGAAGAGTGGCTGTATTCTGAACATTTCCTCTATGAATGCTTTCACACCTCTGACCAAGATTCCTGCTTACTCCGGTGCTAAAGCTGCTATTTCAAACTTCACTCAGTGGCTTGCTACTCATTTTGCAGGCTCCGGAATACGCTGCAACGCAATAGCTCCCGGATTTCTTGTATCTGCTCAGAACAAATCCCTTCTCTTTAACGAGGACGGAACTCCCACTGCCCGCTCCGCTAAGATTCTGAACGGTACTCCCACCGGCAGATATGTAGAAGCCGAAGAGCTGCTGGGTGCTACACTTTTCCTCTGCGATGACAGAGCTGCATCTGCTGTTACCGGTGTTGTAATGCCTATAGACTGCGGCTTCTCCGCATACTCAGGCGTATAATATTATATAATGTAGGAAAAACTCCCGATACACATTACTGTATCGGGAGTTTTTTATTTATAATCAGCTTAAATCAAGCTCTTCTGCAAATTTTCTAAAGCGCTTGCAGGCGTTTGTAATGCCATCTTCCTGCTTGAATACAACATAAATACCGGTAACGAGAATATCTGCACCTGCCTTAAGGCACGGGCCGGCATTTTCGTAGTCCACACCGCCGTCAATTTCAATAAGGAAGTTTGCGTTATGTTTTTTACGCAGCTCTGCAAGTTCCGCACAGCGCTCAACGCCGCCCGGCAGGAAACGCTGCCCTGCAAAGCCGGGTTCAACAGTCATCAGAATGACATAATCGAGCAGGTTAATATACGGCTCAATTACATCTATTCTCTGTGAGGGGTTAATTACAACTCCGGCTTTCATACCGTGAGCACGGATTTGAGTCAGATTTCTTCTGACGAAGTTGGTAGAATCGCAGTGGAAGCAGACATAGTCCGCTCCGGCCTGCTGTAATCTTTCAATATAATCTCCGGGGTTATCTACCATCATGTGAACCTCAGCGGTTGCATTAGGATATGCATTTTTAATGTCCCTGATATAGTTCACAGGAAAGCAGAGGTTCGGAACATAGTGTCCGTCCATAATATCAATGTGAAAGAAATCTACACCGCCTGCAACAAGATCTTTTATATTATCTGCCAGCTCAAGAACATTGCAGTTGGCAAGTGAAGGTGCATTTATCATAATTGTCCTCAATTCCAGGGCTGAATTTTTGACTCAAATCTGCCCTTATTTAAAAGTGCCGCATCTATTGCAAGAGAAATATAGGTATCCTGTAAAGTCTCCTCCAGCGAATAGAAGCTCTCACCGGTTGCAACGTACTTCTCCATAAGCGTCAGTATTGTTGCAAGAGCTATCTCATCGTCATTTAAAGGAGAATATTTAAAGGGATTATCATAAAGAACCTGCTCACCGCAAGTAAGTTTGCTGAGACCGTGGAATTTATTATCATAGCGTCCCAGTTCACAGCGCTCCAAAGCCAGTGCAACAGGCACACCGTCTGCATTCAGCTTCTGGAGTAGCATATCATCTATCTCGCCTTTGTCACCTCTTATATTCAAATGGCGCTGGCGCAGGAAAGATTGATATTGCGGCCCTGAAAAATCATAGTAGGCAGTTTTTCCGTTTTCAAAGCTTATTTTTGCCCTGACACGCTCGTATTCAATCCTGTTTCCATTCAGGATCTCACCTGCACGGCTCTTTGTCTCAATTACGTGCTCGGTTGTACTATCAGCATCAACGGAAAAACGCTCCATTCCTGTGTTCAGGAAAAGACGTATCATTGATGCAGCGTGGTAACCGTGGATGCACGAGAGATTGACGCTCTCTGCTTCTCCTATCTGGCCCTCACGGACCGCCCGAAGCCATGCAGCATAGAGCGGCTGGACAAAATACTGTTCAACAAACTGAATTTTTGCCCCCTTATATGCCTCATACATACTCAAAAGCTCTTCAAAATTCTCTGCAGGCGGAGTTTCACACAGCACAGGGATACCCCGCCTAACCAAAGCATCCACATATTCTCTGCAACAGCCACGCTTAATGGCTACAATCACAAAATCGCAGCCTTCATCCAGAATCTCATTCAGCTCAGATGTATACCAAAGCCCGGTCTCCCGACGAAGGATTTCTGCCTTTTCGGGAGAACGGGTGTAAATGTGACCGAGCTGAAAGCGATCCGGGCAGAGCTGTGCGAGGCGAATGTAAAATTCGCTTCGCCAGCCCGTTCCAATTATCGCATAACGAGTCATAGGTCTTATCAATATTTTCCGTAGAGAGGACCGTAGTTAAGGCAGGCTCTGAAGTCTGCATCAACGCCCTTGCCGCCCAGCATATTCCATGCGGAAGGACGGAAAATTCTCTCGACAGGTACGTTGTGAGAGCATACAGGGATGCGCAGCATAGAAGCAAGTGTGATGAAGTCTGCTCCTACATGACCATAGCACAGAGTGCAGTGGTTTGCGCCCCAGCTGTCCATAAAGTCATAGACAGAAGTAAATGCGCCTTCACCTGTAAGACGTGGCACAAAATATGTTTTGGGCCAGGTGGGGTCAACACGGGATACTATTTTTTTCTCAACATCCTCGGGAAGATCGATTGTGTAGCCCTCAGCCAGCTGGAGAACAGGGCCGACACCCTTTATGAGATTCAATCTCAGCATGGTGAGAGGTGCGCCGCCCTTGGAGGAAAAGCTTGAGGAAAATCCGCCACCACGGAAGGTAGCAAGTTTTCCTGCTCCCCACTCAGTAGCATCGAGACAAGCCTGAACTTCCTCGTCATTGAGTTCCCAGAAAGGTTTCATGCAGGGCTGTCCGTTGCGGCAGGCTTCCATAGAACCATCCAGTGCGGCAGCACCGGAGTTTGTAAGATAAAGGAATCCGTTTTCACCCATACCGTCAAGGCGGACACCGGTATTATGCTCAATAGCCTCGGGACTCCAGTAGCCACGTACATCGCAGAAAATCTGTGCGGTGCCGGTAAGCAGAGTACCCATCATCATAGTTGTAGCATTAAGGCTGTCGTTTTCGGTTGCAAGTGTAACCGGCTGACGCTTACCGTTCCAGTCGAAACTGCTGTTCAGAATAGCTTCGGCAAAATCGGTGTTGGGCATAAAGTCAGTCCACTGGCGCTGTCCCTGATAGCCTCCCAGTAATGCGTTCCTGCCGAATGCTTCTTCGGAATATCCCATCTCACGGAGTTTTTCACTGCCAAGCATCAAATCACGGATGATAAGGGTCATCTTTACGATGGTCTCCCAGACTTCATCCTTCTTCTCTCTGCTCTGCTGAATCTCAACGGGGTTGGGATCTTTCATTTCCCTGCAGTTAGAACGTGCCCAGGCTATGGCTCTTTCATATTCCTCGTGGTCATAGATTTCCTTCTCCAGACGACGAGTCATTTCACTCATATCGACTGTAATTGTAGGCATACCAAGGTAGCAGCGGAAGAACTCCTGATCAACAATAGAAGCGCCTATACCCATGCAGGTGCCGCCAATAGACAGGTAGCTCTTACCTTCCATTTCTGCAACAGCTATTGCAGCTCTGCCGAAGTTCAAAAGCTTTTCCTGTACGTCCTGAGGTATGGAAAGATCGTCGGGGTCCTGAATGTCACGTCCGTATATTTTGAACACCGGCATACCCTTCTGCTCGGAAACTGCCGCAGCAGCTGCAAGATAAACAGCACCGGGGCGTTCGCTTCCGTTATAACCCCAAATTGCCTGAGGCAGACGACTGTCATACTCCATAATTTCAGCTGCATATGCAAAAGCACGGGAAACGCTTATAACAGCACCGACGTTTTCTTCCTTAAATTGTCTTGCGACCTGATCCGCTTCAACCCTGCCGCCTACGCCAACCTTGCTGATTATTACTTCAACGGGTTTTCCGTCTGCATAGCGCAGATTTGTCTCCAGAAGTTTCTTTGCGTTTTCAGCCAGCTGGAAAGTAGGTGCCTCGATTTTTTCCCGGACACCATTGCAGCGGCCGTCAACAATAACACGGATGCCTATTCTTTTATGATCACAATTGAATCTTTCGTATTTGCTCATTTATATACTATTTCTCCGTTTCTTTTACATTCCAATCAAATCGAACTTCTCAAAGCTTACGGTTACTCTGTAGTTGCCTTTACGTTCCTTGTACTTAACAAGGACAGATTTCAGGGTGTGGCTGTAGTAGAAGCCTTCTTCTGCTGCCTCCCACTTTTCTCTGTGAAGGTACTGCTTGAGCTGGTCATCACCTACGCTGACCCAGAAGGGTCCCTTCTCACGGTTAACAACATCAAGTATCATAGTCTCAATTCCGGAGTCGTAATTGCCTTCCTTATTGAAATCAACATATACCTTTTCGCCGGGAGTTACGTCTATGTGAGTGATAAGCTTTTCGCCTTTCTTGTAGTTGTTGGTCATGCCGTCATCATCATACATATCGAAGTGGCCGGCAGTCTTGGGCGTAATAAGAAGCTTAATCATCTTGATAGGCTCCTGCAGAATGCTGTGCAGTCCCTTAGTCTGAGGAATAATTGCGCCTTCACGCACAAACATGGGGACAGAGCCCATATCCACAGGAATGGTTATTGTCTGACCGCCCTCATAGGGTTTTCTGGTGTAGTAATCATACCATGTGGTTCCGGCAGGCAGATATACCTCACGCTCTGTTGCGCCCTCTTCTACCACGTTTGCAACCAGGATGTACGGGCCGAACATGAAATTTACACCCTCACGGTAAACCTTGGGATCATTCTGGAAATCGTAGAATACAGGTCGCATGATTGCATCACCCTTGGTGCTTGCTTCGTAAAGCATTGAGTAGAGGTAAGGAATCATCTCGTAACGGAGCTTTATAGCATCACGGATGTAGTGGGTGTAATCAGAGTACATCCAGGGCTCGGTTACTGTGTTGTCGGTATTGCATGAGTGAATTGAAAATCTGGGCTGGAAGATACCATTCTGAACCCAGCGTACCAGCAGCTCTGCTCCGGGAGCCGGTCCCTGGAAGCCGCCGTTATCAGAACCGGTATTTGCAACACCGGAAAGGCCGGAGCCCAGCAGGGTTGCAATATTATATTTAAGTGTTAAAAAGCTCGTTGGGTTATCGCCCGCCCAGGTCTGGGCATAGCGCTGTATGCCTGCACCGCCGCTGCGGCAGATAACGTAAGGACGCATATCAGGGTCAAACTTTCTGGCTGCAACATGGGAGCTTCTGCTCATAAGAGTTGGCTGAACGCTCTTAAGCTCGCCGAATGTACCTTTCAGGCCATCTTTCTCGCAGAGTGCCTCACGGTCGTCGATAGCATCAAACTCGCAGTTATCATTCCATACGGAACGTGCGCCGTACTTCATCAGATATTCCTGAACAAGGCGCTCCCATTCCTCACGGGCTGCTGGATTGGTGAAATCAAAATATGCACCCGGGCCGCCCCACCAGCGAGCAGTCTGAGTCTCTTTTCCGTCAGGAGTCTTAACGAAGCATCCCTTCTTTTCTACGTCATCGTAGTAAGGATGAACCTTCAGGAAGCCGGGCTTTACGTTGGGGGAAATCTCCACACCACGCTTCTTCATCTCGTCAAAGAACCACTGGGGATCGGGAACTCTGCGCTTATTCCATGTAAAGAAGTTTCTCTTATTATCTTTCTCACTGGCAGTATAGCCGGAGGAAAGCATAAAGGAATCTATTGGAATATCCATATCACGAACCTTGTCTATGAAGGCAAGGATTTCCTTGTCGCAGTCCTCGGGCAGTTCTACATAATACATGGTAGAGCCTAGATATCCCAGAGAGAACTTCGGCTGAAGGAAGGTTTTACCGGTAAGATCAGTATATCTTTCAACGATTTTACTGATTTCAGGTCCGTTAATAAGGAAGTAGTCAATGTCGCCGCCGTCAGCTACATAGTAAGTGTAGCGGGGCCAGTAGCCGCTTATTTCATCACCCATAGAAACTGCCGCCTCATAGGTGTTATGATAGAAAAGGCCAACTGCCTTTCTGGTATCATTATCAAGACGGATGTAAACGGGAATATGCTTGTACATAGGATCGCCGGAGACAGGATTATAGCCAAGGCTGTCTTTGGGGCTGAAGCGCATATAACGTCCGTTTTTGTTGATTTCGCCTGTTTTTTCACCGAAGCCATAGAAGCAGTCATCAGGTTTCATTGCATTGTAGTGATAAATGCGGCCCAGATGATCCAGCTGGAAAGCTTTGCCGGCAAGGTCGGAGTAGAGCTGTACACCGTTTTTGTCGTACATAGCAAATGCAAAAGGCTCTTTATTGAGAACAAGATCAACTGTTTTTGTAGAAAAGACTATCCTGTCTGCATCTTCGGAAACTTCGGGCTGGAGAAGCTCTATACGGGTACGCTCTTCGCCCATAAATTCGTCCAGTTCATCATCCCAGCCTGTTTCAGTAAGCAGGTAGGAGGCCTCGCGGAACTTTTTGTCAAAGGATGCGCGGATTCTGACCACGTCATCGCTCATAAAATAAACCCGAACCTCAGCAGTGTCGGTAAATATACGGAAATAGCCGTTTTCTCTGCTCATTTCCGCAAACTTGGTAACAGTCTGCATAATTTTTACTCCTTTCAGACTTTAAGCTTATCAGCCGATAAGCGCACCGGTGACTTTAGGCAGCCAGAGGGTAAGTGCAGGAATGTAAGTGACGAGCATAAGCGCAATGACCTCAGCAAGGAAGAACCAAACAAGGTACCTTGCAACTCTCTCGATAGTAACCTTTGCAACGCTGCATCCTACAAACAGGCAGCTGCCGACAGGAGGAGTCATGTTGCCGATACCAAGGTTGAAGATCATCATAATACCGAAGTGTACGGGATGAATTCCGAGGCTGGTTGCGATAGGCAGGAAAATGGGGGTGAAAATAAGAACTGCAGGAGTGAGGTCCATGAAAGTACCTACAAAGAGCAGAACTACATTCATTGCAAGCATAAGAACAATGGGGTTATCGGAAATATTAAGAATAGCCATGGAGATAGCCTTGGGAATTCCTGTGTAAGCCATAACCCATGACATAATGCTGGATGCAGCAATAAGGAACAGAACAACTGCTGAGGAAAGAAGAGTGTCTGCAAAAATCTTGGGCAGATCTTTGAGCTTGATCTCTTTATAGCAGGCAGCCAGAATCAGAGAGTAAACAACTGCAATAGCAGCAGCTTCAGTGGGGGTGAAGATACCGAGAAGGATACCGCCCATGATGATAACAGCGAGGAATACGCTGGGAATTGCATCAAGGATTATGTGCAGAGTCTCGGAGCCGGTAAAGTGTTCCTTTGAGGTGTAGCCTTTTTTCTTTGCAATGATAAAGGCTACGATCATTACGGAAAGTCCCATAAGGATACCGGGTATGTAACCGCCCATGAACAGAGCTGCAATGGAAGTACCGCCGCTGACAAGGGAATAAAGAATCAAAGGACCGCTGGGAGGAATAAGAATACCGGTAGGTGCTGCTGAAATATTTACAGCAGCGGAGAATGCGCTGTCATAGTGTTCTTCCTCCTCCAGAGGAGTCATAACGCCGCCGATTGCAACAGTAGCTGCAATAGATGAGCCGCTGATGGAGCCGAAGAACATACTTGCTATTACGTTAACCTGAGCAAGAGCACCGGGGAGCTTACCGCCAATAAGCTTTGCAAGGCCGATAAGACGCCTTGCAATACCGCCCTTGTTCATAATGTTACCTGCGAGGGTAAAGAAAGGTATTGCCAGCAGGGCAAATGAGTCAATACCGGAGAAACATCTCTGTGCGGCGGTTGTGGTAATAACGCTCCAGTCAACAGAGGCAAGTGCAGTAAGGATAGAAGACACCGCAATGCCGATAGAGATAGGAACGCCCATCAAAAGGAATATGATAAAAGTCACAACCAGAATGATTATAGACTGAGCAAGCATTACTTGGTATCCTCCTTTCTATTCTTAATGAAGTCTCTGATAGCAGAAACATAGCTGTCGATTTTTATAATGCTGATGATAGTACCGAGAATGGGAACGCAGGAATAAACCAGACCTTTATTTAAGCGCAGAACTGGTGTGAGCTGAGAGGCATTGTTCTTGCAGAGTGTGATACCACCGACGAAGAGAACTGCAATAACGAAAAACCAGATAACAGCCTCAATAAAAATGTTCAGAATTAGAGCTGCTTTTCCGTGAACTTTATCTTTTACAAGGGTAAGTGCAATATGGGAATCATTAGAAAATGCGTAACCTGCACCAAGCATGACCGACCAGATCAAAGTATATCTGGACAGTTCCTCAGTTATGGTGCTGGGATTATTCAGCACGAAGCGCGAGAAGACCTGCCACAGTGCGCTGCACAGCAACACTGTCATCAGTAGGGCCATAATCGCCATCATGACCTTATTAAGGACCTTTTTCATAACCTGTCTCCTTTAGGTTTATAAAATGTATGTGTATCAGTCCTATCCGCAGATAAGTCTGTATTTAACCAACTTACGGTCTTGCTTTAAAAAAGGGAGATATATGCTTGTACACATATCTCCCTTGTAACTGTTTCTTAATGCTGCAAATCAGCTTAAGTACTTATCTTATTTGCTATTACTTGAGGTTTGCCTGGAAGTCAAGGATACGCTGAACCATTTCGTATACGTCGGGATTGCTTTCCTTCAGATTGTCGTAAAGAGGTGCGCAGGCATCACGGAAAGCGGTCTTGTCAGGATTGGTAATAGTTACGCCGTAATCCTTCTCAGCAGAGACGAGAGCTTCCTCAACTGCAGTCTTCCACAGCTCGGTGTGATACTCGGTGGAAACAGCTGCTGCATCCTTCAGAGCCTGCTGCTGTTCGGGGTTGAGCTTTGCCCAGGTCTGGTTGGAGATGATGAGGAAATCAGGAATACGCATATGCTCATCAAGGCAGTAGTACTTAGCAACTTCACCGTGCTTACCCATAGTAAGGGCAGTGGGGTTGTTCTCAGCGCCGTCAAGCACACCCTGCTGGAGAGCAGTGTAGATATCTCCGTATGCCATAGGTACTGCTGATGCATTAAGTGCATCCATCATTGCGATAGAAGTGGGGTTTTCCATAACACGGATCTTGAGGCCGGCCAGATCTTCAGGAGAGTTGACTTCCTTGTTGGTGTAGAAGCTGCGTGCGCCTCCATCGTAATAAGTCAGGCCGATAAATCCGGAGGACTCAGTCATAGTGTAAACTTCATCTGCGATTTCGCTGTTCATAACTGCGTAGAAGCTCTCTTCGCTGTCGAACAGATAAGGAATTGCAAATGCGGAGAAGATGGAGTTGAAGTTCTCAAGGCTGCCGCCGCCTGCACGACACATATCAAGTGCTCCGTTGGAGAGCTGCTCAATAGCTTCAACTTCGCTTCCTAAGATTGCATTGGGGAAAACAGTAACGGTAACAGTGCCGTTAGTGTTCTTTTCAACTTCTTCTGCAAACTTAAGTGCAGCGAGGTGAAGAGGATGATCCTCAGCAAGGTTATGAGCCATTCTCAGCTCAATAACATCAGCGGGGGTATCTCCGTCTTTTTCTGCGGTAGCGGGGGTATCTCCGTTGCTGCCGCAGGCGGCCAACGCGAGAACCATTGTGAGTGCAAGTACAATTGCAAGCATTTTTTTCATTGTTCCTGTTTCCTTTCAGATTTTTATGTATGTTGAAATTACAACATTCGTTTCATGGCTGCGGATTTATGTCCCGCAGAGATTCGCGTTCATAAAAAACCGTATCAAACCGAACGCATTTTTCTTCAAGCGCTTCTCCCTCAAGCTCCTGTAAAAGCATAAGGCCCGCTTTTTCAACCATCATTTTAATAGGTCTTCCGATACTCGAAAGACTTGGTATAGAGTAGGTTGTAGTAACAGAATTATCAAATCCGACAATTGATATATCTTCAGGAATTCTAATTCCGTTTTCATAGAACATTCTCATAGCTCCGAATGCCATTGTATCGGAGGCACATATTAAAACGGACGGAAGCTCAGGCTGTTTAAGAAGATCTCTTACCGCTTCATATCCGCTTTCCACTGCAAAATTACCTTTGCAGATATAATTTTCATTTATCTGAAGGCCGTTATCTCTCATGGCCTGTTCAAAGCCCTTCCAACGTCGCTCATCAGCTATTGAACTTTCGATACCTCGTACGTATCCGATTTTTCTATGACCCATTTTGATTATCTGCTCAACGGCTCTGTAAACGCCCTCTTTTTCCTGGCAGTATACATAAATGACGCCGCTTTTTGCAAATTCATCTTCCAGCTTGCGGTTAACAATTGCACAGGGTATCTTGCTTTGTATTACCTGTCGAATATAGATATCGTCGTTTTTATCCATGCTCACTATCACAACTCCGTCATAATTGGAGGGTGAAAGCATTGCTTTCTGACCAAGCGCATCCAAACGATGAATTGTGATACTGTATTTTTCACCGAGCACTTTGCTCAAAGCTTCGATACTCGATTTAATAAATTCACCGGTAGTTCCGAAGAACAGGTTTGAGAAGAAAAGACCAATGTTATTTGACTTATCATTCGCTAATTGTCTGGCCGAAAGATTCGGAACATATCCAAGCGAATCCGCTATTGCCTGTATCTGCGCTCTTGTCTCCTCTTTAATCAGAGGACTGTTATTCAGCGCTCTTGAGACTGTTGTGTGAGATACTCCAGCTTTTTCTGCGATTGTTTTTATAGTAACCATTGAATCACACTCTCATTTCATAAAATACACTCTAATTTCTTCGACTACTCTGCTACAATTCATATTTACTACAATCAAGCTGTTCGGCACCCCTCGTTTTTTCTGCGGTGTATGCCGTACTCTGTACTGAAATAGCTATGCACACGTGAACATTTCGTGTTATCTGCATAATATCAAATAATGTTCACGTGTGCAATAGACGGATGTTCTGAATTTTCGACTTCATTTTTGTGTAATGTTCATATTTTTTTAATATGGCTTGTATACTTTGCATTATTTTTTCAGGTGGATATTCAGCAGTATGCTAAAATTCATCATAGCAATTTTTTAATATTCTGCACAGTAATCCGCTTAAAATAAAAATCACAGGCTCCATTAAAGGAGCCTGTGATTTCAGTTTTTCTTCGGTTTATTTATAAAAAACGCAAGCATGATTGTCAGCAGAAGCAGTATTGTCGTAATTGCAACAACACCCATTCCCGCCTGTATACCTGCCTTACCCGCCACAAAGCCTACTGCGGCAGGAGTTATTATACCGCCTATACTTCCGGCAAGAGTCATTGCGCTTATGCCGATATCGTTGCCTTTAACACTGCTAACGCCCAGTGAGGTTGCAGAAGGATAAATCGTGGCCATAAAAAATCCGACACCTATAATGCCTATTATAATAGGCGTTGCCGAATGGCTGAAAAATGCCAGCACGAAAAATCCGATGAGTCCTATGCCGTCTACCGCAAGCATAGCTCTGCAGGAAACTTTAACACTTATGGCCGCTCCCAGCATACGTCCTAAAAACATGACCAGCCACAGCAGACTGCTCATCATCTGAGATGCGTTATCACTCAGAATTCCGATATCCTGAAAATATGTAACAAGCCAGCCGGTAATTGCATATTCAGTGGAAACATAGAAGAACAGAATAACTGCCGACAGCCAGAAATTTTTATGCTTTACAAAGCCGAAATCGGCATCTCTGGCTCTTTTTTTAAGATTCTCATTAGGCAGGGGGACAAAAATAATCGCAATAAGTGTAGCAGCTGCCATTACAAACAGCAGGCCGGCCATATACTTCCATGCGCCGAAGTTATGTGCGGTAAAGGCCACCAGTAAAATAGGAACTATCAGTGCGCCCATTGCATAAGCCCCGTGCAGAAGATTAAACGACACTGCTGATTTCTGCGGCGGAAGAGTCGAAATCATGGTGTTTGAGAAATTTGTCAAGCCGCCCTTCGAAATTCCGAGCAAGAGGCAGGCAAATGGCAGAAGAGCCGCACCGCCAATTCCTGAAAGGAACATTGCATAGGCAACCATCATCCATACAGCCGTTAAAATAACGCTTTTTCTTCTGCCGACCCAAAGCGGAAGAAATCCCATCAGCAGAATTGCTATCATATTGCCCGCAGACAGCATGGAAATAAGCATTCCAGAGCCTTCATAGCTTAGGCCGTATGCTCCCCTGAAAAAAGGAATGAGCGATCCCACTGCAAGTGAACAAGCCCCGTTTACCAGTGAGCCGCAGAGTATTACGGTAAGTAGTGTATTTTCTTTTTTCTGTTCAACTGTTTTCATATAATCTCTTTTCCTGACAGCGGGCTTTGGATTCCCCGCAGTCCGCTTCATCATTTTCGGTCACACGCCGATACTCACATTTAAGCGTATCGTTTGAAGTATACTGCTAAAATGCCGCAGTTTCAAGTATTTATAGGCAGGTTCTATAATTAAGTTGAACATAGGAAATATGAAAAATTTCTATTTCGTCTCGATGAAAACGACACTCATTATAAAGATAATATTCAAAAAGAATACGAGTTCATTCGAGCAAACGCAAAGATAAAGAAATCTGCCAAGTTATTGTACATTCATACCGCTCTTTCAAACCATTATTTATTCTCCTCAGAGCTTCCTACTGTTATGGTGTTATCGCTAAAGCCTTCAAGGCTCTTTGTTTTCTCATGAAAATGGGGCGCATGAGCCAGAAGTCCCTCAAAGGTATAAAAATCATCTTCCTTTGCTATCGGCAGAGTAACCGGCTGTTCTGTCATTCCTGATTTATATATGGCCGTAACAAGCTCAATGGTTCTTCTCCCGTCCACGCCTGTTATAAGAGGACGTGTTCCTTTTTCAAGTGCGTCGAGATAGTTGTCAATTTCTCCGGTGTGACCTTCATACTTCAAATCCGGAATATTCTCATACTTTTTATTTATATGCTCTTCCATAGCAGTGTTGCGGAGCGGGAAGCCATTTTCTCTATACGAAGATGCATAGCAGCTCCAGGGCGCAGCAATTTTTGCCTTATCGCACTGTAAAACCAGTCCCTGCTCTTCGCCGTGATGTACAACAGAAGCTGTAAGCTGCGCAATAGAACCGTCAGCATATTTAAGTGTAGACAGAGAAATATCCTCCACCTGTGCATTTTCATGTCTGAGATTAGAAATAACCGAAAAAACTCTTTCGGGAAGTCCTCCCTGTATCCAGTTTATCATGTCAATGTGATGGACCGCATGGTTTAAAGTGCAGCCCCCTCCCTCTTTCTGCCATAGTCCACGCCACCACAGATCATAGTAGCTGTCTCCACGGTTCCACAGAGAATTCACATGAGCAATTCTGGGCTTTCCCACCTCTCCGCTGTCGAGAAGGGTTTTAAGCTTATATATAGAATTTTTGAATCTGTTCTGAGCAACGCATCCCAGAACAACGCCGTTTCTTTTCTCTGCCTCAAGCATCTCATCACATTCCTCAAGGCAGGTAGCCATGGGCTTTTCAACCAGTACATTTCTGCCGGAATCCATAGCCGCTATCGCAATTTCCGCATGAGTAAACGGCGGCGTGCAGATTATGACAGTATCTATTTTTACGTCGCTGGCCAGCATTTGCCTGTAATCTCCAAAGATTTCAGCATCCAGCGAAAACTCCTCCTTAAGCTTCTCAGCCTTTGAAGTATTGGTATTGCAAAGTGCAGTTATTCGGCAGCGTTCAGGGAAAGTCAACAGACTCTCTGTATGTATATAGGCAATACTGCCTGTTCCCACAATGGCTACATTTATCATTTTACCGTTCTCCATTCTGAAATTTAGTAGCTTTTAGTTATTTTGATTTTATATAAAAGCCGTAAAAATTTCAAGCGAGTTAATAATCTATTTTACTGAAACGGTGCAATCTTCTATAATATTTTGACAATTACAGCACATTAAATTTTATTATTTATGCGTATTGACATTTATTGCTTGTTTTTGCATAATTGTACTCATCCTTGCAGTAGTTCTTTTCTGTTACTCCGCCTGTGGTTTCATAAGGAGGTCGTTAAATTGGTATACATCTTCCCCGTTTTATATGTAATATTCTCATACGGTTTTTTTATTTTCGCCGGAGCATCTAAATATGCCGGCAATTTAGATACTGTTATATTGTTTGCCCCTGCCGTTTTGGGAATAATCAATCTCGTTATGGTTCTGACTGTGGGCAAAAACTGGTCAAGAAAAACACTTCTGAATTGTACCCTGATTACAAAATACGGCCTTATCCCCTTTTACCTTTTGGGAGGCAGTTTTATCGTCAGTTTAATTCTGCTGGCTTGTTTTGCATATTTTCCCCTTCCCTTTATCAGTATTGCAGGAATCCTAGTCGTTATATTTCTGCTTTCCGGTCTGCTTGTTTTATTCGGCTCAGCCCCGTATGCCATTGCATATATTGTAAGGTCATACAAAGAAGAAATTCATCCAAAAGGCGCTCTGATTGCGGCCGGAATCTGTCAGTTTTTCTTTCTGCTCGATATACTTTCAGTCATGGCCTTGACATTAAAGGAACGTCATAAAGTCAAGACGACTATTGCAGTTTTTGTTCTTTTGTGTCTCAGCATACTTTCTATATCTCTTATGTTTTACTCTCTTTACGCAGCAGCCTGAGCGGCTCAGTCTGTCTGCCATTTCATAAATTACTCTTCTTTTTATCATACGCTTATAAAGGCAGCACTTAATATTGGAGGTCAAAATGCGTGAGCTTAAATTAAAACGGGTATATCGCCATTTTAAAGGTGACTATTATCTGGTAGAAGACGAGGCCTTTGATTCTGAAACAGGTAAAGCGTGCGTAATTTACCGCAAGCTTTACGGTGACGGAAGCCTCTGGATCAGACCTAAGGAAATGTTTTTAAGCGAGGTAGACAAGAGCAAATATCCCGACTGCCCGCAAAAATACCGCTTTGAACTTGTAGATATAGACAGCAAAGCCGGACATTAAAAACTCTGCATAACTTAAAACGCAAAAACAGCAGGCAGAATATCCGCCTGCTGTTTTTATGTATTCCGCAAAGTGGCTCCATATTTACGCCATAATGGTTTCCCTTTTTATGTTTGTTTTGATAATTTCCGTTTTTGTGTAATTTGAAGTATAGTCTTTGCCCCGAGAAAATGTCAATGGATTTCAAACTGGTTAATTTGTCCGGTTTGTAAAAATTCTGAGGACTTGTAATTGTAAAACCGCTCATCCTATATTATAATTGTTTTTCAAACTATTTTCTCTTTTCTGAACAGGAGCTGAAATATGAAAGCTGCAACAAAAAAGGCGTTTAAATACTTGAAACGGGCTTTGCTCATTTTTATTATCTATTCACTTGTAATGGCTGTGCTGCCCTATCTCATACCTAAGCACGTTACGGAGCTGCCCGACAACAGCATATACTATGGCAGCGGTATCGGGCCGGACAGAGTCGTTCTGGTCGAAGAACCGCAGGATGCCTTTGCCCGCAGAGTTGAGATAATCCGTGCCGCAGAAGAAACTCTGGATGTATGCTGCCACAACCTGAAAGCAGGTGAAACAGTAGATTGCCTTATGGGTGAAATAATCTGCGCTGCTGACAGAGGTGTTAAGGTGCGTCTGATGCTGGACGGCACACTGGGTGGACTAAGGGGCGGACACGCTGAACTTAAAAATGCCGTGCTTTCTCACCCGAACATAGAGTACAGAGCATATAATCCCGTAAATTTCTTCAAGCCCTGGACATGGAATGTGCTGTTACACGATAAATTCATAATCGCCGATGACAAAATGCTTCTGCTGGGCGGACGTAATATCGGAGATGAATATTTTGCCCCTCCCGGATACAGCAGGCCGATCACCCGAGACCGTGATGTTCTTGTGCTGAACGCACTGGCCGGCACTGAAAAGAGCAGTGAAAGCGTAACATGGCAGGCTGTTTCCTATATGGATATGCTTTGGAACGCACCCGAGACTAAATCAATGGAGGCTGTCAGCGGGAGAAAATATGAAGCGGGCCTTAAAGAGCAGCAGCGTGTTCGAGAATTATGTGCAAAATGGGAAAAAGAGTATCCTGACTATTACACACCTGAAAAGCCTGTTGAGGAAGTCTGCGTCCCCACAAGGCGCATCACTTTAGTAAGCAACCCACTCAGTGATTTCAAATCCGAACCCTATGTAGGCGCTGCAATAGGTCAGCTTCTCTGCGGATGCAAAAACGTACATATCCAGACTCCTTATGCCACAGCAAATAAATACACTCTCCAGACTTTAACCGAGATAGCCTCTGATGCAAATCTCAGGATTCTCACAAACTCCATGGCATCAAGCCCCAACTACCCCGCTTTTTCCAACTATATAAGTCAGCGCCGGAAGTTTATTGATACCGGTGCCAGTATATATGAGTATCAGAGCAGTGATTCCATTCACGGAAAATCCTGCACCGCAGACGGCTGTATTTCTGTCGTCGGTTCATTTAATCTTGATGACCGCAGTATGTACATTGATACGGAATCCGTCCTTGTAATAGATTCACCAGAGTTTTATGAGCAGCTCGAGGGCCGTCTGGAACAGCTCACCGACAATTCAGCCCTTGTTGGAAAGGACAACAAATATGTTCCCGATCAGGATGTAGAAATTCTGGATGTATCAT
>JAHHRR010000014.1 GCA_020025655.1 Oscillospiraceae bacterium
TTAATCTAATTCCATTTTATCGGGCAGTTATATGACAAAAAACGGAGTGTATCGAAAATCGATACACTCCGTTTTTTGATTTCATTGTTTTCTAAATTACTTCCTTATCTGGCATTAGCTTTTGGCTGCACCGTTTTTATCGGAAGTTTTCTGTTTCTGCTGATAAATCAAGGTTGAATTTCTGGATACCTCAAACGGCCTTTTTATGAGTCCCAAGGAGGCCTCAATTCTCTGCCTCAAGGGCTCGGGCTTACTGGTCGGCAAGAAATAACTTATAGGCTTAAAAAATTCCCCCATTTCTATAAATGGGGGAATTTAAGTTTTATTTACGGCTTATTTTAAGCATATTGCAGAGCACACCGGCGCTGTACATTTTCATGTAGCTCATAAATTCATACTTTTCTATGTACAGTTCTCGGCCCCAGGAGGAGATTCTGATATAGTTTTCATCTATCCCGGTTGCGGTTACATAGTGAGCTTTTGCAGAGGCTGTTTTAATATATGTGTCACCGGATTTTGTGTATAAATCCAGCTTGTTTTTCTTCCAAATACACGGAAAATTCTGGCCCACAGACATTATTACCGGTATATCGTCACTGAGCTGCTGCTCTATTCTGGCAAAGAGCTTTTCTCCGGATGCCTGCCACATTGCGGAATATTCCATTTTTCGGTTCTTAAAATAGAGATTAAGTCCCGCAGTTAAAACGATCGGGTTCATCCCCAGCTTAGGAATAAGAGGGAAGTAGCGCCGGTTTAAAAATCTGAGAAATTCATTATACTGCGTCAGGGAAACAGGGGAGGAGGCTTTGCCTCCGCTTGTAAGATATATAATAAGGTCAGCTGCCGCCACAATTCCGCAGCCGCACTTTTTTATGACTGCACTGTCAGACTTCGTCTGATTGCCGCCATAGGAAGCTCTTCCGTTATCACTGACTGAGGTATAGGTATATTTTAATTCTGTCATAAATTCACCGCCTGCAAAGCATTATATATTGTCTATGCAGCCTTTGCAATATTATCCAGAACGCTGATGACAAAAGATGCTTTTGCTGTTATAATTGTTTTAGTTAATTGCAGAAAGCATATACCTCGGAGGGATATTATGAGTATGATATTGGATTTTTTAAGAAGTGAAGGTATAGACGAAAGTCTTATAGAAAAAATAGAGGATTTCCGAAAAGAATTTCCCATCGAAGAAGGCCATGAATATCGCGTACCTAAGCCCAAATTCATGTATTACGGCAAAGAAGTATGGCTCAAGGCCCTTACAGCACTTTTATCCGGTGAAAACCTGCTTCTGGTCGGTCCCAAAGCCACCGGTAAGAATGTTCTGGCAGAAAATCTTGCCGCAGTATTCAATCGCCCTGAATGGGACATTTCATTCTATCTGAACACAGATGCAGCTTCTCTTATCGGAACCGACACCTTCAAAAACGGCGAAGTCAGTCTCAGACACGGCCCCATTTATCAGTGCGCCGAGTTCGGCGGCTTCGGTATTCTGGATGAAATAAATATGGCAAAGAACGAGTCTCTGGCTGTACTCCATGCAACCCTTGACTTCCGCCGTATTATAGATGTTCCCGGATATGACAGAATCCAGCTTGCTCCATGCACAAGATTCATTGCTACCATGAACTATGGCTACGCCGGCACCCGTGAAGTTAACGAAGCACTTGCTTCTCGTTTTATGGTCATCAATATGCCTGTTATATCCGAGCAGGATCTTAAACGTCTGCTGATGTCTGAAAATAAAAATCTCAACGAAAAATACGCCGAGCAGCTTGCATCTCTCTTCCAGGAAATCCGCAAGAAGTGTGACAGCTCTGAAATTTCCACCAAGGCACTCGACCTTCGTGGTCTTCTTGCATCCGTCCATCTTGTAGAAAATGGTCTGAGCGTAAGAGACGCTTTAGAGCTGGGCATAGTAAATAAATCCTTCGACGACTTCGAACGTCAGCTTGTATCTGATATCATTGACACACGTATTTCCGACACGCTCGGCCGCAGCGATATCTTCAGCTAAACATGGAGGAAGTATCTGAGCTTCAAAGGAAGCGGGCTGTAAATATAATCTGGAATTCCGCTAAAAATTACAGCTTCTCTCCGGATTTTAAAGCCTACGATAAAAATGGTAATGCGGATCTTAACTGGAACTGTCTTATTGGTGCTGTCAGAAAGCATTACGATTATCCCAAAATAGAAGAGGTTTTTAAGGGTCTTACTCAATATGAAGACGGAGACATCTACGAAAGTCTTTTCTGGCTTGGACTTGAAAACAGTATTTTTCAAAAGGAAGTAACCACACGCCCCGTTCTCGCAAGTCTGCGCAAAAAATACGCCGAGGCTTTCGTGGCTGAGTACAGACTTCCTATTGACGACTACAAACTTTACGATTGTCTTGCACTGGCCCACTATATGCGTGTCTTAGGAAAAGAGCCGAAGCTGAATAAATATGATTTAAAGCTCCTTGACGAACTGGAATTTACTCCGGATATGACAACCGACGAGATTGTCCAGCGTGCCAGAGAAATGTTCCAGCGCTGGTTTCAAATAACCGCAGAAGAGAAAAAGCAGGAACGCAGGAAGAATTTTCTGAGTTTCCGACGCCGTAAGCAGACTGACAGAAATCAGCGGTACAGAAAGTTCGGTATAGGTTTTGCAGACCATCCGTCTCATATGTATGGCGGCTCCTCAGCTGACGCTCAGCGTGAGGACGAGGAGATACGCACAAAAATGACCGCAGAAGAACTGCGTGAATTCATGTCTGTAAAATACGGCCAGCCTATTTATAACAACGGTCAAATCCGTGAAATTGAAAATAAGCTCTGTAACGGCAATCACAGCGACTGCCATCTGCATTTTACAAAGGGCAAGGCAGTTGAAGGCAAGATTCAAAACGGCTTTGAAGCCCTTCAGAAGTCTAAGGAAGTGCTTCAGAAAGCAAACAACCGCAAGGTTTATAAAGAGAATCTGGCACAGAACAGAACCGCTGTTGCAAAGCTTGCAGGAAAAATTCAAAACTCAATTCTGCTCCATTTACAGCCGTCTCCCATAAAGGCTAACTCCGGCACACTTAACGGCAGCAACGTATGGCGAGCAGTCTATCTTAATGATGACAAGGTCTTTATTAAAGACGAGCAGAATGATATGGGAAATCTGAGTGTTGACATTCTTCTCGATGCATCTACATCCCAGAAGAATCGTCAGGAAACAGTTTCAGGTCAGGGCTACACCATTGCCGAAGCGCTGACCCGCTGCGGTATTCCGTGCCGTGTAATGTCTTTCTGCTCAATGACAGGATACACCATCATGCGTGTTTTCAGGGACTATAATGAGCCAGCTAAGAACGACAACATTTTTGACTATGTATCCAACGGCTGCAACCGTGACGGTCTTGCAATAAGAGCTGCTCACTATCTTATGAACCAGTCCCCGTACGATCACAAAATTCTAATCGTTCTCTCTGATGTAAAGCCGAACGACATTAAAAAGATCCGCGGCAGCGGGGAAGAGGAGTTTGTTCCGTACGAAAGCTCTGCCGGTATAACTGACACCGCTTACGAAGTCCGCAGGGCCCGTTCTGACGGTATTTCAGTTATATGTGTATTTACAGGTGAAGATGAGGATGTAGCCTCTGCAAAGCTTGTATACGGCCGTGACTTTGCAAGGATTCAGAGTCTCGATAAGCTTGCAGATACAGTTGGAACTCTCATTCAAAATCAGATCAGAAATCTGTAATATCTGAAAAGGGCAGGGATGGAGAGCTTAAAGCCCTGAACCTTTTAAATTTAATGCTAAAAAACGGAGTGCTTAACTGTACTCCGTTTTTATATTCTTAAATTTATTTAAGAATTCTTGCCATTTTATACTGGATGTGTATAATCAAAAACATAAAGAGTCATTAAAACAGGCTTCTAAATTTAATATCAGGGGGTAAATACACATGAAAAAGCCAGACGATATAAATCGAACAAGCAGGCTTCTTTCAGAAGAAAAGAGCTACGGCATAACCGTTATGCTTCTGTCCTTCTGGGCCTTGTATAACTGCCATCAGAGCATTACCAAAGACATCGAATTAAACCCTCTGCCGGGCATAATCGCTCTGCTTGCAGTTCTTATTCAGGTTTTTTCCCAGAAGGGAATTAAAAAGGGACTTGAAGCAGAGGATGAATTCTATACAGAGGACGACCCCAGAACGAGTCGTTTTGTAAAGCTTGCCGCTGCTCTTGCCGCCGGACTTACGCTTTTAACCTATCTTTCAGTTAAAATATTTTAATCGCTTCAAAGGCCGAATTCATATTTCAGCCTTATGAGCGGGAAATTTTTAATATTAATTCTAAAATAAGTTAATATACCCTTAATAGACTGCTGTCTGATTGATGTTAGAATTTCCATACAAAAATAATAATTCCCTTGCTTTTATCACTGCGGATAAAAGCAAGGGAATTACATATAGTATAATTTTTGAGCTTAGCTCTTGAGATTTTATTTTGCCAGAACCTTTTTAAGGCGGGCATATCTGGGTAGAGAGTTCTCACGGGGCAGATCAGGCTCTCCCTGAATAAGAGGAAGAACATAGTCAATAAACTCGTGCTTGAGACCGTTCTTATCCTCGTTTATCCACTCCATAGGAACTTTTTTCTCGTAGTTTGCAACGCTCTCCAGAGGGATGAGAACATAATCGCACTTGTAGTTTCCGTTTTCATCCTTATTGCGCTTGAAAGCAACCATTTTACCGCTAACACCGTTAACAGCGTTTCTTACCGCTTCCATACCTGCTTTGCAGGCCTCATCGACATCAGTCTGAGAAGCAATGTGGGCACCGCAGCGCTGCAGAAGGCTGAATTCGATACCACGAACCTTTGCGCCTGTTCTTTCACGAACAATCTGAGCCAGAAGGGAAGCAAGGCCGCCCAGCTGAGCATGGCCGAAGCCATCGGTTGAAGAAGTTTTTGCCTCGGAAACGAAGCTGCCGTCAGCGTAATGGATGCCTTCAGAAACAGCAATAAATACCTTTCCGTTTCTGGTGTAGACGTCCATAACGTCCTGAAGGAATTTTTCCATATCAAAATCATACTCAGGCAGATATATAAGGTCGGGGCCTGAACCGAACTCGGTTGCAAGCGCTGCGCTTGCGGCAAGCCAGCCGGCGTGACGGCCCATGATTTCGACAATGGTGATCATACCCTTATCATAAACTTTAGCATCCTTGTTGATTTCCATGCAGGATGTAGCAATATATTTAGCAGCACTGGCAAAACCGGGGCAATGATCAGTACCGAACAGGTCATTGTCAATTGTCTTGGGGACACCCATTACACGACATTCATACCCGACAGATTCCATATAGCGGCTGATCTTGTTGCAGGTATCCATGGAATCATTACCGCCGTTATAGAAGAAATACCTGACATTGTATTTCTTGAATACCTCAAGTATACGCTTGTAATCAGTGTCATCTGTTTCAGGGTCCGCAATTTTGTAGCGGCATGATCCCAATTCAGAAGAAGGTGTATGAAGCAGGAGTTCCAGCTCCTTAGGGTCTTCTTCGTCCATGACAAAAAGTCTGTCCTCAAGAACGCCCTTTATACCGTGATTTGCGCCATATACCCTGGTGATTTCTTCTGCATCGAGAGCTGCTCTGATAACACCGTAAGCGCTGGCATTGATAACAGCAGTAGGGCCTCCGGATTGGCCGAAAATGCAGGAACCTATAAGCTTTTCACTCATAAAACAAATGCCTCCAAAATAATTTTCAATTTTTTCTTGTTTTGTCTAATGTGCTTCTTGATTATAGTATAGAATGAGGATATAATATAAATGCGAATTTGTAAATATGCTATTTGAACAAATTTGTAGAATTTTTAAGGGAGATTTTGAAAAATGCCTCTTGTAACAACAAAAGAAATGTTCGAAAAAGCCTATAACGGTGGTTATGCTATTGGCGCTTTCAATGTTAACAACATGGAAATCATACAAGGTATAACTGAAGCTGCTCAGCAGCTCAATGCTCCTCTTATTCTCCAAGTATCCAAAGGTGCCCGTGCATATGCAAATCACACTTATCTTATGAAACTCGTCGAAGCAGCCGTACAGGAAACCGGTCTGCCCATCGCTCTTCACCTTGACCACGGTGATACCTTTGAGCTCTGCAAATCCTGCATTGACGGCGGCTTCACTTCTGTTATGATAGATGCCTCTTCCAAATCCTTCGAAGATAATATTTCCCTTACCCGTCAGGTCGTTGACTATGCCCACGACCACGGCGTTGTCGTCGAAGCTGAGCTGGGTACTCTGGCCGGCATTGAGGACGAGGTAAATATTTCATCTGAAGACAGCTCTTATACCAGACCTGAAGATGTTCAGGAATTCGTTGAGCGTACCCAGTGCGACTCTCTGGCTATCGCAATCGGTACTTCTCACGGTGCATTCAAGTTCAAACCCGGTACAAACCCCAAACTGAGACTTGATATTCTCGAAGAGGTTGAAAAGCGCCTGCCCGGTTTCCCCATAGTTCTGCATGGCTCTTCTTCCGTTCCTCAGGAGTTTGTTGATACCATAAATGCCCACGGCGGTAATATGTCCGGCGCTATCGGTGTTCCCGAAGATCAGCTTCGTGAAGCTGCAAGAAGAGCAGTCTGCAAAATCAACATCGATTCCGACCTGCGTCTTGCAATGACCGCAAGTGTTCGTAAATGCCTCGACGAGCATCCCGATCAGTTTGACCCCCGCAAGTATCTCGGCCCTGCACGTGATGCAATCAGAGATATGGTCATGCACAAGATTGTCGATGTTCTCGGCTGCGACGGCAAAGCCTGATTTACCGCTAAAAGATTCTAACAGGAGGTGGCAAAATTGAGCAAAAAGCCCCAGCACGCCAAACACGCGGCTGAAAAGAGCTCCTTTTTCAAATTCCCTTCCAATAAAAAAGGCACTGATCAGGAAAATCTGACTGAAGAAAGTGCTGTGCAGGCTCCTGAACAGGAAGATTCGGTTCAGCCTGAGAAGAAAAAATTTAACCTTACAAGCAGCTCTGCCGCAAAAACCGGCTCGATAGACAATATGCTTCTTGTGAGACTGGTTATTGCATCGGTTATTTTCGCTGTTTCTCTGATTATTAAAATGCCGGTGTATGCAAGAACAATACTTCTTGCTGTGGCTGCGGCTGCAGCTGGATATGATATTTTTCTTGATGCTGCAGAATCCATACAACAGAAAAATTATTTTGCCACTCCGATAGTCGTTGCTTTTGTTACTTTAGCTTCTTTCATTATTGGCTTTGGTACTGAAGGTGCCGCACTGGTTCTCCTTTACCAGATAGGCATCCTGCTTATAATTTATACAACTGACAAGACCCGTAAAAGTGCGCAGGACCTTCTGCGTTATCAGGACGGAGAAACTGTTCAAAGGTATCATGAACTCATAAAGCAGAATTCTGCCGGTCATATGGAAATTGAGGACACCATGAGATATTCCTCCGGTTCAGTTCTCAAGTTGGCAATGATTTTTGCTGTCATATACGGAATTGCTCTTCCGCTTTTTACAAGCTATAATTATATTGTTTCTATTCATAGAGCCCTTATGATTATTCTTATTGCAACGCCTGTTTCAGTAGTAGCCGCAATGCCTGTAACCGGTATTGTAGGCCTGTGTTACAGTGCTCAGCAGGGTGTTCTATTCAAAGACGCCGAAAGCCTTGAAAAAGTCGGCCTTGCTAATACCGTTGTCATTGATAAATCCGGTGTGTTCACCGACGAAGCGCCCAAAATAATCTCCATGCAGTCTGATCTTGTAGATAAAGACACTTTCATGAACTTTGCAGCTCATGCGCTGTATTATTCAGAGCAGCCCGTGGCTAAAGCCATTGCGGCTATAAATAATCTTGAGTACAGACTTGAACTTATAAGCGATTTTGAAGATTTACCCGGTCTGGGTGTTACTTTGAAAATTGGCGGTGCTGATGTCTGCCTTGCGACAAATCAGTTCTTTGCAGGCAGGGGAGTAGAAGTCCCTAAGGAGTCTGAAGAATTAGGCCAGACATTTTACATGACTGTCTCCGGCAAATACGTTGGTAAAATTATCGTTTCAAACGACTTGAACAGCGAAGCTGCTGAGATGTGCGAAGAATTTTCTGAGGTCGGTCTTAACAGATGTATTCTCTTAACTGAGGACAGCGAAGCCGACAGCCAGTCTTTGGCAGCAGAGCTTGATATAAGCGAAGTTGTTCCTAACTGCAACATTCAGAAAAAAATGCATTTTCTGAATGATCTGAAAGGAAGCAAAAACAACAATATCCTTTATATTTATGCTCAGAGCTTTGAAGCACACAGTGCAGCAGATGTTGATATACGCATAAGCAAAAAGGCAAAATTTGCCGATGCTCAGGTTAATCCCGGTTATATGACAAACATTCCGTTTGCTGTGCAGGTCAGCCGCAGAATGCGTGAGGTTGCAATTTCCAATGCAGTTTTCGCATTTCTCGTTAAAGTAGTTCTGATATTCTTAAGCATTGTCGGTTATTGCAATATCTGGTTTGCAATATTCATTGATATGGCTGCAGCGCTTGCAACCGTTCTTAACGCAATCAGAGTTACTAACGAATCATTGATTGCAAGCATTAAATATAAAAGCGGACACTGATTCAAATTTAAAATCCGTCGCTAAATGCGGCGGATTTTTTGTTGACATAATTATTCTAAGGATTTATAATAAATACATCAGGAGAGGGCAGTTTTCCTGATCATATAAAAGCTATTCTAAGTTCGCATAATAACTATTAAGCGAACTTAGGAGTGTATTTAACACTAGTCAGACAAATTTTTCGTAAAAACTCAGTTTTCTGCTGATTTTAAGGAGTATAGTATGAACTTAGATCAAATCAATGATGCCCCGGATATACTTATGGAATTTCTGGAATATCATTCTACCATTCGTGGCCATTCAGATTTAACGATAACCGGTTATTACATGGATTTAAAAATTCTGTTCCGTTTCATTAAACGCAGGCATGGTCTTGTATCAAGAACAACTCCGTTTAACGAGATTGATATTAGCGATGTAGACGTTGATTTCATTAAAACAATTAAAATTGAGGATCTTTATCGTTACCAGACTTTTTCTCCGGAAATGATGAACTCGTCGAAATTTCTGTCAGCCGCCAGCAGCTGCCGCAGAACCTCTTCGGTAAAATCGTTTTACAATTATCTCTGCAATAAGCGTCATTTACTGGATATAAATATCTGTCAGGAGCTTGATATGCCAAAGCGTCAGGCTTCCCTTCCCAAATATCTCGAAGAATCAGAATGCGAACGACTGCTTTCTGCCTGTGAAGGGCCGTTTGCCGAGCGAAATTACTGTATAATAATGCTGTTTATTTCCTGCGGATTGCGTGTTTCTGAGCTTGTTTCATTAAATTTAGGCGATTTATACGAAGATCATGTTCGAGTTTTAGGTAAAGGTAACAAAGAACGTGTCGTTTATTTTGCTGAGGGCTGCAGAGAAGCTATAGATGACTATTTAGCTGTAAGAAATGGTGAAAATCTAAGCAAAGAAGATGAAAATGCGGTTTTTCTCAGCAGAAATCATCGCAGAATTACCGTTCGTGCAGTAGAAAAAATGGTAGATAAAACCCTTACCCTTGCCGGACTTGATTCATCAAGGTATTCACCGCATAAGTTAAGACATACTGCGGCTACTCTGATGCTCAAAAACGGTGTAGACACCCGTGCATTGCAGGAGGTTTTAGGCCACAGCAACCTGAATACAACTCAGATTTACACCCATATTGATAACGCTGCTCTTCACGAAGCGGCAATGGCAAACCCCATCGGGCGTAAAACAAAGGGCGAAATTGAAGATTAAAAAAGGATTCCGGAATACTCCGGAATCCTTTTTCTATTTCAAATTATAATCGCTCCGCCTATATCAAATATCGGCAAATCTGTTAGAAAAACAGGCTCTACGTCCTTGCTTTTAATAAACTCTAATATCGCTTCACAATCCGGATGAGCTTCAAGGCTTCCTGTAAACGCCAGAACTTTATCCTCGATTTTAAATGATGCTCCGCCTATAAAGCCATAATCAAACCCTGTCAGCTCCACGAACCCCGGCGAAATCAGCAACACATCAATACCGGCTTCTTTGCAAACAGCATACACTCCCCTGTCAGCTGTAATTATGGAGTTATCATCCACCACACAAACTGAGCAGTTAAGATACCCCTGCCGACAGTTCAGCAAGTCAATTTCCCTACTATTTGTTAAATATTTAATTATATCGTTGCAGGTAACATTTTCACTGTACAAAAGTGCATTTCCGCACAGGCACGCATTCATTTGTGCATCAAAAGGGTACTTTTCAGCTTGTTTTATATCACAAAAGCGTACTTCCAGTCCCGAATCGATCAGTTTTCTGGAAAAATCTGAGTTTTGGAGATATGGGGCAAGAAAAATATTCTCCCCTCCCGAATAGAAAACCGACAAATCAGCATGGCCTGATAATCTGTAATCAACATCCGGGTTATCCGGCACATAAAGCGGAACTAACCCAAGTTTTTTTATAGCAGCATCCAGTAAATCGTAATATTTTTCACCTAAAACTAGATGTTTTTTTGAATTCAGCTCGGAATTATTCATTTTCTTCCCAAAGTAGCTGCAATAGCCTCGCCCACACTCTTAACCCGTATCAGTTTAAGTTTATCGTAGCTGCCAAGATCGTCTCGCACATTTACAGGTATCACGCAACGATTAAAGCCAAGACGGGATATTTCGGACAGTCTCTGGTTAAGCATACTTACACTTCTGATTTCTCCCGAAAGTCCTACCTCTCCGATAGCTGCTATATCTCCGCCAAGCGGTCTGTCAAGAAAGCTGGATGCTATTGCAAGTATAGTTGCAAGGTCTGCGGCCGGCTCGTCAAGCGACAATCCGCCTATGACGTTTATGTATGAATCGCAGTTTGCAACCGGCATTCCGCCACGCTTTTCAAGTACAGCAAGCAGCATAGCAGCTCTGTTATAATCAATACCGTTTGAGCGTCTGGCAGCATTATATCCCGCCGGACTGACCAGAGCCTGAACCTCGGCCAGTATCGGTCTTGTACCCTCCATAACGCAGGCTACACAGGTTCCGGGGCTGTTTTCAGGTCTGCCGGAAAGGAGCATCTCTGACGGGTTCTCTACACACTCAAGACCTTTCTCCGCCATTTCAAATACGCCGATCTCATTTGTGGAGCCAAACCTGTTTTTTGCAGCCCTGAGTATTCTGAAGCTGGTGCTTCGTTCGCCCTCAAAATACAGTACGCAGTCAACCATATGCTCAAGCACTTTGGGGCCTGCAATACTGCCTTCCTTATTTATATGTCCAACCACAAACACTGTAAGCGACTGCTCTTTTGCCGCACGCATTATTCTCATAGTACATTCACGTACCTGACTTATACTGCCGGGAGCAGAGCTGATCTCTGCATCTGAAATTGTCTGAATGGAATCTATAACCACTATTTCCGGCTTTACCTCCTGTATACAGGAAAGTATATTATCCATATCAGTTTCAGCAAGAACATACAGCTCGTCGTTTTCTACACCGAGCCTTGTTGCTCTCAGTTTCAGCTGGCGCTCGCTTTCTTCGCCTGTTACATACAGGATTTTTCTGTCAGAAAACTCACTGCCGCACATCTGGAGAAGTAAAGTGGACTTACCTATACCCGGAGCACCGCCCACAAGCACCAGAGAGCCCTGAACTGCACCACCGCCAAGTACACGGTCAAATTCACTTATACCGGTTGTAAAGCGAATTTCCTTAGTGGTATCAAGCTCAGAAAGCTTTTTTGCGCTCTGTGCAAGAACTCTGCCTGCTCCTGACGAGCGTTTTGTGCTTTTAGTATCCAGTTTAACTTCCTGCAATGTATTCCACTGACCGCAGGCAGGGCATTTTCCCGCCCAGTTTGCTGTTTCATTCCCGCAATCCGAGCAAATATATATTGTCTTTTGTTTAGCCATATCTTTTCTCCGTTTATGAGTATGCGTTTTTATATTGCAGATAGGAACCTAATAAAACCAGTGCAAAGGTATTCTGGTATTCTTTTTGACTGAGTTTTTCGAGATCGGAGAAGTTGGACATAAATCCGCACTCTACCAGTATTCCCGGACAGTTTATATGTGATGTTATATAGAGTTCCTTAGCTGCCGGTCCTGCAACACGCCTGTTTTCAGGCTGAAGTTTATCAATAATGTTCTTATGTGTCAGTTCACCGAACTCTCTGCTGCCGGATGTTCCGGCATACAGCACCTGTGCTCCGCTCGGCTGTGAGGTAGGATAGAAGTTCTGATGAATACTTATGAGACAGGCCGACGGAGTGCTGTTCGTAATGTCAGTTCTCCTAACCAGCTCATCATGCTCACTGTAAGAATCCATATCCGTTCTCATATTATCATCTGTTCTTGTCATTACGGTATGGACACCGCAAAATGCCGCCAGCTTTTCGAGTCTTAAGCCTATTGCAAGGTTTATATCACTCTCTTTTGCCCCGTTCAGAGCAATCGCCCCTCCGTCAACACCGCCATGCCCCGGATCAATCACAAGGCTCGGGCATACATTTTCTCTTGCAAAAACGTCTTTTTTCTCAGCTCTAAATATGAAAAACAGTGCGACGCATAAAGCAATTATTATTGCTGCCAGCAGCAGCTTAAACCCAGATTTTTTTATTTTAAGTGTATAGAACATCCTGCACCTCAAAAATCTGAGGCTGAGATTTATTATAAATGCTCAGCCCCTGCAAGTCAATGATAAGCCTTATCCACGTTTTTCAGAGCAGTATGCAGATAAGACCGCCGCTTCCTTCGTTCACAATTCTCTGAAGTGTATTCTGGAGCTTCACCTTTGCATTCTGAGGCAGAGCTTCGATCTTTGAGCTGAGTCCTTCCTCGGCAATATCATACAGTGACTTCCCGAAAATATTTGACTGCCATATTCTGTTTACGTCCCCGTCAAATCCCTGAAGCAGGAAGTTAATTATATCCTCAGAGGCGGTTTCTCCTCCTATTGCCGGAGTGACCTCAGTTTCGACATTGGTCATCATCATATGTATCGCCGGAGCGTTTGCTTTAAGTCTTACTGAATATTTACCGCCCTGTTTGACGATCTGAGGTTCTTCAAGACGCATCTGTGAAGAATCCGGCATCACAACACCATATCCGGTTTCTCTTACGTCCTGAAGCGCCTTACGCAGTCTGTCATAGTCTGCCTTAATAAGGCTCATTTCAGCAAGGGTCGATATAAGATCGCCGTCATTCTCTATCTGAATTCCCGTCTGCTCACTTATGGTGCTGTAATACAGGGATCTCGGCAGCTGTACATCTACCGATACCGCTCCACTGCCCAGATCTCTTTTTATAATTTCTGCGGATTTGAGTTTATCAAATTCTAAAAGTGCATTTAGGGATACACGGCACTCTTTTATTTTGGATATATCCTTGAACTGTTCTTTGATTTTTGCAAAAATCTCCGCTTTAAGCTCGTTGTCTCCGCTGAGGGCATCAAGCCATTCAGGCAGGAAGAATCCGATTGATTTTACAGGGAATTCAAGCAGTACCGACTGCATTATACGGCTTACATCGTCCTCATTGAGCTTAAGGCAGTTCACAGCTTCACATTCCACCTGATACTTCTCGGCAATTTCAGCTGCCAGTTGCTGCGCCGCCTCGGACTGCGGGTCGACACTGTTAAGAAGCACTACAAAGGGCTTTCCTATACTCTTCAGCTCGTTTATCACTCGCTCTTCCGCTTCAATATATTTTTCTCTGGGAATATCACAGACAGTTCCATCAGTGGTAACTACAATACCTATTGTTGAATGCTCCGCAATAACTTTGTGTGTGCCTTTTTCAGCTGCATCCTTGATGCTGACTTCATGGTCAAACCACGGTGTCGTAACAAGCCGCTCGGCTCCATCTTCAAACTGTCCTGATACTCCGTCAATCATGTAGCCCACGCAGTCTACCAGACGCACAGAAAGCTTTGTGTCATCTCCGATTGCAATATTAACCGCATCCTCCGGCACGAATTTCGGTTCGGCCGTCATTATGGTTTTTCCTGAACCGCTCTGGGGCAGTTCATCTTTGGCTCGCTCCCTCATATAGGTATTATCTATCTGGGGAATTACCAGTGTTTCCATAAAGCGCTTAATGAATGTAGACTTTCCGGTTCTTACCGGTCCCACTACGCCCAGCATAAACGCCCCGTCAGTTCTTGCTGCGATATCACGATAAATGTTTGTATCAATCATAAATAAAAGCCTCCGCCTTCATGTTCTCGTTTGTACGAGTTTATGAAAGGCAAAGGCCTATTATGCAAATCTGTTTATATGAAATCAATTAAAGCTTCGTGTTTTTGCGAAACATGGAAGCTTACATCAGGAAAAGCAGATGCAAGTCTTGCTGCAAGGACGGGAATAATCGGGTTTTCGGTGCTGAAATGGTCAGCGTCTATCAGATTGATACCTAACTCCTGCGCAGTCTGGAACTGGTGATACTTAATATCGGCAGTCAGGTAAGTGTCGCATCCTTTGCTGTACGCAGTGGCAATATCATCTGCACCCGAACCGCCCATGACTGCAAATCTCTTTACAGGTTTTCCTGCATTATAATATCTTATTCCTTTGGCATTAAGGCAGCACTTTGATTTTTCTAGAAACTCCTCCAGTGCCACAGGTTTTGAAAGCTCTCCGATCCGTCCGCAGTTTTCTTCGTCCAGTGCTTCCAGCGCTTCTGCGCCTAACAGCTTTATAAGCACATCGTTCACTCCGCCCTGTGCAATGTCCAGATTAGTGTGCATACATATTGCCGCTATATGATTCTCAGCCATACGCAGAGCTTTTCTGCCCGGTCCTATATCGGTAAGGGATTTAAGAGCGCCGAATATCAGCGGATGATGAGAAACGATAAGCTCGGCTCCTGTTTCCATGGCCTCATCTATAACTGCATCCGTAATATCAAGGGCCAACAGCACATTTTTTACCTCTTCCTCACTGTGTCCCAGAAGGAAGCCTGCGTTATCAAAGCTCATCTGAGTTTCCACCGGTGCCAGTTCGCAGAGATTTTCGTATATATCGCAAACTCTCGTCATCTCTTCATATCCTCCAATCCCTGTAAAATCTCCTGTGCAAGCTTGAGCTTTGCATCATACTGGGCAAGCTCGGTTTTTTCAAGTCCTGCAACAAGCTTTCTGAATCTGCCAAGCTGAATATTAAGCATTTCTTCAAAAAGAGGGTTATCCTGAATAAGCGCAAGGGAGCCGGTGAAAAGTTCCGCAGTGCTCAGTGTCTGGCTTTTACCGAAACGGGCAGTAAGCATCTGATACACAACGCCTGAATCTCTTACCAGATCTTCATTTTCAATCTCAAAGCCATTATTGATGAGCCAATATCTCAAAATCTCCGTCTTTTTCATAGGCTGCAGAATGAGTTTATACTTTTCATCCATACACCAGGGCGCCCTGTCGAGAATACCGCAGATATTGTCTCCGCCCATGCCCGCAATTACAACCGTATCCAGTTTATCTTTCGGGCAAAGCTCAAGACCGTCACCTAAAAGGAATTCAATTCTATCCGAAACCTTAAAATGCTCCGCATTTGATCTGGCTGCATTAAGCGGACCTTCCCTTAAATCTGAGGCATATATATTACCTGTATAGCCCCTGAGCGCCATAACGGCAGGAAGGTAGCCATGGTCGGTGCCGATGTCAGCAAAGCCAAGACCGTTTTCTATATAACAGGATATTTTTTCAAGTCTGTTATTCATAACTTACTCCATATAAAAATTAAAAGCCGGAATAAATTCCGGCTTTTAAGTGATTTGTAACTTAAAGGGTGAGCAGATAAGCATTAAGACCCTCGAGGAATTCATCGGGGTCAATGCCATGGACAGCGCAGGCCTGCTCAACGGTCTCGCCGCTGGAAAGAGCGCAGCCCATGCAGTGCATACCGATAGCCTGGAAAGCAGGCATAGCTTCAGGGCACTTCTCGACAATTTCAGCAATTAAGGTTTCTCTTGTGACTTCCATTACATTCACCTTTCTAACAGATACATAAAAGATTGGGGCGCACAAGGCGTCCCAATCTTTATAAGCATTAGCTCAGAATCAGAACTGGTTCTGCTGCTCCTTCATCTTAGCAAAGCACTCGCTGCAGTATACAGGGCGATCAGCTTTGGGCTCGAAGGGAACTCTTGCCTCTCCACCGCAGGCTGCGCAAGTAGCGGTAAAGTACTCGCGGGGACCACGGGCAGCGTTCTTGCGTGCGTCACGGCATGCCTTGCAGCGCTGGGGCTCGTTCTGGAAGCCGCGCTCTGCGTAGAATGCCTGCTCACCAGCGGTGAAAACGAACTCTGTACCACGCTCTTTGCAAACTAAAGTCTTGTCTTCGTACATTTTGAATCCTCTCTTTGATTGTGTGCCATTATCGGCTGTATTTGCGTTCAGCTATCGCTGATATCGCCTAGTTTTGGGTTCCGCGCCAGTTTGTGTCTAATTCTCTGTACGGCATTATCTACGGACTTTTCAGTCTTTCCGAGCTTAACCGCAATCTCACGGTAGGAAAGACCGTCAAGGTATTCGTGCAATACCTCACTTTCCAGTTTGGAAAGGCACTGAGAAAATTCACTATAAAGTTCTTCCTTGCTCTCTCTGGCCAGAACCATGTCCTCCGGACTACGCCGGAAAACTTCTGGAGTCACCGACAACTGCGTACTGGAATCTTCGGAGAGTTGCTCAAACGACATAGAATCATTGAGCGGAAAATGCTTCAATCGGGATGCGGATTTGACTGCTGACAGAAGACGCATTTTAATGCAGTGTTCTGCAAAATTATAAAATGATGAACCGGCATTGGAATCATACTGTCTGATTGCAGACAGCAGTCCAAACATACCTTCCTGAATAAGATCCTCGCTGTCACCTCCTGCCAGAAACAAAGGTCTGGCGCAGGCTCTGACGAGTCTTGTATAGCGTTTTGCAAGAGCTTCCTCAGCGAGCCTGTCGCCTGAAGCTGCAAGCTGTTGAAGCTTTACATCATTTAAGTTTGCGTAATCAATCATGGCAAAATTTCTTAGTCAAATTTATTATATATATTATACAACAGGACTGCATATTGTCAATACATTTTTAAGCGATTTTTGGGATTTTTACAAAATTTGTTCAAATATCCATTTGTTGCTGGCCCATATACTCGATTCCAAGGTGTTCATAGGCTTTTCTGGTAACGCAGCGTCCTCTGGGAGTACGTGTCAGGAAACCTCGCTGAAGCAGATAAGGTTCATACACATCCTCGAGAGTCACTGCTTCTTCATTTATTGTTGCCGCCAGAGTGTCGAGTCCGACAGGTCCGCCGTTATAATACTCAATTATGCTGCGGAGCATACGTCTGTCCAGTGAATCCAGTCCCAGCTTATCAACCTCAAGGCTTGACAATGCCTTGTCTGCGACGTCTCTTGTAATAACACCGTTGGCTCTGACCTGTGCAAAGTCTCTCACTCGCCTGAGAAGTCTGTTGGCTATTCTGGGAGTTCCTCTTGAACGAGAGGCAATCTCCAAAGCCCCCTGTTCTTCGATCTTTACATCAAGTATCTTTGCAGAACGCTCAACTATCTGCTTAAGCTCCTCATCTGAGTACAGCTCTAGCCGTAAACTTACGCCAAAGCGGTCACGCAGCGGTGCTGTAAGCTGTCCTGAGCGGGTAGTTGCGCCAATAAGTGTAAAATGAGGCAGATCAAGGTGAATAGAGTTAGCAGATGGACCTTTACCCAGTATAATATCAATGGCATAGTCTTCCATTGCAGGATAAAGTATTTCTTCATAGGCTCTGTTCAGGCGGTGAATCTCGTCTACAAAAAGGATGTCACCTTCGTTGAGGTTTGTGAGCATTGCCACCAGATCACCGGGCTTTTCTATGGCAGGTCCTGATGTGATGCGCATATTTACGCCCATCTCATTTGCAATAACTGCCGCAAGAGTGGTTTTACCCAGACCCGGAGGGCCGTGAAGCAGGACGTGATCCAGTGATTCGCCGCGCATCTTGGCAGCATTTATGAAAACGTAAAGGTTATCCTTTGCTTTCTGCTGTCCGATATATTCATTTATTGTCTGAGGTCTTAAAGAGCCCTCTCCCCTGTCTTCGGGAAGATTTATTGCAGAGGTTATTACCTCGCTCTCTGCCTCTTCCGAGAAATTTATACTCATTTATTTCTCCTGTCAGTTAACCATTTGCTTTAGTACAGCTTTTATAATCTCTTCTGCAGACATTCCTGCAGTATCAATCTTTTTAAGTGCAGGTGCCACATCTGCGCTCGTATAGCCCAGCACGCCGAGAGCCGTAAGTGCATCCGTAACATTTGAACTGCCGCCGGCGCTTGCAACAGGCATCTGCGGTACGCTCACATCTATTGAGCTGAATTCCTTAGCTATTTTATCCTTAAGCTCAAGAATAATTCGCTGAGCAATTTTCTTTCCTATGCCCGGTGCCACCGTCAGTGCTTTTGCATCATCGTTCATAATGGCAAGAGCGAGACTGTCAGGCGTACTGTGGGACAGAATAGAAACTGCGGCCTTAGGACCTACGCCTGAAACCGAAAGCAGCATCTCAAAACAGCGTTTTTCACTTTTATCGGCAAAGCCGTACAGGTCGAAATTATTTTCGCCGATTGCCTCGGCTATATACAGCTTAGCCTTATCACCAAGTTTAAGCTTGGAAATTGTATTCAAGGTTGCGTTAAGAGCAAATCCCAGACCTCTGCAGTCGAGCACCACAAGATTTTCACGGATTTCCTCTATGTTGCCTTCTAAATGGTAGAACATTCTTCTCTTTCTCCTTTATATAATAAGGAAGTTGAGCTTCTGGCATGGCAAAGTGCCAGTGCCACGGCGTCAGCCGCATCATCAGGCTTAGGCGCTGCTTTCAAGCCGCAGATGCGCCGCACCATATCCATAACCTGAGCCTTTTCAGCTCTTCCGTAACCAACAACCGCCTGCTTTACCTGAAGCGGAGTATACTCATAAATCTTGAGTCCCGCCTTCTGGCAGGCAAGAAGTATAACTCCTCTGCCATGCGCAACGGCAATACCTGTCGTTAGGTTTGTATTAAAGAAAAGCTCCTCTATGGAAGCAGCATCAGGCTTAAATATCTCAATCAAGTCCAGCAGATCATTATATATCTGCTCCAGACGGCTGGCCAGACTTGTATGTGCGGGTGTAGAAATAACACCGCATTTTACAAGCTTATGTCTGAACCCGTCTGTATCCAATACTCCGAAGCCAATAGTTGCTACTCCGGGGTCAATGCCTAAAATTCGCATTTTATCACCTTTTATAAGTTTAACATAAATGTCAACTATCCGCAAGGAAAACCGCTATCGCATGAGCTTCATCTTATCCATTGCAGGCTTATTTAAATGACATTTATCTGCATAATATAAAATCGCCGCCCGAACAACGGGCAGCGATTTGAATTTCTTTTTATGCTCTGGGATGAGCCTTATTATACTCATCTTTAAGCTGCTTTTTAACCAGCTGGGAATACACCTGAGTAGACGATATATCTGCATGACCAAGCATTTCCTGAATAGCGTGGATATCCGCTCCGTTTTCCAGAAGATGCGCCGCAAAGGAATGTCTCAGGGTGTGAGGAGTTATGTCCTTCTCAATTCCTGCGGTTTTCTGGTAATGCTTAAGAATTTTCCAGAATCCCTGTCTTGACATTCTTTCTCCGCTTACGTTAACAAACAGCGCCTGTTCATCAGGCATTGCAATCATATTCGGTCTTACAAGACTTATATAATCCCCGAGGGCATTTATAGCGGCGGTATACATAGGAATAAATCGCTCTTTATTTCTGCTGTGACAGTGAACAATGCCTGCACCCAGATTAACATCGTTAATGTCGAGGTCTATAAGCTCCGTTACTCGTATGCCCGTTGCATAAAGAAGCTCAAGCATTGCCTTATCTCTGTACCCCTTCGCATCAACACACTTTGGCTGATCCAAAAGAAGCTCAACTTCCTTACTGGTAAGTATTTCAGGAAGTTTCGGCTTGCTCTTTTCAGGAACAAGTTTATTTGCCGGACTCTTTGTGATCATTTTTTTAATGCACATAATAGAATACAGGCATTTTATAGAAGCGATTGATCTGGAAACCGTGGAAATTGATTTTCCCTTGGCTTTCAGAGACTCTATATAGTCACCCAGATCTTTCTCCTTAGCAGTTGTTAAATTGTCATCAGTGCGGGCTTCCAGATATTCGCTAAGCTGTCTAATATCACGAAGATATGAGCTGAGGGTATTATCAGATACTTTTTTCTCATTTTTCAGGTAGTCTTCAAAGAAACTCAGAACTTCTGCATCAAGCATCATCATGCCCTCCTTTCATCTATTTTCCTAAATCAGCCGATGATGTAGTAAACCGTCATCGCCCACAGGCAAAGTCCGAAAATCATCGGTATATATTTTCTTTTAAAATCGTCCTTTGCGCTTAAACCTCTGCTGCAAAGGCTGGATATAAGAATTTTAGATGTGCCCATTCCCTGGACCGCAATAGTAAAAAACACCGGGAATATAATAAGCGCAGTAATAAGATAGCTAATGGCGTTCGTTTTATCAGCGCAGCTTTCAATTATACATCTTTCCGCTGCCATGTAGCTTATAGCTCCGAACGTAAACGCACAAACCGGAAGAATTACAGGCCCGAAAATAGATGAAGCTGACAAAAACGAAAATACCGGAAGCATACAGCAAATAATGATGCCTGTTTTGTAGCCTAAACCCTCAAAACTCAACCGCAGCCTCAGTCTCGGATAAAGAATAAGTCCTGCAATAAATGCCGCAAATATAAATAGGTTTACATAACCTGATGCGCAATTTATCTTTTGTCTATCCCCTGCTGTGTTCATTTCAATGAATCCATTATGTAATCTGTGGTAATAAGATTAACATAACTGGAACTCATCGGTAACAATATATTACAAACTCGCAAATAAATCAAGTCCTTTTTTAATTTTTGTGAAATTATTTTTTCATTTATGTTAACTCTTAACATTTTCATTTTACGCCTTTAGTTGAATTTTTCTTTGAATTTTAGCTTAACGGCAACATATTGTGTCTGATTATACGATAATATAGCATATTTATTATAATGAATTATGTAAACTTTCCGTCACTTACGCCTTCTTATTTTCATTCTTCTGCTCCTTCCGCCTGAAAATATTACCGGTGACATAACTGTGCCCAAAAGTGAACCTGCTATTGTAAAGCTCACCACACTCAGCACACCTGCTGACTTGATCTTTTCCCCCTCCGATGCAAAACCAATTGAAAGCAGCAAAACAGTAATTACTGCAGCGCATATCATCCCCTGATAAATAACTCCCTTGGTCTGTCCACGGCAGGCAAAAAGTGCAGCGAACATTGCCGCAAGAAAGCTTATTCCAGAGCTGCAATATCCCATAAAAGATGAGCTTATACTGCTTTGACTGAAAACGAGACTTGCGATAAGCAGCAAAATCGCCGCCGATATCGCCCAGACGACAATACCTCTGAGTATCAGTTTAATATCGCCCAGACTTTTTGTTTTCACCTCATTCAAAAAAACACCCCCGATGCTTAAGATATTTAATCTTATTAGCATCGGGGGTGATAAATTCTATTTATTTCTTTTTCTTGTTTCTGGCCTCTGCCTCAGCAGCTTCCATCTTAGCAGTAGTGGAAATAGCCCATTTCTTAGTCTGAATGCGGACTCTGTCCTCGCCGGTTTCGAAGGTAATGGTATCTTCAGTTACCTGAACGATTTTACCGATCATACCGCCGATAGTGGTGATTTCATCACCGACGGAAAGAGAAGAACGCATCTCGTCAGTCTTTTTCTTCTTCTTGTTTTCGGGGCGAATAATCAGGAAGTAGAAAATAACAAACATAAGGATAAGGGGGAACAGCATAGAAAGCATTCCACCGCTTGCTGCTGCAGGAGCAGCTGTAAGAATTAATGACATTTAGGGATTACCTCCAAAAAAATTATATTGACATTATACATTTATTTGTATGAAATTTCAAGACACTTAAATTCTTTTATCTAACATTCCGGAATATTTACGTCTGAATTCTTCAAAATTACCCTCATCCAGACTGTCTCTGATTTTCTGGGTAAGGCTGTTATAGAAATACAGGTTATGCATAACAGCCATACGCATTGCAAGCATCTCTTCTGCTTTAAAAAGATGCCTGATATATGCTCTAGAATAGCGCTGGCACACGGGGCAGTTGCACTGAGTATCAATAGGCTGGCTGTCTCTGGCGTACTTCTCATTTTTGATATTGATAACGCCGCCCCATGTATACAGGTGTCCATGTCTGCCGTTTCTTGCCGGCATAACACAGTCAAAGAAGTCAACGCCCCTTGCAACGCTTTCAATAATGTTTGTAGGTGTACCTACACCCATAAGGTAGCGGGGCTTGTCTTTAGGCATATACTCCTCGACAGCCTCGATAGTGTCATACATCTCCTGATGGGTTTCACCTACGGCAAGACCGCCTATCGCATAGCCCGGAAGATCCAGCTCTGCAATTTTCTTCATATGCTCAATACGGATGTCTTTAAAGGTTGTACCCTGATTTATTCCGAAAAGCATCTGACCGGGGTTTACCGCATCATCCATGCTGTTGTACTCATTGAGGGCCTTTTTGCAGCGCTCAAGCCAGCGGAATGTTCTGTCGCATGAACGCTGAACATAGTCTCTGGGAGAAGGTATTTTTATGCACTCATCAAAAGCCATGGCAATATCAGAACCCAGATTTGACTGAATTCTCATGCTCTCCTCAGGACCCATAAAAATCTTTCTGCCATCTACATGGGAGTTAAAATTAACGCCCTCTTCGGTAATTTTGCGCAGCTTTGCCAGCGAGAATATCTGGAATCCGCCACTGTCGGTTAAAATAGGCCCGCTCCATGTCATAAACTTATGCAGTCCGCCCATGTCTTTAACCAGATCATCACCGGGTCTTACATGAAGGTGATATGTATTTGAAAGCTCAACCTGACAGTTGATATCCTTAAGATCCTTTGCAGAGAGCGCACCTTTTATGGCTCCCTGAGTTCCTACATTCATAAAGACCGGAGTCTGTACAGTACCATGGGGAGTTTTAAACTCGCCTCGTCTGGCACGTCCTTCCTGTTTAATAAGAGTATACAAAGTAATTCTCCTTATATAATAATCATTGCATCACCGAAGGAGAAGAATCTGTATTTCTCCTCGACAGCGTGCTTATAGGCATTAAGAACGTGTTCACGGCCTGCAAGAGCAGAGACAAGCATTATAAGTGTGCTCTCAGGCAGATGGAAATTTGTAACAAGCGCATCAATGCACTTGAACTTATATCCGGGATAGATAAAGATATCTGTCCAGCCTGATGTTACAGGCAGGGTTCCGTCTTCGTTTGCAAAGCTTTCAAGAGTTCTGCAGGAAGTGGTACCGACAGAAATAATTCTGCCTCCGTTAGCTTTGGTCTCATTTACGATCTTTGCTGTTTCCTCAGGAATAATGCAGAATTCAGAGTGCATGGGATGATCTTCAATATCATCTTCCTTAACAGGTCTGAAAGTTCCCAGGCCCACGTGGAGGGTCACAAATGCGATCTTTACTCCCATTTCACGCAGCTCATCCATAAGCTCAGTTGTAAAATGCAGTCCGGCAGTAGGAGCCGCAGCGCTGCCCAGTTCCTTTGAATAAACTGTCTGATAGCGCTCAGAATCCTTAAGCTCGGCATGAATATAGGGAGGCAGAGGCATTTTGCCCAGTCTTTCAAGTTTCTCAAGGAAAATACCCTCATAATGGAACTTGACTATTCTGTTGCCGCCTTCAGCTACACTCTCAACTGTTGCAGTAAGCTCTCCGTCACCGAAAGTAAGCTCAGTACCGGGCTTTGTCTTTCTGCCGGGTCTGCTCAGGCACTCCCAGCGGTCATCACCCAGATCTCTCAGCAGCAGCAGTTCAACTGCTCCGCCTGTGAGTCTGCTGCCCAGAAGTCTTGCCGGCAGAACTCGGGAATCATTCATAACAAGGCAGTCACCGGGCTTCAGGAACTTCTTAATATCATAGAAATGAAGGTCCTCGGTTTCGCCTGTTACCTTGTCCAGATGCAGAAGGCGTGAATGGTCACGCTCTTTAATAGGTGTCTGAGCTATAAGCTCCTCAGGTAAATCAAAATAAAAATCTGTCTTTTTCATGCTACATATGCCCCGCTAAAATAAAATCTTAATATATCTTCGTAATTGTATCCATACACAGAAGCCATAGAGTTGGCTCCCCACTGGCTCATGCCGCAGTTGTGGCCCCAGCCTTTGCCTATAAAGACAAAGTCCTCATCATCTCTTTCGATGCTGAACCGGCAGCTGTGCAGACCTAAGGAAGTGTAACAGTCTCTGCCTCTTATTTCAAGAGTATTTTCTTTATCGTCAATAAATTTAATGGCAATTACATTGTCTGTATCAGAATATTCAGGTATGAGCTCCACAACATCGCCTATTTCATAGCCCCATTCCCTGAGCATATATCCGATTTCTTCACCGTCACGCCAAAGCTTCCAGTCTTTGAGCGGATATTTTACCGCTTCCTCAAACGGATCTGTTTTACCGCTGAGATATGGTGCGCCGGTGTCGAACACGTTTATTCCGTCCTCTGTGGCGCCGCCGTTTGATGAGCAGTAATAAATCTCACATGGCTGGCCTTTATATCTCACCAGCTGCCCTGCCGTTTCATCTACTGCGCTGTCACTTATCTCATTTGCTTCAAGAGTTCCCCTGTATACCTGACTGTAAGTGTCCGCCGTCAGGTCAAAGCCGTATTCTTCAAACCTGCCTTCGTTATATACCGCATAGGTTCTGGCGCAGACCGCCTGAGCCTTGAGTGCTTCAAACGGCCATGAATAGCTCATTTCATACGGTATAACACCTTTTACATAGTCCTCTAGGCCAACATAATTGATAAGATTAAGGTGTTTTGCATCATGCATTCTAAATTCAAAACATCCTCTGTACCTGTTGCCGTCATATGCAGTAAGGGAATTGCCTGACATCGGAACAACGGCAAGCCTGCTTATTCCTTCATCAGTTTTATAAATAAGGTCTTCATCTTCCGAATCAACCAGATATATAGAACCGCTGCCATCATACCACGGTTTTGCTTCAAGCTCCAGACGGCTTATAAATTTCTTCGCCTCATTTCTGGATTTAAAGGAACCGCATACTTTTCTTGTGGAATCATCAATCATCAACGACTCAATTCCCAACTCCTGCAGCTTCACATCTGTATCTTCATCCGGTTCAAAGCCTTCATCCAGAAGTATGTGCCAGCATCCTCCATCCGAACGGATGCCGGCTATAATGCTGCTCTCATTCGTACGCAGGATCTCACTGAAATTACCTTCTCCGTCAAACTGTCCTACAACGAACCCTTCTCCCGAAAGATTCACAAGTTCAGCTTTAGATGCAGCCCCGTCGCCATAGCTGAGACCGATTTTCATTATATCCTTGTCATGCGGAATATTCTCAAACTGAGAACCATCTACATACAGGCTTTTATCTATATATGTACCGTTTGCAGCAGAGCTTCCTTTCACGGCGTAATTATCATGCGGTCTATCCGCATACGCAGTAACACTGCTTAAGGAAAACGCCAGAAGCGCAACTGTGCAGGCTATTATCTTTTTGTGTTTATCCCTGAACATAAATAACCTCAAAATATTGGATTAACTAATTTAGTATAACAGAAATCAGTCTCCAATACAATGTTTTTGTAATATCCGCTTTGCAGGTCAAATATAATGTGTCGGTAAAACAAATTAAGTTTTCAGGAGGTTAAAATGGTTAAAAATCCTGTATTTAAAGGTTTATGTACTGCAATAGTTACTCCCTTCGGTGAGCACGGTGTAGATTACGACAGACTCAGGAAAAATATAGATTTTCAGTTTGAAAACGGATGCTCTGCAATTCTTGTCTGCGGTACAACCGGTGAAAACGCCACACTGACTTCAAACGAATACGAAGAGGTCATGCGCTTCTGTATAAGAGAAAATAATGGCCGGATGAAGCTCATTGCAGGTGTTGGCAGCAACAACACCGAAACCGCTCTCAAAAATGCCGAGACCGCAAAATTCATGGGGGCCGACGCCATTTTAATGGTCACGCCCTACTACAATAAAACTACTCAGAAGGGGCTTATCGAACATTTTACATACGTTGCCGACCGGGTAGATATTCCTATGATTTTATATAATGTACCCAGCAGAACCGGAATCGGTATCAAGGCCGAGACTTACAAAGAACTGTCTCAGCATCCCAATATAAACGGAGTAAAAGAGGCCTCCGGCGATCTGAGTCTTGCGGCTAAAACCAGAAGTCTCTGCGGCAATGACCTTTATATATGGAGCGGCAACGATGATAATACCGTTCCGCTAATGTCGCTGGGTGCTTTGGGTGTCATTTCTGTTGCATCAAACATCGTACCGGGCGCAGTCGCAAAGCTTTGCGAGCTTTGCCTTGCCGGTGACTTCTCTCAGGCGACCGAGCTTTACGGCAAATATTCTGATTTGTTCTCTGCACTTTTCATAGAAACAAATCCAATTCCAATTAAAACCGCTATGAAGCTTATGGATCTGGATTCCGGAATCATGCGTCTGCCGCTTACAAAGATGAGCGAAGATAATCTGGCAACACTCCGCAGTGTTATGCGTGATACGGGGCTGAACGTATAAAAAAGCAGGGGGTCTCCCCTGCTTTTTATAATTCAACTTCTATTATGATAGGCATAGTATCACATTTTCCGATAGTGCAAACAGAAATACTGTACCGGTCAATATTCCCGCTCCAAACGCTGAGCTGTTTATCGCACAGAGCAATCTCATTATCCGGTATAACCGAAAAAGAGTTAAGTTCAAGGCTTATCCCCATGCCCAAAGCTTTAACACAGCTCTCTTTTCTCGACCAGATTTCAGTAAAAGCCGCATCTTTGTCAGGCGAATGCTGAACGTAATTGTATTCTTCTAAAGTAAACTGTCTTTTAGCGAGATTTTCTCTGTAAGGTGATTTTTTCTGAATATCTGCCCCTATTTCCCGCTCAGAGATTGCGCAAATTGCAAAATTCCCTGAATGGGACAGGCTGAAATATTCAGGCAGATTATCACAATACGGCTTTCCCATAACACTGCTTTTAATGTTGAGCGGAAGGCTTACATTGGGAAAATTCTTTTTTACGGCATAATTAAGAAGCAGTTCTGCCCCTATTGACTGTTTTCTATTTAGTTCAGGTCTGAGCTTTTCAAGCTTTCTCAGCCTGTATTCGGACATCAGTCCCTCAGGCGGTATAGTCGGAACACCGCTTATATCTGCATAATAGAGCTTTATCATAGCTTAACTCCCCGTGTATTTTAATCTATGATACAGCCAGATTTGTCTAAAATCAATATGTAACATATGCCCATGAACGCTGCGGCTTAAAATCCGCAGTGTTCAAAAGTGTTCAAAACAGAAATTATTTTTCCGGACTCACAGGCTTAGGACTCATAGTAGGAGCGGGGCTTAAAATAACATTCTCTTCAAGCATATTATTTTTATCAGCCGCAGAGCCCTTGTCATCCTTGTTCTGCTCATCGTTTTCGATCATTCCGTCATCATCTTTTACAATTCCATTCTCAACATCTGCGCTGGGCATAGGACTGATAATAGGAGAAGCACTGGGCATGACTTCAGTCTTGCCGTTGTCGCAGCTGCATCCGCACAGCAGAGCGCCGAGCAGGCACAAGGGTATAAACAATTTAATAGATTTTTTCATTGTATTCCTCCTTATATTTGCAGAGATATTATTTGAATATTTTCTGAAAATATACGAAGGACTTACTTAAATAAAAAAATTTTCAATATTAAAAATATGAAGCGACTATATCATTATAATCTATAACTTTCAGCCTACTTTTTCCTTTCTAATTCATTTAGTATTTAGTTTCGGAAAAGCGCAAGATATACTCCTGACCTATGCCATCGCTGTTCAGAATAACCAGTGTATGAGTAACTTCTTCCGCTGTTTTCTCAGGTCTGTCGTATGCAGTACGCACTACATCATCCGCATGGTACTCTTCCACCACCGCCCAGACTGCATCCTCAGCCCAGCTGATATTTTTATCCTCTCCGGCAGTTGACAGCTCCTGAGTATCAATAAGCTCTCCGTTTTCATTATACTGGCGGACAAGAAGCTTTTCTATTTCCTTGATAGTTTCAATGGAAAACTCTGCTCTTGTTGATACACTTCCCTCTTTGCCGTTCTCAGTAACCTTTATAGTTTCTTCCACTGCCCCGGAGAAAATTCCACCGGAATAAATATTGCCGTGACCGTTCAAATATACCATGCCGTCTTCCGTCTGATAGACCTGATTTGCCGACCATGCAGTATTTTCCATTTTTTCGCTGACATAAAGAGTGCCCTTCAAATCGTAGCTGTCTCCGAAATCTGTGGACTTAACACCGAACTTGTTTTGTGCCATATCGGAGCAAACTGTATGATAGCTTTCGTCCCCGTCCTTTACAGTTGCTTCAAAAAGTGCATAGCCTTCAAGTCCCGGGAAATAAAACTCTCCTGTTTCTTCATCAAATTCTGCCGGCAGGATTGACTCCGGGAACTGGAATTTTCCAAATTCGGTATTTGCCTCAAAGCTGCCGTACTCTATCCAGTTTTCAGTATCATTATAAATATCGACTGTATCAGGTGTAAGGAATATACCTACCATACGGTCATTATGCTTTTGAGCTTTTTCTTCCTTTGCAAGAGAGCACCCACTCGAAAGGAGCATACTGCAAGCAAGCAGGAATACCAATATTTTCTTATTCATCTGAATCCTCCAAATTTCCGTCGAAGCGGAGAATATCCCCAACATCGCACTGCAGATAGTAGCAAATTCTATTTATCGTATGGAAGCGAACGCCGTTGGCCTTTCCTGAGCGCAGAATTGAGAGGTTTGCTTCCGTTATTCCCACTTTAGAGCAAAGCTCTTTAGATGTCATATTTCTTTCCTTTAATATCTCACTTAAATGCACCGTAATTGCCATAACCGCAACCTCATATAATCGATGCATTGTCATCATTAACTTCTTTGGCTCTGCGGAAATACTTGCAAAGAAGCATTAAAACTGCGCACATAACCAGTGTAAGCAGCGGTACATGAATCTTTATATAGATATGCAGCAGTTTTGAGAAGAACATGAGCTGAAGGAGATTGCCCGCAGCAGTAAGCAACAGAGATATTTCGGCAACAAGAATACTTTTCTTTGAGATTTCCTCTGCCAGAGAAACAGTTGTCTCTGCAAAAGGTTCTGTCTCCAATGCCAGTGCGAGCTTTCCGGCAAGAAGCATTACCCATACGCCCATGAGGTCAGGAAGATAAGATATTACCTGTAAAACAATCAGCATCGTATAATTCGTCTGCATCAAAGTCTGCTGATTGTTTCCCTCCTGCATTGAAAAGGCAGCATCCATTCCTCCCCTGACAGCAGAAAAACCCAGCAGCAGCGCATATCCGGCTGCTGTCCAGAAAAGGAAAACAGGTAAAATCTCTGCCGGCTTTTTTATAAGCGTCTTTATAAAGCGAAGAAGTGCCCAGCATAAAAGAGTTGCAGCAACAGATCCCGCCGAAACAAGCGCCCACATTTTTGCAATCGTTTCGGAATTTGCCCAATAAAGCATATCCGATACTCTTGTAGGATTTACAAGATAATAAAGCATTGCAAATGTCTCTGCTCCGCCGATGGCAAGAAGCCAGTCAATACGAGAGCGTTTTTTCCAGAGAAGCCCAAGCGCAGGAAGGCAGGAAATTCCAATAGTTATCGCCCATGCTTCGATGTTTCCCGCAGTGCCGCTAAGAGATAAATTCCGAAGCCATTGTCCAAACGCTGCAAGCGGCTCAGTTATGCTGTTTGCAGCATTATTTCCGGAAGCCGCAGCAATAATGCAGCCAATCAGGAATGCTGTCAGTGTATAGACCGTCTGTCTTTTTGTATTATCCATCTTACTCCGCCTTTCAATTATTGTTTTACAATAATTCTTTAATTGGAGTATATTCGTAAAATTATCGTTTGTCAATAATATTCTGCCATTTCAGACTGCAAATCAGCTTTAATTTCGATAAGGTGTAATCAGGCTTATAAACCGTTAAATTTCATTGCCACATCACAGTTTATGTGCTATCATAGTTTTTATGGAAAATTTAGTGAAAAATCAAATATTTACATCTGTTATTGACGGATATTCTTCAGAAGGCTTCGGTGTTTGCCATATAAACGGACGGGCTGTTTTTGTTCCCAAAACTATCAAAGGGGAAACTTGCGAAATCAAAATCGTAAAAGTAACAAAAGCTGCTGTCTTCGGCCGTCTGGAGAAAGTCATCGACCTGTCACCGGCACGTATCAACGCAATTTGTCCAAACTTCGGTAAATGCGGCGGATGTGACTGTATGCACATGACATACAAGGAAGAGCTGCGCTTCAAACTTGATAAGGTTAATTCTGCCTTAAAGCATATTGGAAAGCTGGATTATCAGACTGACGAAATCATCGGCAGCGACGAGATATCGAACTACCGCAATAAGGGGATTTTTGCAGTTGCAGAGGTTAACGGCCGCCCTGAATTCGGTTTTTACCGTGAACGCAGTCACGAGCTTATAAGCATTTCTTCATGCTATATCCAGAAAGAACTCAGCTTCCGTGCCGCAAAAGCAGTTACTGATTTTATGGCTAAGAACAAGCTCAAGGCTTATGATGAAAAAAGCGGTAAAGGCACTGTGCGTCATGTGTTCTGCCGTCAGGCTGTACATGAGAAAGGCGCAGTTCTCTGTATAATCTCGAATTCCGGTTTTGGCGATAAAACGCAGGCACTGGTTTCATACATAAGAGAGAACTGTCCTGAGCTCACCGGAATTGTTCTTAATATAAATAAAAACCGTGGCAACACTGTTCTTTCAGGTGATTTTTATACGCTATGGGGAGACAGCAACATCTGCGACAGCCTTTTGGGTGTAAAATTCAAAATCGCACCGCAGGCCTTTTTCCAGATCAATCCTCCTCAGGCAGAAAAGCTATATCAACGTGCTATTGATTATGCTGATATAACTCCTTCGGATCTTGTTTTTGACCTCTACTGCGGAGCAGGTACCATAAGCCTTTGCATGGCCAGAAAAGCCGGCAAAGTTATAGGCGCTGAGATCATTCCTCAGGCCGTGGAAAATGCAGCCGAAAATGCTGCAATGAACGGCATAAATAATGTTGAGTTTATCTGTGCAGATGCAGGTGAAGCCGCCGCAAGTCTTGCTGAACGGGGCTTGAAACCCAGAGTGGTAGTTGTTGACCCGCCAAGGAAAGGAATGTTCCCTAACGCCATTGAAGCGGTTGTTTCCATGAACCCCGAAAGAGTGGTCTATGTGTCTTGCAACCCTGCTACTCTTGCAAGAGATGTGCTGAAATTCACCGAATTGGGATACGAGTTAAAAAAAGCCGCTGCACTGGATATGTTCCCCAGAACGGCACACGTCGAGTCAGTAGTATTGATGTCAAGGAAGGAAGAATGACTGACAGCATAATAAGCACAGGCTCAAGCTGCACATCTGTGCCGTTAACGATTATCAGGAAATCAATATAATATCAAAACAAAAATACGGTCAGGGATAATCCTCTGACCGTATTTTTATGCCTTAATTTATTTCTAGGTGATACATTTTCGCAATTTTATTGCCATACAGCATACTTTTTATACTGAAATATTAAAATCATACTCACTTTCACCCTGTTTTCAGACATTATTGCAGATACCGAAGGAGTATTGGAGGAAGCGTGCTTTTTATATTATTTTTAAATTCAATCTTGTCCTCCTGCATACCATTTAGCAGCCACTCTATAACCAGATCCGTCCCTCCGTATGATGCAATTTTAATTGCAAACTGCATTTCTTTGGAATCAATATCCGCACCGCATTCCTTCAAATATGTTTCGTAAGTTCTTTTTGTGAGCTGAATATCGAAAGTCCGCAGTCCCCTTGCATCTGTGCTTTGATAGGCGTGGCGAAGAATAGCGGATCTCTCCTCACAGATTGTAAGATATTCAATGAAAGCGGTATCAAAATCAGTTCCGTTTATGATACGGCCGAAGGTCTCTTCAAAAAAATAGTCAAAATACTGCCCGACAAGATCGTACTTGTCCTGATAATTTCTGTAAAAAGTTTTTCTGCTTATTTGCGCCTGATTAACAATTTCAGTTACGGTAATATCATCAATTGACTTCTTCTGGAGCAAATGCTCAATAGCTGAAAAAATTTTGTCCTGAGTAACATTCTTCATTGAAATCTCCCTTTGTGCCATATTGAGTCATATTATAAACGCTTTTAACAAAAAAGCAAATCAAATGACACAGATGTATCATTTTGTGACTTCTAAAGGAAATATACATATGTTATGATTTAAAACATCGCAAAACCGGAATTCCGGACTGGTGCCGGAATTTCAGCAGAAAGGAATGAAATACACTTATGAAAATATGGTATTCTGAGGCAGATACTGTTCTGCTTCACGGTAAAATTTATACAGTTGCCATCACCTGTGATGAGGTTAAGGCCGGAAAATCCGACTTCCCCATTATTGCAGACGGCGGCGTTGCAGTTAAAGACGGAAAGATAATTGCTGTCGGCAAGGCTGATGAAATGGATAGCTTTATAGGCTCCCATACAAAAGTTGTGGATGTAACAGGAAAGGTTATTACTCCAGGATTTTGTGAAAGCCATATGCACTGTACATTTACAGGAAATAACCTGCTGACCGTTGATCTTCGGCCCGTAACAAAGCGGTCTGAAATTCTCCGCCTTATAAAGGAGCGGGCAGATAAAACTCCTGACGGAAAGTGGATTGAAGGAAACAGCTGGAACAATTTAATCTGGGATGATCAGCGCCTGATTACCTGCAAAGAGCTGGATGAAGTGGCCCCCAATAATCCTGTATTTCTTATGGGAACCACCTTCCATACCGCCCTTGTAAACTCCCTCGCACTTCAGGCAGCAAACATCACCAGGGATACACCCGACCCTGCCGGCGGCACCATTGAGCGTTTTCCCGACGGAGAGCCTGACGGCGTTCTCTGTGAAAACTCAGCCATGGGACTCGTACAGGATGTAATACCGCCCAAAACAGATGAGGAACGGGTGGAGGCACTGGAAAAGGTCGGAGAATACCTAAATGAACTGGGTATCACAAGTGCTATTGATGCAAACCTCAACAGCGATCAGATGCGTGCATATGGTCTGGCACTGAAGCAGGGCAAGCTCAGCTACCGTGCCAATCTCATGTATTATCTGGATTCTGCAGCCGGCGATATGGAGTATCACCTCCGCCGTCTGGATGAGGCCTGTACTGTAACCGGCTTTGGTAATGATATGCTGAAGCTCAACGCAGTTAAGGTGACACTGGACGGAATTCCTGCGACCTTTACGGCAATGATGAGAGAACCGTACAAAATGGACACCAGCACCTGCGGTTCAAGTGTCTGGACTCAGGAGGAAATTACAGCATTTGTATGCAAAGCCCATGAAAAAGGCTGGCAGTTCGGTATTCACACAATCGGTGACAAGGCTACTGATATGGCTCTGGAGGCGTTTGAAGCTGCCAATAAAATAAGCCCTGTATGGGACAGACGTCATTATCTTATTCATTATGTATTTCCTCACGAGGATCAGTGGGATACCATGCGCAGGCTTAATATTGGAGCCGCCATGCAGCCCACTATTGTTTCCTGCCTCGGTGAAGCACCGCTGCTGTATGAAGAGCAAGCCAGACGAAATCAGGGAGCGGGTCTGCTGTTTAAAAACGGACTTATATGCGGTGGCAGCTCCGACAGTCCGGTGGTTTCCCCCGATCCTATTCTGGGTATGTACTATGCAGTTACCAGAATCGATGAGACTTCACCCGATCGCAGAGTAATCGGCCCTGAATGCTGTGTAACCCCTGAACAGGCTCTTATTATGTGGACCAAGAATTCTGCCTTCTTTATGCACGATGATGACAAGCTGGGCTCCGTTGAAGTTGGAAACCTTGCAGATCTGCTGGTAATAAACCATGAATTTCTCACTGACGATCCTGAGGATATCAGAACTGCCAAGGTTGAAAAGACCATGCTCGGCGGCAGATTCGTGTACGAAAAATAACAGTCGCATTTTACTTATAAAACAGAAAAACAACTAAAGCCGGACGGTGGGCAGCCACCTCGCAAAGTTCCCAATCTGGAGTCGAAACCCGCAAAGGTAAAAAGGCACTCCATAAACTGCTAGGTAAATAATGCTAATTTATTTACCTACTTTTCTGTATTTTCTTTATTTACAAGGCTTCTCGCCGTTCACAGTTTCATATTTTATGTAATTCCCTTGTTTTTGCTCTTACGGGCCGAAACAAGGGGATTTTTCTGTAAATATAAAAACCTTGATGAAAGAGCAGGGACTGTCAACACCTGATACCAACCTAATGGAACTTGCTCTTTTTACCTCTCCCTGTACTTTTTATTTGATAATTCTCAATTTACTGATATAATAACAGCTAATGATATATAGACCGCAAAAGCCCTTAATAAATAGCTCGTTATAAAAGAATTGTATACTTATGGCATTGCCTGTATATCGAACGCCGGGGCTGATTATAACGCAGCATTATAATTTCAGCTTTTCGGGTTCTGTGTCCGTAATTCTGTTTTAATAAAATAAGAAGAAGCTTTGCTTTGAATGTATTTTATATAACAACGACGTTATAAATGCATAAGCGCAGGTTCACGCCTGCGCTTATCGTTCAGGAGGATTATATGGTAATAGGAATTTTTGGAGAAAGCTGCACAGGAAAATCCACCCTTGCAGACAAGCTTGCAGCACAGATCGGTGCGGAAATCTACACCGGAAAAGACTATCTGCGCCTTGCAAAAAATGAATCAATAGCAATGAAGCTTTTTGAAAAGAAGCTTCAGAGTGCCGTTGACAGCCACATCATTTATGTAATTGCTGAAAAGGCACATCTTGCACTCCTTCCGGAAAACGCCATTCGGGTATTGGTTACAGCAGATCTTTCTGTAATCAAAGAGCGTTTTTCTCAGCGTATGCATGGCAATCTGCCCGCTCCGGTAGAAAAGATGCTCGAGCGGCAGCACGGCTGTTTTGATAACGAAGCTCATCATATTCATGTAATTTCCGGCCAGACAGATTTGGCCGAAGCCTGCAGCCAGATTCTGGCCGCATTGTAAAATAAGTAAGCTCACAGGAAACTGTACTCTAATGATCTCGCTCGTCAAAGAAAGAGGCCTTATACAGATAGAGCCGGACTATGCCTGAAGCTCTAGGTATATGAAATTTGAGTGCAGAAATCCTGGAACCAGTTTATCAGCTCAGATAGGAGATATAAATGGAACAGTGTTTAATCCGCTTTGCGCAGTCTTCTGATTACGAAAGCGTGGAAGCAATTATGAAAGAAGTACACGCTCTGCACATCGGGTGGCGGCCGGACATTTATAAGCCGGCAGATTCAATTTACTTCGGAGAATATTTTGAAAAGCGTGTACAGGAAAAGAGGATTCTTGTAGCCGATTGCGGCGGCAAGGTGGTTGGACATCTGAATTTTCAGTACCGCCATATAGAATCCGACAAGCAGGTCACTCGAAATGTTATTTTTATAGATGATCTGGCTGTAAAAGAGGAATACCGTGGTCTGGGAATCGGTACACAGCTGTTGAATGCCGTTAAGGCAAAAGTTCAGGATGAGAATCTGGACGGTCTCGAATTACAGGTAAATGCCCGAAACACAGACGCCCGAAAGATGTACGAAAAATTCGGTTTTACAGAAAAGTCCATAAATTTGGAGCTGCTTTAAGTGCAGATACAATCAGCTTTTAAGCATTATATAAAAAATCCCTGCGGCGAAGTTTACCGCAGGGATTTTTCTATGTCATTCAGTTTAAAATCTTACCTTTATAATATTCAGCTTCACATTCCAGTGGAAAACTGAATATTCAAAAGCAGGGTGTCAGGCCGCACTCTTTCTCGCATCACTTACTATACGGTAATAAGCATTTGATGTAACCTTGTAAATTATTACGTAAATCAGTGCAAAAGCCATAAAGCTTCCCAGCGTTGTCATAATAAACAGGCTTCTGTTCTGCATATTAAACATTCTAAGCAGCTTTTCTATAATCGGGTACGCAAAGCATATATGCAGTCCCGCTCCAAACAGCGGCAGGAAAAATACTGTAAGAAGCTGAGAGTTTATGCTCTTTCTAATCTCCTGTTTTGTCATGCCGACTTTCTGCATAATTTCAAATCTGGACTGATCCTCGTAGCCCTCTGAAATCTGCTTGTAATAGATAATAAGTACAGCCGCAAACACGAATACTATACTCAGAATAATTCCCAGATACATCAGGCCGCCGAACATTCCGATAAATCCTGCACGTTCTATATTCTTGCTCTCAGCTGAAAATGAGCTGAAATTCCGAGTATAATCACTAAGGGACTGAATAAAGGTGCCTCTTATATCATTAAACAATTCTTCCTCGTCCTCATAGTTAAGGTCTGTATCAAAGCCAAACTTCCAGTAGTAATTATATACAGGGCTTCCGTCGGCACGCACCAAATCCTCAACTGCAGCAGGCACATCGTCTACAACCAAAATCACGGTTGAAACAATGGTCATTGCCATATCGCCATCTGCAAAGAACTCGTCCAGTGTCTCTTTAACGTCAAATGTTCTGCCACGTTCAAATGAAATCTCATCCAGATTAAGCGTTTGACGATTGGTATACATGAGCACTTCATCAGGGCCAAGGGTCTTATCTGCACCCGTCATTGCATTATAATCGCTGAGAGGTATCATAAATATCTGATATACATCCGAAAAATCATAGCCCATGTCCCCTGCTCTTTCGGAATCGGTCTCTATTCTGCCGTCAATCATCATGCCGCCCATTGTCGCAGCACGATAGTCCGTAACATTGTGCATCTGTGTTCCATGCTCCGCAGCCAGCTTCTCTACATCTTCTCTGAGAACAGATATATTGTCCTCTGAAAACTCCTGAGCTGTTGAAACTCCTATGCTCAGATTGAGTTCTCTGGGAAATCTTTCATTCAGTGAATCCTCACCGCCTGCATATAACGCAAACGTGGACGAAACCATAACAAGCACCATTGTTGCAAGAATACATATAGATGCAAGACCTGCACCATTACGTTTCATTCGATAAGTCATGGACGAAACCGAAACAAAGTGCTTTGCCTGATAATAATAACGCTTGTTCTTCTGGAGAATTTTGCAGAGCAGGACTGAACCTGAAATCATAATCAGGTACGTCGCAACTATAACCATCACAGCCGCTACAAAGAACCACATAATAGCAGAAACCGGATCTTCAATATTTACCGCCAGATAGTAGGCGCAGGCCAGCACCACAATTCCTAAAATTCCGAAGAACCAGTTTGCCTTCGGTGCTTTTTCGCCTGCGGTTTCGCTTTTTAAAAGAGATATTGTACTGGAAAACCACACACGTCTGAGAGAGTTAATCAGAATAAGCGCAAAAATAACAGTGAACACCAATACAGTGTTGCGAATACCGGCAAAGGACACTTTGAGATCAAAAGTAGTCTCAGCCTCCATAATTGCAGTAATTCCCAGTTCCGCAAGCTTTGACAGTACAATTCCGCTCAGCAGTCCCAATACCATGGATGTGATGAAGATAAAAGCTGTCTCCCAGCAGATAAGTATTCCTATATTCTTCTTTCCCATGCCCAGAATATTATAGAGGCCGAACTCCTTCATTCTCCTCCGCATCAGGAAAGAGTTTGTGTAAAACAGGAATATACAGGAAAACAGTGCCAGCAGCAGCACGCCGTATGACAGCATATACTGTATAGTGTCTCCGCCCCGAATATTTCTGACTGCATCTGAAAGCTGGAGAAACTGAAGGATGTAATACATACAGACCATACCTATGCAGGTTAAAATATACGGAAGATACAGGCGTTTGTTTTTCCTTATGCCATCTAACGCAAGTTTAGAGTAAAAACCGAATTTCATCTTCGGTCACCCCCGGTTGCAAGCAGGGTCAGTGTGTCACTGATCTTCTGATACATCTGTTCCTCAGACTGGTTTTCACGGTAAAGCTCATGGAATATCTCTCCATCCTTAATAAACAGAACTCTGCCTGCGGTGCTTGCCGCCTTTATAGAATGTGTCACCATGAGGATTGTCTGTCCCTGTGCATTTACCTGACGGAACATTCTGAGCAATTCGTCAGATGCTTTGGAGTCCAGTGCGCCTGTTGGCTCATCGGCAAGCAGCAGCTTGGGATTAACAATAAGTGCTCTGGCAACTGCTGCACGCTGCTTCTGTCCGCCGGAAACCTCATAGGGATATTTTTTAAGCAGATCATTTATTCCTAATTCCCGGGAAATCGGCTCAAGCCGCTCTTTCATTTCCTTATACGGCTTACCCGCCAGTACAAGGGGCAGGTAAATATTATCTTCCAGAGTAAAGGTATCCAGCAGATTAAACTCCTGAAAAACAAATCCCAGATGATCACGTCTGAACGTGCTTATCTGCTTGTCCTTCACACTTGTAAGCTCCATGCCGTCGAGCAGAATTTTTCCCGCAGTCGGGCGGTCAAGTGCTGCCAGAATATTAAGCAGTGTGGTTTTACCGGAGCCTGATTCTCCCATTATCGCTACATATTCACCTGCATCCACAGAGAAATTTATATTTTTAAGGGCTTCAACCTTACTCCCGCCTAAGCGGTTTGTATATGTCTTTTTAAGACCTGTTACTTCTAATATATGCATTGCTGTAACCTCCTGATTTATTCTGACCATATTGTAGCAAAAGCGGAAAATGTATCGCCATAGAATCGTCTTACATTTTCCGCTCAAATCTTACATTGTCGTAAGAATCTATTCTGCTTTCAGTTGGTACTGGTTCAGCTGCAATCTGATAATAGTTCCCTTTCCGGGCTGTGACTCAGCAGATATTGGAATACTGAGTCCGTCACAGATTCTTTTGCACAGGTAAAGTCCAAGTCCGCTGGCGTGCTTATTGGTACGCCCGTTAAATCCCGTATAGCCCTTCTGGAATATTCTCGGCATATCCTCCGGCGCAATTCCAATTCCCGTGTCCGCAATACACAGGCAGTCACTCCCCTCTCTGTAAATGGAGATGCTTCCCTTTCGTGTGTATTTAAGGGCATTGGAGAGAAGCTGTTCCAGCATAAAGCAGAACCATTTCTCATCCGTAATAATTGTTCCGTCTATGGGCTGATAGCGAAGCGCAAGTCCTCTGCTTATAAATTCAGAGGCAAAGGTGCTTATTGATTTTTTAATCATATCGTCAATGCTGCAGCTTTTGAATACATAATCATTTGCAGGTGCATCAAGCCGCAGATAAACCATAACCATATCTACATACTGCTGGGTACGAAGCAGATCGGAATTCAGCTGACGTGACAGCGTGCTGTCCTCATTTTCAAGTTTAAGACGCATAGCGGAAATAGGCGTTTTTATCTGATGAGCCCATGTTGTGTAATAGTTCACCATATCCTGATAGTGCATTTCCTGTCTCATGGTCTGCTCTTTCTGCTGCTGCATAAGGTTTGCAATATATTCCTGATAGGCTGCTTCTTCTGCTGTACGAGACTCAGGAAAGCTGTCCGTTACTCCTGAAAAAGTATCCTGCAATTTGAGAATGTGCGCTTTTTTACCGGCGTAATCTACTACCGCATAAATTATCAGGATGCAGGTACAAAGCAGTGACGGATAAATTACCGCTTTCAGTGATGTATCATAAAGATACAGTATACCTGCAAAAGCCGCAATAATCGCCAGCAGAAACCAGATGAGCTTTTGTTGTTCTTTCAAATAAGTTGTAAATTTCATGTGCTACTCCACTATATAGCCTACACCGAACTTTGTGGTAATGAAATCGTTCAGTCCCATAGCCGTCAGCTTTTTACGCAGTCTGTTAATATTTACTGTAAGCGTGTTTTCATCAACAAACAGCTCCGTAGCCCACAGCCGCTCCATAAGCTTTTCACGGCTGACCACCTTACCTTTATTCTCCATAAGGCACAGCAGAATTCTGTATTCATTCTTACTTAGCTCAAGCTTTTGAGAATCGTAACTGAGACTTTGATCCTCTGTATTCAGGAAAGCACCCCTGTGCTGAATTGCAGGCGCTCCCACAGCAAAATCATAGCTTCTGCGCAGTAACGCCTGAACCTTGGCTATAAGTACATTGAGATCAAACGGTTTGGGAATGAAGTCATCTGCGCCTGCATTCATAGCCATTACAATATTCATGTTATCTGCCGCAGAGGATATGAAAATAATAGGTACTTTGGAAATTTTACGAATCTCATTGCACCAGTGATATCCGCTGTAAAAAGGCAGTGAGATATCGAGCAGCACAAGATGCGGCTTTTCAGTGTTAAACTCTTCCATTATATTTTGAAAATTCTGAGCAACAAATGCTTCTATGCTCCACATCTGAGCCTTTTTTCTTATTTCTTCCGCTATTCCCAGATCATCTTCTACAATCATCAGTTTATACATAGGATTCCTCCGCAGCTTTTGCCCGATTCTGATTTCAGGCTGTTATTTTGCTATTATAGCATACTTTTTTCTGTCTGAAAAATTATTTGTAATTGATTACATGAATATTAAAAGAGGCGTTTCCAATAAGAAACGCCTCATTCATCATCGATATCATTCACCAGCTGCATAGGCCATATCCCAGAAGCGCAGTTCATACTGATTGCAGTTTCTGAAAATACGGATTAGCTTTTCAGCCTCGCCGGAGCTTATGCCGGTGCTTAAACGGTCTACCATATCAATAAG